>JANQII010000218.1 GCA_028282195.1 Prolixibacteraceae bacterium
TTGGGGTGATAGGGCATGCTTGACTTGACACTAGGATCATAAGATAAAAAAACAGAAGTCTAATACAAACTTAGTCCATCAGATATTTCAACTGATCCATAACTTGCCAGGTGTTTGAATTAACCGAAACAGATTCCGGATCTTCACTTCGTTCCGTCCGGAATGACGGTCTTGGATGGGCGATGCATCCGGTGTTCAATATTAGTCCCAATTCTTAGGTTCTTTGCAAAATCTTTGTGTGCTTTGCGGTTAAAAAAACGGCCTTGACGAATGACCAATTTTACATTTAAATGATATCGATCAGGCGGATGTCGAAAGATATTACTGCGTTGGGCGGGATTTTATTCGTTGATCCCTTTCGTCCCCAGGCTAATTCAGAAGGGACCCAGAATTTGTAGCGACTCCCCATGCCCATCATCATTAAAGCTTCCTGCAAGCCTTCAATTAATTCTTCAACTTTAGCCTCATCAGGCTTATTCAATTGGTAAGTGTCTTTAAGTACATTGCCATTAAGCAATAAAGCTCGTTGATGAATGAGAACTGTCGAATATTCATCGGGTTTTGGCTTGTTGGTGTCTTCAATAATTTTCCACTGAAGGCCACTGGAAGAAACATTTACCCCTTCTTTTCGGGCATTTTGTTTTAGAAAGTCTTCGCCTGTTTTCTGATTAAATCCTGCAGAGCTTTTGCTCTTTCCTCGTTTTTCTCGTCGTGCCAAATCGATTGTTTTTATCAAACAAAAATAATGAAAAGGAAAAGCCTTAGAGACTGTTTTGATTTTATTTTTTAGAAATATTATGAAGTATTTTTTGCTTAGACAAAGCAAAATTGACGCGAATAGCCTTGTCTATTTAAGGAAATTTTGCAGCAGTATAAGTGAACCTGCCTGCGGTAGGCAGGAAAGACGAATAATAGGATAAATGAATAAATTCAAAACAGTCTCTTAATTTGATTATGTGCTTAACAAGAAAAACTGAGGCTCTCACTTCAAGTGAGAGCCTCAGTAAAAGATTTTTATTAAATTCCACTAAAATCTACATTTTTGAATAACAGCGAAGGTGTTCGCCATGAAGAATCAGGCCTTGGATCATTGCCAACTTCAGCAAGACTTGTCCATAAATCTTTCATATTTCCGGTAATGTTCATTTCAGAAACAGGCTTAATTATTTTACCATTCTCAACAAGGAAACCATCAATCCCATAAGAGAAATCACCTGTTGTTCCATTTGTATTTCCACCGTTGAATCCGGTTACAAGAATACCGTTATTCATTTCCTTGATAAGCCCTTCAAGATTTTTATCACCTGTTTCAAAAATCAGGTTCGAAGTATCTCCTGTTGTTGGATCCATTTCCAGCTTCTTAGCATAGTAGGTGTCAATAAAATACGTTCCAAGAACACCTTTGTCAAAAACAACACGTTTTTTAGCTGCGAGGCCTTCATCATCAAAAAGTTTGCTGCCACGTCCACCAACAATAAATGGATCATCAGTAAGTGTAAGTTTCTTTGATGCTACTTGTTCGCCAAGCTTATCAATTAAGAAAGAATTCTGTTGTTGAATGTTATATCCATCAAGTGCACTGATAAGCGGATAGAAGATTCTTCCAACGCTTCGGTTTTCAATAATCATGGAGTACTTACCGGATTTAATCTTTTCCTGGCCAATCTTTTTGATAGCACGATCAAGAGCTTTATTACCTACCTCGTCTTTTTTCAGTTTATCAAAGAAAACAGCACTTTCGCGCCAGTTATCTCCCGGGCGGGCATCTCCGCCATCTACAGAAACAGATGCCGAGATATTGAAATAGCTGTTTTGCGTATCACCTTCAAAACCATTGCTGGTTACCATGATCTTGCTACTCATACTGTCAGAATAGGAAGCAGTAACTGAGATAATTCGTTCATCTTTATTCAAAGCTTCTTTTTCTGCATCAAAAGCCAGTTTTACTTTTGTTTCCGGCTCAATGTTATCATATGAACTGTCAAGAGTTTTTAAATCATCACCATTCCCTTTAAAATATAATTCAGGATCAGGTAACGTGCGGAATTCGTCTTCAGCTAAATACTTTGTGGCTTCAATACCCTGCTCGATAAAACGGGCAAGTTCTTCTTTGTTAATCCGGTTTGTGCGTTGTACAGAATATTTATTGTCAACAAACAAACGAATGGTCATACTTCTTTGAATAGCTTCTTTAAGCGTGTCTATCTTTTTTTCGCGTACATCCACATTGCTGCTTTTGCTTTCGGCAATTGTTACGCTGGCTTGGCTGGCTCCATTATCGAGGGCATGTTGCATAGCCCATTTGGCCAATGTATATTTTTCTTCTTTTGTCATTTTAATTCAGTTTACAGATGATTAATCATTAAGCATTTGTACCGCCTACTGTAAGTTTTTTAACAAGAACGGTTGGTAGTCCACAGGTCACAGGAACAGACTGTCCGGATTTGCCGCATGTCCAGGTTCCGTTGTCAATCAGGTAATCCTGGGCACACATTGTAATGTCAGCAAGTGCCTGAGGCCCGTTACCAATAATGTTAATGTCTTTAATTGGCTGAGTAAGCTTGCCATTCTCAATCAGGTATCCTGATTTTACAAAGAAAGTAAAGTCACCTGCACCGATCTTAACCTCTCCATTACTGAAGTTGTCCACGTAAATTCCATTTTTCACATTGGAAATGATATCATCTTTTGTATGTGGTCCGGTTTCCATATAAGTAGCACGCATGCGTGGTAATGGTACATGGCGGAATGACTCCCTGCGACCGTTTCCGGTAGGTGATACATTGTAGTGTTTGGCACTAATCCGGTCATGAATGTAGCTATTCAGAATACCATCTTTAACCAAATAAGTTTTTTCTGAAGGGATGCCTTCGTCATCCATATTGATAGAACCCCGGTTACCAGGAAGTGTTCCGTCATCGATAATGTTTACAAAGTTCTCGGCAACATGCTTACCCATTTTATCAGCAAAAATTGAAGTGCCTTTTCTGTTGAAATCGGCTTCAAAAGTATGACCAATTGCTTCATGTAAGAGAATTCCGGAACCGCCGGCACCCATTACAACAGGCATCTCACCGGCTTTTGGTTTGGTTGCATCAAATAAGATTGCGGTTCTGTCAACAGCTTCTTTTGCAATTTCGTTAACCAGTTCTTCATTCAAAAACTCAAAACCTTTGCGGAAAGAACGAGCAGAATAAGAATTTTCCAACTGCCCATCTTTTTCCATAACGCAAACAGCTCCAAGACTTGTCATTGGGCGATAGTCATATGTGAATGTTCCTTCGGAATTATAAAACATGACATAAGATGTTTCGTCAGTCATGAATACATTTACTTTTGAAACGCGTTCATCAAGACTGAAAATCTTGTCGTTTAGTTTTTGCACATGAGGTATTTTGTCTTTTACGCGAACATCTTCCCAGGATTTATCAATGGCATAGTAATCGGGAGGAATAGCTTCATTTAGTTCAGCCGCTGGAATGTTTTTTGTTCCACTGGCTATATTTGCAGCAGTCCTGGCAGCTTTGAGCATTGCTTCAGGAGTAATCGTTTCGGAATAAGCAAATCCGGTTTGATCTCCTTTTAAAACCCGGATACCAACACCATAGTCAATATTTGAATATGCCCTGTTTACTTTTCCGTCTTCAAGACCAAGACTGTTGAATAATTTATGCTCAAAATACAGGTCGGCATAATCGCCACCTTTACTAAGTGCTGTAGAAACTACCTTTTCCAGGATTTCCATGTTTACCTCAAAATGTTCAAGATATGCCATAACATTTTCTGCTAAGGGAGTTGTTTGACATGAGTGGAGAAATGATGGCAACAGAACACCCCCGGCAACTGTTGCTCCACTGGCTTTTAAAAATTTTCTTCGATTAATGTTCATTTTAGATGTTTTAAGATTATGCGGTTGTAAGTTCTTTAATTATAACGTTTTCAATATGTAAATGTGTATTATGGGTAGTAAAAAGATCATTAAAATTACGAAATATTGACGAGATATTTATGCTATATATCATAATTTTTTGTGTTGTAGGGCTAGAAATAGTTAAAAACAGTTGACCAGTAATAACTTGAGGGGTGTTTGGTTGAAAACACATTATTTTGCAAGTTAGGGTATGTAATCGCAATATTCTTGTCGATAAATATGTGTTTTTTTGATCTGTATGTGTGTTTTTGCCAGGGTTGTTTCAGGGAAACACGAACAAATGTAAACTTTGTATTAATTTTTGGCATATTGGTCATACAATGTTTACAATTTTGCCTTATCGTTATATTTTTGCTGTCAAAATATTGAAAAATAATATCATTAACTTATAAATTGTAACAATATGAAATCAAAATTGGAATATATCTGGCTGGATGGTTCAGTGCCAACTCAGCAGTTAAGGGCAAAAACCCGTATTGCAGAAAATTTTAGTGGGAAGTTAGAAGATTGTCCAATTTGGTCGTTTGATGGTTCTTCAACGAATCAGGCAGGAGGTGAAGCTTCAGACCTTCTTTTGAAACCTGTTTTTATAATTCCTGATCCGGACCGTAAAAACGCTTTTTTGGTTTTAACTGAAGTTTTAAACCCAGATGGTACTCCACACGAAACCAACGGACGTGCACACATTGAGCAGGAAGATGAAGATTTCTGGTTTGGTTTCGAGCAAGAGTATTTCTTGTATGACCCTAAAACACGTTTACCTTTAGGTTTCCCTGCCGGTGGTTTCCCGGAACCGCAAGGACCTTACTATTGTGGTGTTGGTGGTTCAAAAGTTTTTGGTCGTGCAATTGTTGAAGAGCATTTTGATTTATGCTTAGAAACTGGTTTGAATGTTGAAGGTATTAACGCTGAGGTAGCTGCCGGGCAATGGGAATTCCAAATTTTTGCTAAAGGAGCCCACAATGCAGGTGATCAAATCTGGATGGCCCGTTTCTTATTGGAACGTACTGCTGAAAGATATGGTATTGATGTTGAATGGCATCCAAAACCACTTGGAAAAGACCTTGACTGGAATGGTTCAGGTATGCACGCAAACTTCTCGAATGGTTTAATGCGTACTTGCGGTGATGAGAAAGTATTTACAGCTATTTGCGAAGAGTTCGGAAAATTTATTCCTGAGCACATTGAGGTATATGGAGCATACAATGATCAACGTTTGACTGGCCTTCATGAAACTCAGTCAATTGATGAGTACAGCTATGGTGTTTCTGACCGTGGGGCTTCTATCCGTATTCCAGTTGGAACGGTTGAGGATGGTTGGAAAGGTCGCCTGGAAGACCGTCGTCCTGCTTCAAATGCAGATCCTTACAAAGTGGCAGCGCGTATTATCAAAACGGTACACGGAGCTAAGATTTAATTATAGCACTTAAGATATTTTATAGAGCTGTCTGCGTAAGTAGATGGCTCTTTTTTTAGCTATGAGCTATCCAACAGCAACTGAATCACAGACATAGGTTGGAATGATGCCTGTTGACCGGATTTTCATTTTTGCATTCTCCGGAAGTGTATTCCCGGAAAGAACAAGGACTGTATCTAAACCAAACTTATTGCCACCAATAATATCCGTGTACAGGGTGTCGCCAACCATTAAGATTTCATCACGATTAATTTGCTGTACTTTCTGTGCTTTTTCTAAAGCAAACATAAACATTTGAACATCTGGCTTTCCAAAACGGATAAAACGCTTTCCAACGATATCTTCGACCATGTCAGCAATACCGCCAATAGCTACCGCAATATCTTTACGTGTTACCGGGTAATTAATATCGGTATTGGCCACTACAACCGACATGTTTTTTCTACGAAGAAGGTTGATGACTTTATTGATATCGTGGTTCCAGTCAAAACCTTCATCATCCAAAAAAACCAGGCATTTAATATTGTCAACGTGTTCTTGTTGGTCTAAATTGAGCGTACTGATGGGCATTGTTTGTAAGCCGGCAGTTTCAATATAATGGGCAGATTGTTCGGTTCCGAGGTAGGCTACAGTCCCTGATTTTATTTTTGATTTCAGGTATTCCATTGCCAACATTCCGGAAGACAGTACTTTTTCTGTAGTGATTGATGTAATGCCTTTACGATGATATCCCAAAGCAAGCTCTTCCGGGCTTCTTGATGCGTCATTTGTTAATATGTAATAGTCAATTCCTAATTCATTAAGGTATTCAAAGGTTTTGTCAATGCCATTAATTAATCCTTTGTGATTCTTTAAAACCCCAAAGGCATCAAAAAACACTGTTTTATAATTTTTTACTATCTTTTTAAATTCAACCGTCTTCATCTAACTAAATTTTTAGGGTTTTCAGGATTTTTTCTACCTGATAGTTTTTATCAAGGACCGGGAAATAAATATCAAATGCTTCTTTTTGGAGTTTTCTGGCAAAGCTTTCCCTGAAAAAGTATTGTCCGTCTTTAATCACGTAATTTAAAATGAAAAAGCGATAAGCTTCTTTTATCAATATAACTTCAGCTTCTGTTAGTGGGTAAATTTTGTGATATTCTTTTAGAAATATCAGGAAACGGTTTTCCATTAAAGGGTCGACCAAATAGCTAAACACAGTTCGGTCGCCAACATCGGAAACAACACGGCTAAAAAAATAGAAATCCATTACACGTGAAGATTCACGGAACCAATCATAATCCCAACGAGAATAGAAACGTCCACTAGCGGTTACAGAGAAGTTCCCAATGTTCCAATCTACAAAAACGGGTATTGTTTCAATATCTGTTGTATAATTTACCTTGTCCGCATTTTCTAAAAAAATATCGCATTGCTTTTTGATTAAATCGTGGTGTTCCATATTTTCAGAAAACTCACCACATCTTAACTTTTTGGTTAGCTTATGAATATCAGTAATAACATTCTTTGAGGCTTTGGGGAGCTGGTTACTCACATTAGTACAAGCCTTGTGAAACCTGGCTAATTCACGGCCCATTTTTCGGATAAGCTTGTCATCTAACCTACGTGGTAGTTTTTGTTGAAACTTAATGGGGTTGTAGAAAACCACCCAGGCTGAACTTTTATTCAGATGGTAACGATAAATAAAAAGTTCGTTTCTTTTTACCAACGATTGAGCCAGGAAATTTTCGTAGGGGGTTTCCAGGTTGTTCGCCAGGTTGTTTATAATGATGTGGTCTTCGCGGAAATCTTCGAATTTTCCATATTCTGAAAGTTTAGCAAAAACAGGTTGCCTCTCAAAAAATGAAATTTTATAAACGTGGTTGGTTGAAACATGGGCACTAACATCATAAATACCCTTAATTTCATGGCGATCATCAAATTCTTCCCAAGCCAAACGGATTATCTGAAAATAATCGAGCGTATGCATAATTTCTTCTTTAGTCTGTAGAACCCCAAAAATAGCATGAATTAAATGATTTCGAAATATCTTTTTATTTCCCAGTCCGTAACAGCCTTTGAAAATTCACGCCATTCCCATTCGCGGGTATTTATAAAGTGATCTACAAATGCTTCCCCAAACAACTCATTTGCTATTTTAGAATCTCTCATGATCCTGCTTGCTTCGAGTAAGTTCGAAGGGAGGTTCTTACTCTCTTTTTGCTCGTACGCGTTACCTATTGTTTCCTGGATGTTGAGTTTTAAATTCTTCTTTATTCCATACAGACCTGATGCCAGGCAAGCGCCCATTGCCAGGTAAGGATTTGTGTCAGCACCTGTAACCCGCATTTCAAGCCTGGCTGATTTTTCGTCTCCATTAATTACCCGAACTGTTGCCGTTCGGTTATCTTTTCCCCAGGTTATATTTGTTGGTGCCCAGGCTCCTTCTCTTAATCGTTTATAGCTATTGATATTTGGCACATACATTGGCATTATTTCAGGAAGGCAGTGCAATACTCCGGCAAGGTAACTTTCCATTGTTACATTCATATTGCCTTCTTCATCCGAAAGAAATAAATTCTGGTTAGTTGCTTTGTCCCACAGGCTTTGATGAAGGTGTCCTCCACACCCGGGAAGTTCGTCATTCCATTTAGCCATGAAGGTGGCAACAATTCCGTGTCGGTATGCAATTTCTTTTACTCCGGTTTTAAAAAGAGCTGCTTTATCGGCTGCTGCTAAAATATCATCGTATAAAATGGCAGCTTCATAAACCCCCGGGCCTGTTTCAGTATGCATCCCTTCAAGTGGAACGTCAAAAGCTGCAAGCATATCAAATATTTCATTGAAATACTCCGGGTACTCCGAGGGCCTTAATAAAGAGTAACCAAACATTCCGGGAGTAATTGGTTTAAGTTTGGTATAGCCTGATTCTGCTAAATCGTTTGGCTTTCCTAGAAAGTTAAACCATTCAAATTCCTGGGAAAACATCGAGCGAAACCCCATTTGGTCGGCTTCTGCCTTTATTTTTTTTAGTAAATTTCTTGAGCATGATGGAAGACCAGCTTCGTTTTCTTTGCTAAAATCAGCTAAAAAAAAGGGCGTTTGATTATCCCAGGGAATATTTCTTAAAGTACTAAGGTCAATTCTTGCCTGAGCGTCAGGATAACCTGAGTGCCAACCTGTAACTTTTACATTATCATAGCAAACATCATTGGCATCCCACCCAAAAACTACATCACAAAAGCCAATACTTTTTTCAGCAACATCCAAAAATTTCTTTTTATGAATGGTTTTCCCTCTCAAGATCCCATCAATATCAGGAATGGCAAATTTTATTTTCTGGTGTTCGCTATCCTTTATTTTTTGAATGATTTCACTCTTTTCCATGCCTTCAACTTATAATAATTTATGCCTCAATAATCAAATTAAACGTAATCAAACATTTTAAGCAAATATTTATTGGAATATCTATTTGTTGCACTAATAAGATCATGTATTATGAAATTTGAAATTTTCTTTATTTTATTGTTTAGTAAATGTGTGAATTATTGTTAAAATCCTAATCAATTCTTTGATAAACCGCATGCTTTTTTTAATCTTTTTAATTGAAAAAATTATAAAATATTGATTTTTGTCAAAAATACAGGGGTTTAACTTTAAAGATTTCTCAAAAAATAAAATATTGCACCAATAAATTAGCCCTAAATATTGAAAAAGTGTAATTTTGAAAAATTAAGCATTTGGAAAAATAGTTTTGAAGAATTATATTAACTATAAACAGATTTAAGATGGCTGATTTTAGATTTAAAGCACTTCAGGAGGTACTTTCACGTCAACCTAAGGAAGTAAAAAGAGAGGATGCATTAACCTCAGACTTTTATGCAATTAAAGTTTTTGACAGGCCAAAAATGAAAAAATACCTGTCAAAAGAAGCATTTAAAGCAGTAAGTGATGCAATTGATCACAGTAAACCTGTAGATCGTAAAATGGCTGATCAGGTAGCACAGGGAATGAAGGCCTGGGCAACCGAAAATGGAGCAACTCATTACACACACTGGTTTCATCCTTTGACAGATGGAACAGCTGAAAAACATGATGCTTTTATTACACATGGTGAGAATGGTGGCGTTGTAGAAGCTTTCTCCGGGAAGTTGCTGGCGCAGCAAGAACCAGATGCTTCATCATTCCCTAGTGGGGGTATTCGTCAAACTTTTGAGGCACGTGGTTATACGGCCTGGGATGCTTCTTCTCCCGCTTTCATAAGTGATGGTACGTTATGTATCCCAACAGTCTTCATTTCATACACCGGTGAAGCATTGGATTACAAAACACCTATGCTTAGGGCACTTGCAGCTGTTGATAAAATTGCAACAGAGGTGTGTCAGTATTTTGATAAAAATGTAACCAAGGTTCACGCTAACCTTGGCTGGGAACAGGAATATTTCCTGATTGATGATGCTTTGTTTATGTCTCGTCCAGACCTTATTTTGACAGGTCGTACTTTAATGGGGCATGCTTCTGCAAAAGATCAGCAATTGGATGATCACTATTTCAGTTCAATTCCAACAAGGGTTTACCGCTATATGGAAGACCTTGAAAATGAAGCTTACAAATTGGGTATTCCTGTGAAAACCCGTCATAATGAGGTGGCTCCTAACCAATTTGAGTTAGCTCCAATTTATGAAGAATGTAACCTTGCAAATGATCATAACCAATTGATCATGGATGTGATGAAGAAGGTAGCCAGAAGGCACAATTTCCAAATTCTTTATCATGAAAAACCATTTGCTGCAATTAATGGTTCCGGGAAACACAATAACTGGTCACTGGAGACAGATACTGGTGTAAACTTATATTCCCCGGGGAAAAACCCTAAGTCAAACTTGCAGTTCTTAACTTTTGTAATTAATACATTGAAAGCTGTTTACGACAATCAGGATTTGCTTCGTGCAAGTATTTTGACTGCAAGTAACTCGCATCGTCTTGGTGCAAATGAAGCGCCTCCTTCAATTCTTTCAGTATTCTTAGGTTCTGAAGTCGGCAAAATGCTTGATTTGATGGAAGAAGCAGTTGTTGATCGCAAAATGACACCGGACGAAAAAACGGCGTTGAAACTAAATATTGGCCGTATTCCAGAAATTATCCTGGACAACACAGACCGTAACCGTACTTCACCGTTTGCATTTACGGGTAACCGCTTCGAGTTCCGTGCTGTGGGTTCATCAGCAAACTGCGCTCCTGCTATGATTGCCTTAAATACTGCAATTGCTGCTCAGTTGACCCAGTTCAAAAAAGATGTTGATGCAATTATTGATACAGGTATTAAAAAAGATGAAGCAATTTTCCAGGTACTTAAAAAGTTAATTATTGATTCGAAACCGATTCGTTTTGATGGAAATGGGTATAGTGATGAGTGGGTTGAAGAAGCAGCTAAACGTGGGTTGACCAATGTGAAAAGTGTACCTGAAGCTCTTTCTGCTTATTTGACAGACGATGTGAAGAAGTTATTCTCTGGCATGGATGTGCTTTCTGAAGCTGAATTGGAAGGACGTACTGAAGTTGAGTATGAGAAATTCACCATGAAAATCCAGATTGAAGCTCGTGTGCTTGGCGACCTGGCAATCAACCATATCGTTCCTACTGCGGTTCAGTATCAAACTACTTTGTTGAATAATGTGAAGAATCTGAAAGAAGTATTTACGGAGCAGGAATTTAATGAATTAGCTGGAGCCCGTAAGGAATTGATCAAAGAAATCAGTGGGCATATTTCTTCAATAAAAGCAAAAGTAAAAGAAATGGTTGAGGCCAGGAAGGTAGCTAATGTTATTGAAGATGCCATTGAGAAAGCAAATGCTTATGACAAAACTGTTCGTCCTTATTTGGATGATATTCGTTACCATATTGATAAACTTGAACTAATAGTTGATAATGAACTTTGGCCATTGCCAAAATATCGTGAGCTGCTGTTTGTTAGATAATGATTTTACTGATCCGATGACTCGAAGTCATCGGATCAGTTGTTTTTGCTTATGACTGTACATTATTCATCGGATGACTTCAAGTCATCCGATGAATAAACTAACCCAAATTCGTTTGCTTTTTCCCGGTCAATCAGACTGCCATTTCTTATTCTCGCATAATCCTTTGCAGACGAGAACTCCCAATCCTCGATATTTTCGGCTAAACCGTGTTTCACCGGGTTGGCATGAATGTAGTCAAAGCAAACTTGTGGATATTCTTTTTCGGGATAAGAAAGGTTGATTATGGCTTCATATCTTGATTGAGACCATGAAGGGGAAACACCATCAACTTCTGTAAGGCAGACCGCTTTAGTTTTTGCTTGAAAAAGTGAACCATGTATTTGCTCCTGTTTTTGTATGGCACGGGTGTAAGACCTTAAGAGTATTGCAATGGAGTTATTTAGTGTCCTCTTTTTGATAGTATTGATCCGATGACTCAAAGTCATCGGATCAATGGCTTCTCCGCAATCATTTTTACCGTGATTACTGATCGGATGACTCGAAGTCATCCGATCAGTAAATTGAGCCAATTTTTTCTGTAATTTAGTTGCCATACAAATGGCTAAGATGAAACAGCAAATACTACTTTCACTCCTGATCGTTATCCTTTGTGCAGGTTGTGGGTCTAACAAATTTTTGGTTGGTAAAAAGCATTATCAACAAGGCGAATACTTCAAAGCAATTGAAAATATCCGTGAAGTTTACACCAAGCTAAAAAGCAAGGAGGAAAAAGCGGAGGCAGTGTACATGCTTGGTAAAAGCTACAAAGCATTGGGAGAATACAACAAAGCTTCCCCCTGGTTTAAAAATGCAACTCGTTATAAATTTGCTGCAGATAATTTGTATGTAGATTTTGCTGAGGTTCAAAAGGCCGCAGGGAAATTAGATGAAAGTGCTGAAGTTTACGGAAAGATACTTGAAAATGATTCGAAAAGTAAGCAGGCCAGATTTGGATTAAAAGGAATTGAAGCAACAAAAAACTGGGTAGAAAACCCAAGCCTTTATCAGGTTGAAAAAATGAGTCGTTTGAATTCAAATGGCCATGAAAGATCGATCTCAATTTTAGCCAATAGGTCACTTATGATTTCATCATCGCGTGATGGAACAACAGGTAAAACGATTAACCCAGTTGATGGACAAGGGTATGCAGATTTATTTACGGCTGATTATGACCCTGCATATCAAAAATGGTCATTCCCAAAATTGTTGGATGAAAGTGACTTAAACACTGAAGCAGATGAAAATCATGTTCATGTGTCTGTTGATGGAAATAAATTGGTACTTGCAAAAACGAATGTTGAGTCGGGGAAGAATCATCAATTATTTTATAGTCTGAAGAATGGAGACCAGTGGGGTTCGCTACAGGCGGTTTCCTTTACAAAAGATGGATTTGATTATCCACAGGCAAGTTGGTCAGAAGATGGCAGGTGGCTTTATTTTTCATCAAACCGAACGGGAGGGAATGGAGGTTTTGATATCTGGAAGGCTCAAATGAATGAACCCGGATCTTTTGATGAGCCCATCAATTTGGGTACGCAGATTAATACGAAAGGCGATGAGCTATATCCGGTTGAGAGGCGAAGTGGGATTTTGTATTTTTCTTCAAACTATCATATGGGAGCAGGGGCACAGGATATTTTTCGCGCGCGTAAGGAAAGAGGGTGTTGGCAAATTACCAATATGGGAATGCCTGTAAATTCACATGCCGATGATTTTGGCATCCAGTTTTTAGGAAATAAGGAGAAAGGCTTTTTCATCTCAAACCGAAAAGGTAGTCGTAAGCTGGATGTTTACAGTTTCTTTCTTCCACCGAAATTATTTATGTGCTTCGGAAAAGTATTCAACGAAGAAACTGATTCAGTTATCCAAAATGTAAATATCCGTGTAGCAGGTACAGATGGTTCAATTCATAAATTGGTTACCAGTAATGGTGAGTTTCAGGTAGAATTATTACCTGACAATGAATACACACTAATTGCTTACAAAAAAGGCTTCTTAAATGCTCAGTCCAAAATCTCAACAAAAGGGTTAAATGAAGCTCAGGAGTTCCAGGTTGAGTTTAAGCAAACTCCGACTGATAACCCGATTCGTCTTGAGCAAATCTATTACGAAACCGGGAAATGGGAGCTGTTGACATCTTCAAAAAAATCGTTGGATGAGCTAGTCAATATCCTTCAGATTAACCCAAATATTCAAATTGAAGTTAGTGCACATACCGATGAGGTTGGCGCGGAAGCTTTTAATTTGGAACTTTCTCAAAAAAGGGCAAACGAGGTGGTGCGTTATTTAATTGAAAAAGGAATTTCTGCTAAACGTTTGATTGCAAAGGGTTATGGGGAGAAGAAACCTTTTATTGTTAATGCAAAAGTGGCTAAGAATATTGAGTTTCTGGAGCGTGAAGCAATGCTTTCACCGAAATTTATTTCTAGTTTAGATGAGGCTCAGCAAGAAATTGCCAAAAGCCTTAACCGGCGAACCGAGTTTGAGGTAATTGGTGATTAAGCTATTGATCGGATGACTCGAAATCATCCGATCAATAAGATTAAACGATGAATAAAATTATGCAATAGCCAATGTTAATAAACTTATTTTTGTTTCATGTATTTTTTTAATTGCTGAAACACACGCTTCAAATGTAGCTCCTGTCGTTACTACATCATCAACCAGCAAAACATGCTTGTTTTTTAATAAATCGGGGTTTTGAACTGCGAAAATACCATCTACATTTTGCCAACGCTCAAAACGGTTTCTTTTGGTTTGTGTGTTTGTATTAACAATTCGTTTTAGTATATCGTTGCGCATAGGGATTTTTAAAGAATTGCCAAGGCCGATCGCTAAGTGATAACTCTGGTTATAGCCGCGTTTTTGTTCTTTTTTAGGGTGAAGGGGAACGGGTAAGATTAGATCGATTGAATTAATAAAATCTGAACCTTTAAGCTCAATTCCGTATAACATTCCAATGTGTTCCCCCAGTTCTTTCATTCCTTTATACTTTAACTGGTGAAGAATTTTTTGGTAATTACTGCCTTTCTGAAATTCGAAAAAGGCTGAGGCTCTTTCAATCATTGTCCTTCCGTAAAACAACTGTTCCATCTGGTTCCCACTTTGTAAATGAAAATTTGTTTTTGGGAACTGGTACTGACAACTCAAACAAACAAATTTTTCCTGACTATATAAGCGATTGTTACAAACCACACAGATTCTGGGGAAGAATAATTCAGAAAAACAATTTAGGGTGGATTTTAGAAGCATGTTTTTTCTTAAAAGATACTGAGATTAAATTTTATTGTCAACTTTTGATTGATAAAAAAGAGGTAGCCGAAAAGAATCTCAACCACCCCTTGTCCTTTAAATCAGTGAGACTATAATTTGAGGATCCGGCAGCCGCCGGAGAACTGGAATTATCTAAGTCGAACTGATCCCGGTCAGCCTTGCGACCGGGATCTTTGGGTTTTAACTTGCCATCCCTATCGGGAGGAAATCCTGACGGCAGTCTGGGGTTCCCCGTCCCTTTGGACGATAATATGAATAATTCCTTAGCTCCTGTGCCGTAGTCTCAAAAATCTTTTGTTTAACAAACACGTCTGTCAGGGAGAATTATGGGATAAAACTCTTTTGATAAAGTAGATATAAAGAACTAAATTTGCCAATCTTCTGGGGAGTCTAACCAAAATACTTTTCAGGATTATGAATTAATAAACGCGAACATGAGCAGACACAAAATAAAAATAGGGATATCACAAGGCGATATAAATGGAATTGGTTACGAGGTTATTATGAAAACACTTTCAGATAACCGCATTTTAGATATGTGTACCCCAATTGTATATGGATCGCCAAAAGTTGCTGCCTACCATAGAAAGGCGCTGGAAATGAATAATTTCAATTTTAATAATATTCGTTCTGCCAATGAAGCAGACCCGAAAAGGGCAAATATTATTAATTGCATCGATGATAATATTCGGGTTGAGCTTGGTAAATCTTCGGAAATAGCAGGTGAGGCTTCATATATGGCATTGGAAACTTCGGTTCGCGATTTGAAAGACGGGTTAATTGATGCATTGGTAACAGCTCCTATAAATAAAGACAATATCCAGTCTGATAAATTTAATTTCCCCGGGCATACCGAATTTTTAGCTCAGCAATTTGAGTCTGACGATTACGTGATGTTGATGGTAAGCGAAATGATGAAGATTGGAATTGTGTCAACCCATGTGCCATTGACAAAAGTTCCGGAATTTATAACGAAAGATCTTATTCTGAAGAAACTTCGGATAATTTCCAGGACACTTGAAGAAGATTTCAGTGTTAAGAAACCACGAATTGCGGTGATGGGCCTGAACCCTCATGCAGGAGATGGTGGTTTGCTGGGAACTGAAGAAAAAGAAATTATTGCACCTGCAATTGAGCTTGCCAAGGAAGAAGGGATCCTGGCACTTGGGCCATACCCCAGTGATGGTTTTTTTGGTTCAGGCGATTATACCAAGTTCGATGCAATTTTAGCCATGTACCATGATCAGGGATTGACCCCTTTTAAACTTGCTTCGTTTGAAAAGGGTGTTAATTATACTGCCGGCCTACCGGTTATCAGAACATCGCCAGCTCATGGAACAGCGTTTGATATAGCAGGAGAAGGAAAAGCATCACCTGACTCTTTTAGACAGTCGCTTTACCTGGCTATTGATATTTACAAAAGCCGAAAATTGTATCAGGAAATCAGTAAAAACCCACTAAAAAAATACGAAATCAATCCCAATCAGGTTGATGAAAACATAGATCTGCAGACAGAAGATCAGGAGATTTAAAACTATGTACGAATACATTCATGGAAAAATAACCGGACTCACCCCTGCCAATGCAGTTATTGAAGCCGGATCTATTGGTTATTTTATCAATATTTCATTAAACACTTATTCGCTTGTGAATGGAAAAGACCAGGCGAAGCTTTTTTTACATCAGGTTGTTCGTGAAGATGCCCATTTGTTATATGGTTTTGCAGAAGAAGCAGAACGCGGACTTTTTCGTTTGTTGATCTCTGTGAACGGTATTGGTTCGAGTACTGCTTTGATGATGCTTTCATCATTAAATCCAGCCGAAATCAGAGATGCAATTTTGAGTGAAAATGTTAATCTTTTAAAAAGCATAAAAGGCATTGGGGCAAAGACTGCACAGCGAGTAATTATTGACTTAAAAGACAAAATTGGAAAAGGACTGGCTACAGACCAAATTTTAATCTCATCTACAGACAATACTATCAGGAATGAAGCGTTATCTGCATTAGTAATGCTGGGATTTGCCAAAAAGAGTGTTGAGAAGGAGTTGGATAAGATACTGAAAGCGAATCCAAACGTAACGGTAGAAGAAATGATTAAAATGGCATTAAAAGGCCTGTAACTTTGAAAAAACCTGTCATTGAAAACTAGCTTGAAAAATATATTTCTGCTTCTTATTTTTTCAGGGATCATTAGTATGGGTTGGGTAAATAAACCAGTCCAAACTACGTCAAAACCTGAAGGTAACTTCATTCAGCAGACAGATACATTTGATATTGACACAACAGGGGTTCTTCCATACCCTTTCCCCAGGCAAGAAGCTTTTGAATACCCAGAATCAAAAGATAGTTCATTCTTATTTTTGGATAACCCTTCAAACCTTCAAAAGGAACTTGAGTTTGATCCGGTAACCGGTGAATATATTTTTTATGAAAAAGTTGGTAACTTTAATTACAGGTTGCCAAAAACAATGTCTTTGAGGGAATATATTCGTTACGATTTTCAAAATTCAATAAAAAACTATTGGAGGCAGCGTACGAATCAACAAGATATGGAGACGCAAGGTTCCTTCATTCCGAAACTAACTGTTGGAGGGGAAGCGTTTAACCGAATCTTTGGCGGGAATACGATTGATGTTCGACCTCAAGGATATGTTGAGGTAAGCTTTGGTTACCAGGTAAATACCACTGAGAACCCGGCAATTCCGGAGAGACTCAGGAAAACCCCTACATTCGATTTTGATCAGAA
Source organism: Prolixibacteraceae bacterium (assembly GCA_028282195.1). GTDB lineage: Bacteria > Bacteroidota > Bacteroidia > Bacteroidales > Prolixibacteraceae > Sunxiuqinia. The sequence continues at coordinate 17,371 of JANQII010000218.1, forward strand.
AATCCAGATGAATGTGATGGGTAACATTGGTGAAAAAATGAAGATGAGGGTTAACTACAACACCGAGGCTACCTTTGACTACGAAAACAAAATGAATATCGAGTATACTGGACTCGAAGATGAAATACTGAAAAAAATTGAAGTCGGAAATGTTTCTTTGCCACTGCAAGGATCACTGATTACAGGAGGGACCAACCTTTTTGGTTTGAAAACCGAAATGCAGTTTGGGCGCTTAAACCTTACAACGATTATTTCTCAAAATAAAGGGGAAACAAAAGTGGTGGAAACTGAAGGCGGTGCACAAAGGACTACCTTTGAATTTGAGGCTTCTAATTATGATGCCAATCGACATTTTTTCCTTGCTCAGTATTTTAGGGATCAATATGATGTGGCATTGCAAAACCTCCCGATTATTCAGTCTTCGATAACAATTAATAAAATTGAAGTTTGGATAACAAATAAATCCGGCAATTATAATGAAGCAAGGAACATCCTTGCTTTGATGGATTTAGGAGAGCATGCATCGAATATTTACAACCAGGTTCCTGCTTTTAGAGATGTCGGAGGGCAACCATACCCTGAAAGTATTTATCCTTTCAATGAGGCTAATGGTATGTATAACAGCATTAAGGATAACTATAGCTCAATCAGGAATGTTGCTCAGATCAATTCAACAATGTCCGGAGTTGGTTTTGGATTTGAAGGAGGTCAGGATTTTGAAAAGATCGAGTCAGCACGAAAACTGAATCCTTCAGAATATTCTGTTCATGAGACATTGGGGTACATTTCATTGAACTCATCACTGAATGCCGATGAAGTTTTGGCGGTCGCGTTCAATTATACGGCCAACGGAAAAACCTACCAGGTAGGTGAATTTTCAACGGATGGAATTGAGTCCCCTCAAACCATGATCCTGAAAATGTTGAAGGGAACGAACCTTTCCCCAAAGCTGCCAACCTGGGATCTGATGATGAAAAACATCTACAGCCTGAATGCATTTCAGTTGACAAATGATGATTTTATACTTGATGTTTTATACCTGAACGATTCAACAGGAACGTATATCAATTATTTACCCGAGTCAAACCTGGAAGGGCATATTCTTCTAAATGTATTGAATGTAGACAACTTAAATTCTCAACTGGATCCTTCAAAAGATGGTGCATTTGACTATATCGAAGGGGTAACGGTTAATTCTGAAAATGGTCGAATAATTTTCCCTGTTGTAGAACCCTTTGGGAGTCATCTCCGGGATTCAATAAGCGACCCGGTATTGGCAGAAAAATATGTTTACCAATCATTGTATGACTCTACAAAAACAATTGCAGAACAGGATGCTGAGCATAACAAGTTTATTTTGAAGGGAAGTTATAAAGGTTCGTCCAGTTCAGAGATTTCATTGGGAACATTAAATGTTACCAGAGGTTCGGTAAGAGTAACAGCAGGAGGACGCGAACTGTTAGAAAACATTGACTATACCGTTGATTATACTTTGGGACGTGTAAAAATTATTAATCAGGCATTATTGGATTCAGGAACGCCAATCCAAATTGCTACGGACAGTGAAGACTTGTTTAGCGCTCAACGTAAAACAATGCTTGGCGCGTATGCAAATTATACCTTCTCCGATAAATTCAATATGGGTGCAACTGTGTTGCATATGAGTGAACGGCCGTTGACCCAAAAAGTTAATTATGGAGAAGATCCCATATCAAATACCATGCTTGGTGTTGATTTGAGCTACACAACAGAATCCCAACTGCTGACCACTCTGGTAGATAAATTGCCATTTATTCAAACCAAAGAGCCATCTTCAATTACTGCTGAAGCCGAATTCGCACAACTATTGCCCGGGCACTCAAAAGTTATTGATAAAGCCGGAACAGCATATATTGATGATTTTGAGGCAACCAAAACTTCATTGGATTTGAAAGCAAGGCAAGCATGGGTTCTGGCAAGTACGCCGCAAAAACAAACAAGTCTTTTCCCTGAAGGGGATTTGAATAATGATTTAGCGTATGGTTACAACCGTGCAAAGCTGGCCTGGTATGTCATTGATCCATTGTTTTTAAGGAATAATGCCAACACTCCTAATCATATAACGAAATTAGATCAGTCTAACCATTTTGTCCGTGAAGTTTTTGAGAAAGAGATTTTTCCTGACAGACAAACCCCAACAGGAGTACCAACCAATATTCCGGTACTTGATTTAGCTTATTATCCTGAAGAAAGGGGACCATATAACTATGATACCCAGGCATCAACTTATTCCGCTGGTGTAAATCCTGATGGGAAATTGGCAATGCCAGAAACACGTTGGGGGGGTATTATGAGGGAAATCCAAACTCCTGATTTTGAGGCAGCAAACATTGAGTTCATTGAATTCTGGATGATGGATCCATTTAAGAATGACACTTTGGGGGAACTTGAAGGAGGTGATCTGTATTTTAATCTTGGTGATATTTCCGAAGATGTATTGAAAGATTCGCGAAAGGGTTTTGAGAATGGTTTGCCAGAAACAGAATTGATAACAGATGTTGATACGACACTTTGGGGTCTTGTTTCACAGAAGCAGCAAATAACCGAGGGATTTATTTCTGATAATTCCGCCCGTCCAAATCAGGATGTTGGTTTTGATGGTTTGACTGATGCAAATGAGGTTACTTTTTTTAGTAACTACCTGCAAACACTTCAAAATATATTAACCTCAGGTGCTTATCAGGAAGCATTGGACGATCCGTCAACCGATAACTATCGTTATTATAGAGGATCACAGTATGACGAAGAACAAGCATCAATCCTGGAACGATACAAACAGTACAATGGACCTCAAGGTAACTCGGTAACTTCTGATAATTCTCCGGAACCATATTCTACTTCAGCTTCTACAATGCCTGACGTAGAGGATATAAATAATGACAATACGCTTAATGAATATGAACGCTATTATCAATATCGGGTAAGCCTTCGTCCCGAAGACATGGTGCTTGGCAGTAATTATATTACTGACATACGGGAGGCTTCTGTACAGCTTGAGAACGGAAAAACTGATGACATTCGCTGGTTTCAGTTTAAAGTCCCAGTTAAGCAACCTGAAGAGGTGTTTGGCTCAATAAGTGATTTTAAGTCCATTCGTTTTTTAAGGATGTTTTTAACCCAGTTTGACCACCCGGTTGTATTGCGTTTTGCAACCCTTGATTTGGTTCGGGCAGATTGGAGAAAATATACGCAGGAGCTTGATAACACAATAGTTTCTACAGAAGAGACTGAATTTGATGTTTCCGCGGTTAACATTGAAGAAAACGGAAGTCGTAAACCGGTAAACTATATCCTTCCTCCGGATATTGACAGGGTGATTGACCCCGCAAACCCGCAGTTGCGCGAGCTGAATGAGCAGTCATTGGTTTTGAAGGTGGTTGACCTTGGAATGGAAGATGCCAAAGCAGCCTATAAAAATATTTACATGGATTTCCGTCAGTATAAACGTTTGCGGTTAGAGGTTCATGCAGAAGAAATTGAGGGTTATCCGTTAGAAAATGGCGAATTGCAATTCTTCATACGTATGGGCTCTGATTACAAATTCAACTATTACGAATATGAAGTTCCATTGAAGCTTACTGATCATGGTACTTACAGAGGAGATGTCCTTCAAGACAGATTAGAAGTTTGGCCGGATGAAAACCGGATCAATATTCCACTTACCCTATTTACGGATGCAAAACAGGCCCGTAATGCCGAGGTTAGGCAAGCAAATTCAACAGTACGGTTTAATGAGCCTTACTCTGTAAACCATACTGATGAACATGGAAATCAACGGTTGGTAACTGTAAAAGGTAGTCCAAACCTTGGTAATGTGGAGGTAATGATGGTCGGTATCCGTCATAAACGGGGATCAACTTCAAATCCGAAATCGGTTGAGGTTTGGTTGAATGAACTTCGTTTAACAGATTTTGATGAAGATGGCGGTTGGGCTGCGAATGCCCGTGTAACAGCCCGATTGGCCGATTTCGGTTCAGTGGTAATGGCAGGCCGTACCCGTACTGCAGGCTTTGGAAGCATTGACCAACGAGTAAATCAGCGTGCTATGGATGATCTGGTTGAGTATGATATTTCTTCGAACCTTGAATTGGGGAAGTTCTTTGGAAATGAATCGAACGTAAGAATTCCAATGTATGTTGGAATTTCCAAAAGTATCAGCAACCCAAAGTACAATCCACTTGATCCTGATATTGAAATGAAAGATGCCCTGGACATGGCAGGGTCGAAAGCGGAGAAAGATTCGATCAAGAAAATGTCCCAGGATTTTGTTAGCCGAAAGAACATCAACTTTACAAATGTGAAGGTTGACAAAATGAATAAATCCGGCAAACCTCGTTTTTACGATCCCACAAACTTCTCAGTATCTTATTCATATAATGAGTTGAAAAAAAGAAATATCAACACGGAAATTGATCTTGAGAAAAATTATCGTGGGAACTTCAGCTACAATTTCAACAACAGACCAAAATTGGTTGAGCCATTTAAAAAGTCGAAACTGCTGAAAGGAAATATTTTCCGGTTGATTAAAGATTTCAATTTTTATCCAATGCCGACCCAGATTTCGTACAGAACTGATTTATACAGGCATTATAAGGAAGTTAAGCTTCGGAATATTACCAATCCAAATTTGATTATTCCGCGAACATTTGAAAAGGATTTCATTTGGAACAGGTATTTTGATTTACGCTATAATTTAACACGTACTTTGAAAGTTGATTTCTCATCACAATCAACAGCCCGGATTGATGAACCAGAAGGGCGAATCAATAAGCATGATGACGATTATAAAATGAAGCGGGATTCCATAATCACCAACCTTCTGAATTTGGGAAGGCCAGTCATGTATCACCACTTGTTTAATGCGTCATATACAGCTCCGTTAAGCAAAATCCCATTCTTAAACTGGACTACCTTATCCGGGCGTTACCAGGCGATGTATGATTGGACAGCAGGGCCGATAACAGATGAATCAATTGAACTTGGTAATATTGCAGAAAACTCACGTGTTGCACAAATCAATGGGCAGATTAGCATGCTGAATTTGTATAATAAAGTTCCGTTTCTGAAAGAAGTTAACCAGAAGTACGGAAGCAGGAGTACCCGTTCTGCAAGAAGTTCGAGGAGCAGGGCAAGGGTTGCCCAACGACCGACAACCAAGCAAACAGAGCCACGTTATAAAGATGTTGAGTACAAGGATAATAGTATTAACCTGAAAGCGAATACCGCACGTGCCATCAACCATAAGTTAAAAACAGAGAGTGTCAAGCTTGTTGTTAAAAGTCCGGAAGGGAAAGTTATCAAAGGAAAAACCCAGGTTATTAATGAAAACAGGGTGAGCTTTACTCCCGAGGAAGATGTTAAGGGAGCTGTGGTTTTGGTTACCGGGCGTCGTGAGATTAAAGATGATCTTGGAAGGAAAATTGCTCAATACACTGCCCGTACACTGATGAGTGTTAAGAATATTTCTCTTTCTTTCTCTTCTTCAGATGGTACCGTTTTGCCTGGGTTTATGCCTGAGCCGAGCTTCCTGGGGTCAGGAAGCTATAACCCGGATCCGGCCCGTTTTGGGCAGATTGCTTCAAGTACAGCACCCGGACTACCGTTCCTGTTTGGGTGGCAGGATAAAAACTTTGCTCGCAAAGCAGCAGAAAAGGGTTGGATTACCAATGACACGACGCTGAATTCACCATTTCTGATGAACCACAATGAAACGTTTAGTATTCGGGCAAATATTGAACCACTTCCGTTCCTTAGAATCGATTTAAATGCGAATCGTTCTTACTCTGAGAATAGCAGTGAGTTTTACAACTTTGATTCGGAAACAGGTGATTTTGAAGCACAAAATAAAACGATACGTGGTAACTTTACCATGTCTATCAATACCTGGAAGACTGCTTTCAGCAAAATGGGGGGAGCAGGGGTTCAGGCATCAGAAGCATTCCAAACCATGTTGGATAACCGGGTAATAATTGCGAATAGATTAGCTGCAGGTAGAATTTCAAATCCAGCAGCAGGATATAACCCGACAGATGCGCATCCTGATTTTCCTGGTTTCCCTACTGGTTTCGGGCCGAATTCACAACAAGTATTAATTCCTGCATTTATTGCGGCATATACAGGTCAGGATGCCAATAAGGTTTCATTAAGTCCGTTCCCGTCAATTAAGCATTTGCGTCCGAACTGGAGAATAACTTACGATGGAATGGTGTCAAACATTAAAGGCTTGAATAAGGTAATTAAAACATTGAATTTTAACCATTCTTATCGTTCAACTTACAATGTTGGAACATTCATTTCCAACTTAGGGTATGATGAATCAATTTACGGAGATGGATTTAGCTATGTAACGAATGAATTGAACAGTGATTTTGTGAATCGGTTTGATATAAACTCAGTAAGTATTAATGAGCAATTTAGTCCGCTGATTAATATGGATGTGACCTGGGTGAATGATTTAACGACACGTGCCGAAATTAAAAGAAGCCGTAATTTAACGCTAAACTTTGCCAATAATCAATTAACTGAAGTGTTAAGCAATGAATATATCTTTGGAATTGGTTATCGGTTTCAGCAAATGGACTTAATTATTAAGACCAAGAATTCACAAAAAGCTTACTCAAACGATTTGAATATCCGGGCTGATGTTTCATTCAGAAAGAACAAAACCATATTAAGAAAATTGACAGAGGTCGATGATCAGTTAACAGCAGGTCAAAATGCAATTACGATAAAAACGACGGCAGACTATATGTTGAGTGATCGTTTTCAACTGCGTGTTTTCTACGATAAGGTAATTAACAAACCATTCACATCGTTATCATTCCCAACTTCGAATACAAACTTTGGTTTAAGTTTCCGGTTTACTTTAGCACAGTAAGAGACTGTTTTAGTTGAAAATAAAAATCTCCAAATTTTCCATTTGTTCATACAACTAATCTTGGGATTTGGGTTTTGTTGGATTTGGTATTTCTTACAAATTGGAGACTGCTTAAAATAAATGTAATTTTGCGGCATTAATTAGCAGTCGAAATGGACAGAAGAGATGTTGAAATAATGGCTCCGGTTGGTTCGTATGAATCACTTGCAGCAGCTATTCAGGGAGGGGCCGGATCAGTATATTTTGGGGTAGAGCAGTTAAACATGCGTGCACGCTCATCCAATAACTTCACCCTTGAAGATTTAAAGAATATTGCTGAAAAAGCACATTCACATGGAGTGAAAACATATCTAACTGTTAATACGGTTATTTTTGACAATGAGATTGAGCAACTTCAACAGATTATTGATGCTGTGAAGGAGGCAGGGATTTCAGCAATTATTGCCAGCGATATTTCAGCAATAAGCTATGCACGTTCAATCGGCGTTGAAGTCCACATTTCAACCCAGGTAAATATTACCAATATTGAAGCAGTAAAGTTTTACGCGCAATTTGCTGATGTGGTGGTTCTTGCCCGGGAAATGAACATTGGACGGGTTTGGGAAATAAGTAAACAAATCAAAGAACAAAATATTACCGGGCCAAATGGCGAACTGGTTCGTTTGGAAATGTTTGTGCACGGCGCGCTTTGCATGGCTGTTTCCGGGAAATGTTATTTGAGTTTGCATGAAATGAACTCATCGGCAAATCGTGGAAGTTGTATGCAAACTTGCAGACGTTCGTATACAGTTACCGATAACGAGACGGGAGCAGAGCTGGAAATTGAAAATGAATACATCATGTCCCCAAAAGATTTGAAAACAATTCATTTTCTAAACAAGCTGCTTGATGCCGGCATATCAGTTCTGAAAATTGAAGGACGTGCCCGTTCCCCGGAATATGTAAAAACTGTTTCGACTTGTTACCGTGAAGCAGTTGATGCTTATTTTGATGGTGAGTTTACCAATGAAAAAATTGCCGATTGGGATGAACGTTTAAAAACAGTATTCAATCGTGGCTTTTGGGATGGCTATTATCTTGGGCAACGACTGGGGGAATGGAGCAAAAACTACGGGTCACTCGCAACTGAGCGGAAGCTTTACATTGGAAAAGGCATGAATTATTTCTCGAAACTGAAAGTTGCTGAATTTAAAATGGAATCCGGTACTTTAAAAGTTGGGGATAAAATATTGGTAACAGGCCCAACAACTGGGGTGGTTGAAGCCAAAGTAGAAGAAATACGAGTTGATTTAAAGCCTGTTGAAGAAACAAAAAAAGGCGAATTTTTCTCCATGCAGCTGGATGAAAAGATCAGGCGATCGGACAAGCTTTATAAAATTGTTGGAGCCGATGAGGTTCACCAGCGAAAGTAAAAAGTATTGAAAACTAAAATATTAACTAAAATGATTATTGTGTGGTTAACCCTAAAGTCTGTAAAATGGTCATTCAATAATCAATAGTAGTCATTATTAAAAACAACCAATGACCATGTAATGACGTCAAAATGACAATGAATGATTTCGGATCACCAATGGAAGTTTTACCTAAATATGTCATTGGGAAATTAATCGGATACCGATACTAAAAAAATGAATTAATTTATATTTATTCCAGATATTCTTCGTTGTATTTTTGGGTAAAAACATAGTTTTATGCGCAAAACAATTTTTCTTGTAATTTTTGTAATCGTTGTGATTATTGGTGGTGTTGGGTATTATTTTACCAATCAAACCAAAAGTTATTCCGAAAACTCTGCGTTTAAGGCTGTGCCTTTAAATTCACCTTTGGTTATTGAAATTCCTTCAATACAAAATTTTAATGCTGAACTGTTAAAGAAATCGCCATTAGCTGATGAGTTAAAATCAATTAATGCCATTTCTTCATTGTTTCACGAGATCAATTCCATAGAAAAATTGTTTGCTGAAAATATTTCGGCAAAAAAGGTTTTTCAAAGTAAACCGGCTGTTATCGCTTTTAATTTTGCAGGAAAAGATGAAATAGGATCTTTGATAGCTGTCAGCTTGAATGATCGTTCTGAAAAAACCCAGATAATCAGTTTAATTAATGGTTTCCCTGGAGGTAAATTGAATAGAAGAACGTATGATGGCGAAGATATTTACAAGTGGGTCAGTAATCAGGAAGAATATCATTTTGCAATAAAGAATGGTATATTTTTATTTAGCCGGTATGCTTTATTTGTAGAAGGGGCCACACGCCAAATTTCTACCGATAACCTTTTGGATCAAAAGCAATTTGAAAACTTATACAATACTGTTGGGTCGAATTCTGATTTTAATGTTTATATCAACCATCGAAAATTTCCACGGCTGGTTCAGCGGGCCATTCCCCGTAATTTTCACAAACTGGTCAGTTCTTTTGGGGACTTTGCAGACTGGACCGAGTTGGATGTGACTATTGATGAGACTTCGCTGCTTATGGGAGGCTTTAGTTTTTCAAATGACTCCAATGTAAATTATCTGAATATCTTTCGTCGTCAGGAAGCAGGTCGTTCCGGTATGGAAGACATGATTTCAGCCAATTCAAGTTTCTTTATCAATTTAAACCTGAGCGAGCTTGATCTTTTCTTTGAAGACTATGAAGAGTTTCTTAAAAAGCAGGGCAATTTTTATAATCGCGAGACAAACCTTAAAAAGATCGAACGCTACAGCAAAGCAAGTTTTACAAAGTTATTTGCTGAAATTGCAGACGAAAATTTTGCTGTTGTTTTTGGAAACGTAACTAAAAATAATCCAACAAGTAATCGTTTCTTTATTGCAGGGGTTAAAAGCCAATCGCAGGCGAGGGAGAAGCTGTTAAAAACACTTGATAATTATGCAAAAGCGAACAAAAAAAGCCTGAGTGATACTAAAAGCTCTTATCAAATCCAAAATGAAAAAGAGTTTGTGATTTACCCCTTTCCTTTTTCGAACCTGCCTGAATTGCTTTTTGGGAAAGCTTTTTCGGGAGTGGAGAGCAATTACCTTTGCTTTTATGAGAACTATCTTTTGTTTGCAGATAATCTTTCTTCATTAAAAGAATATATCCACGATTTGGTTTTGAATGAAACCATTCGAAAAGATATTTACTACCAGAAATTTAGTCAACAGCTAGCTTCAAAATCAAGTTTTAGTTTGTACTTAAATTTCTCAAAAGGCTTTTATCTGAAAAATCATTATCTGACTGAAAAGTTCTCGGAGGTGATTGATAACAATGAAGAATCAGCCAGGAAATTTTATGCTTTAGGGTGGCAATTTTCTTTAAACTCAGGGCAATTTTTAAATAACCTTTATCTTCAGTATGATCCTATATTAAAAGAAGAACCTCAAACCATTTGGCAAAGCAAACTTGAAGGGAATGTGGCCATCAAGCCACAATTGGTTAATAACCATCGAGACCCTAAAAATAAGGAAGTCGTTATTCAGGATGATAAAAACAACCTTTATCTGATCAATAAGGAAGGAGTTGCACTCTGGAAAGTACAGTTGCCAGGTAAAATCATGAGCGAAATTTATCAGGTAGATTATTACAAAAATGGTAAGCTTCAATACTTATTCAATACAAAGAATCAACTTCATTTAATGGATAGAAATGGCAATAATGTTGCTCGTTTCCCAATTAAATTCCGATCTCCTGCAACTAATGGCGTTGCTGTTTTTGATTACGATAACAACCGAAACTATCGTTTCTTTATTGCATGTGAAAACAAAAAAGTTTATGCATACAGCAAGGAAGGGAAAATAGTCAGTGGATGGAAATTTAAAGGAACAGATCGGGTAGTTAAGCATCCGGTAAAGCATTTTAGGGTAAGTAATAAAGATTATATCGTTTGTTCCGACGAGTATAAAACTTACATTTTAGATAGGCGTGGAAGTGTTCGGGTAAAAACTTCAAACAATTTTGAGCATTCGCAAAACGATGTTTATCTGGTGAAAGGCGGGACTCCGGCTTTAGCCACAACAGATAACAAAGGATTAATCCACCTTCAGTATTTTAATGGTTCTGGTAAAACCCTTGATGTTGGCAGTTTTAGTAATCAGCATCATTTTACAACTGGCGATTTAAATGGGGATGGTCGGACTGACTTTGTTTTTGCTGATGGGAAAGAATTACAGGTTTTTTCTTCGGCAGGTAAAAAAATATTGGAACGAAGTTTTAAAAGTACCATTACGAATTGCCCCAACATTTATACATTCTCTGGTACCGACCGAAAAATTGGTGTGGTTTGCAGCAATGAAAACCGGGTTTATCTTATCAACTCAAATGGTACTATTTATGATGGCTTTCCGCTACATGGCAATACCGATTTTAGCATTGGCTATTTTACCAGATCCAATCCATTCTTTAACCTGGTTGTTGGAAACGAAGACAATAGTTTCTTTAATTATAAGGTGCAGTAGTTTTTGAGAACTAATTTTCTTTGTTGGTTTTAAATCCGATTTTCTTTCTTGGTTCTGGGTTATCCTGTTTTTCAATCAATTCGTCCAGATAGTTAAAAAGTAGCTCAATGTTTTTGTCCTGATTTTTCAGTTTCTTTTTTATTTCTTCGATTTCGAGTTTTAAGCTTAGATTATCAGCTAGAGATTGCCTGATTTTCGAGAATATTCGCATTATCTGGATATTAACTTTAATTGCCAATTTACTGCTTAAAACACTTGACAACATTAAAACTCCATGTTCAGTAAATACGTATGGTGGTTTTCGACGTCCACCCCAAGTTGATGTCGCAAATTGCGATTTCAAGTTCTTAAATTCGACTTCGGATAATTGAAACATAAAATCGTCAGGAAATCTTTCAATATTTCTTTTTACTTGTTCATTCAAACGACGGGTTTCAACTCCATAAAGTTCTGCTAAGTCACGATCAAGCATAACTTTTTCTCCTCGGATAAGATAGATTTTGCTGGTGATTATTTCATCAGCCAGCAGAATATCTTTGTTATTTTCTTTAACCATAGGGTGGGACTTTAGTTTAAACGAAAATAATAAATTTTTTATTATTTATTTAATCGTCAGATCGGATAACATATCCGCACTAGCATTTCCCAAATTTTTGTAAAAACAATCATGATTTGAATATTTACTTTTATCGCTTTTTTGCTTCTCAAAACACTCGGGAGCATTTCAACTCCTTGTTCGGTAAATGCATATGGTAGTTTTCTGGTTCCACCCCAACCTGATGTTACAATTTGTGATTTCAAGCTGTAAATTTATTTTTTAGTTAATGGTTAAAACCTCCGAAACCAGTTCGGAGCAGGCTCTGCAAACTTGCCTGACGGCAGTCAGGTTTCATTGCCCCCGAGTTTTCGGGGTTAGTTTCTATAAACATTATATGTGCAGGAATAAGGAAGCTTGAAGTTGGAAGTGTGATGACTCAAATACTTCCAGCTTCCAACACGATGTTCAAAAAGCTCACGAATTTCCTGTTTGCCGAACAGGCAGGCATTCGTTAATCAAACCTATGTATTTTCAATGCATAGTGGTTTAGTCTTATTATACTCTTTCAACGGGGGCTATTGTTCTTGATAATACCCATATTACCACTATTTTCTGTATAATTAATACATCCTAAATGGGTATAATCACCCAATTAAGATCTTTTTATCCCAAAAGAGCACTCAACAAAAAACCTTTTAAAGTTTTTCATTGTTAATAAATGTTAAAAAGGTCGAGAATGGCTGATTACTAACTAAAACAATTACTATGGAGAAGCTGAAAGGGTTCAAATTAAATGTTCAATTCACCCCATTTTATCTACTGCATAAAAAAATAAGTTTAAAAATTTTATCACTGCTTTTGATTTTTACAATGAGCAGTGCTTTTGTATTTGCTCAAACCAATCCGAACGAAGCGGAATGGAATGGTTATGGGTATTCTTTAAAAAAAGTAGTAAGTAATCTTTCTATACAAAGTGGAGTAAATTTTAGTTATACGATAATTTTTACAGCACCGGCAGGTGTGTCTTCGGTGACTATTGAAGACATTGTTCCTGGATCGCTTGATATTGTTTCGGTACCTGCTCCTTCAGCAGTAAATGGAGTTACCCCCAATGTAACAATAAGTGGACAAACTGTAACTTACACGTTGACGTCCTTACCTTCAGGTGTTGCACATTCGGGTTCGTTTACTATCGTGGTTAAATTCCCCGAGGGCACAACCTGCGACGGGGAAACAGCCAGAAACAGGGCCGGGATCCTGGTCAATGACAAATGGGAGTACACGCCATATGTTTCTACTGTTGCTCAAACAACTGATCCCTGGAAAGTATCAAAAGCAATTTTATCAGGAGCAGTTGTAAACCCGTCAGGAGGTAGTTGTGGTTATTTAATGAATGAAGGTGATACCGTGAAATATCGGCTTTCAGTTTTAAAAAATAGTCCATATTGGGGAAATGTAATCGGTCAGCAAAATATGACTTCTGCGATGGTAACAGATGTATTGCCTGCAGGAGCTGTAATGACGGGGAGTGCGGCAAATGTTGGTTCGGCTTCTCAAAGTGGAAGTACAATTACATGGAACATTGGAAATTTAAATGCTGCAATACCTTATGCATATTATTACTGTGATATTGAGGTTTATTATCCGGCTACTTCTTTCCCTAATGGCTCTACCATTAATAACGATGCTACTTTAACCGGAACGACCTGCGGACAACAAGCTACACATAACAGTAATCAAACCTGTATTGAAGTTGCCAATATCGTGCAAAACCCATCAGGTTATTTTCAGAAATATATAAGCTTAACAAACAGGGTGCCCGGATGTCAGGGGTATTACAATATCGTATTCTGTAATAATGGGAATGTGCCATTAAGTGCCTTCAATATTGATGATGTTATTCCTTCTGGAATTACTGTAAATCAGGTTAAAGTTTATGGAGGGGATGCAACCACCACGATGGCTTTATCGGCAAATAGTGGGGCAAATGTTATTTCATCTTCAATAAGTACAAGTTTCTTTGATTCCGGCTTATTAACGTTCACAGTTAACGATTTACAGTTACAAATGACAGGTTCATTACCTGTTGGTGATTGCATTAATCTTTTAATATATTTTGAAGTTAACCCAAACCCAACCGGAACAGTTATTACAAACTGTGCTGATTTTGATGGGCTTTCAAACGCACTCTCTTTAGCACAAACCTGTGTATCTTTTACAGTTGAAGAAGGCGAACCTAAACCTTGTTTGAATAAAGATATTTGTTCTCCCATGTCAAGTTATGAACCGGGTGATATCGTACGTTTCAGGCTTCGGGTACAGAACATAGGAAGCCAAGACCTTATTGGTGGAGTTGTTTCAGATGTCCTGCACACTAACTTTACCTATGTGGGCAATGAGACTTACTATGTAGGTTCAACTTACAATCCTGCTTGTTCGGCAAGTGGTACTTTGCCTTCAGGAACTTCGGCCTGGGCGGGAGTAACCCCAGGCCACAGCGGGAACAATTTAAGTTGGAACTTACCAGATGTACCGGCTGATTGTCAATTATTCTATGTTGGATATTGCAGTTATTATGGAACTTATGGGCTCCCATATTATTTTATTGAATTTGATGCCCAGGTAGATAGTTTTGCACTGCCGGGAGTAACTCCAAATGAATTTGAGGTTAACGGGGGAAATTTAAGTTCAACAGTGGTTTCAAATGAAGTAAATGTTTTGGTTGTAGCATCATTTGGGCAGGAAGTTGAGAAACTGGTAAGTGTTGATAATGGAACTAATTATGTCTTAAGCGGGAATGTAGCTCCCGGAGCTAATGCACGTTATCGGCTAAGTTATAAGAACACTTCGAATGTTCCTGTTGCTTCCATAAAGCTTGTTGATTTGCTTCCGAGAGATGATGGAACAAATGACTGGCTGATTTTAAACAGAACTGCACCTCGTGGCAGCCAGTTTGATGTAGCTTATGCTGCAAACCATGGTACAAGTCTTATGCCTGCTTCTACAGCTCCTACTCCTGCAATTGATTTTGCAGCGGGACAGAATATTTGTTTACCTGCATTTGGGGTTTCTACAGGCTGTACAACAACTTCGTGGACTTCAACTCCTGACCAGAACCTGCGGATGGACTATTCAACCTTTAGTTTGGCTCCTTCAGTAAAATTGCTTGAAGATTTTGATGTGACGGTTGATGCTTCAGCAAATAATCAGGAAACTGTTTGTAATGATTTTGCAGCACTTGCAACTGCAGATTTCTTACTGGATGGAACACCTACTTCAGTTGCCCTAACACCAATTGCAGCACCACCGGTTTGCTTAACTGTTGACACAACTATTGTTTCTGAAAACTGTTGTGATAGTGTTACAGTTTCACAGGTTCAGGGCGATTGCTGTGTACGGCTTTCATCTAAATGTGAAGTTAAATCGATTGAAGTAAATGTTACCAATGGAACAATAAGCTCCGCAAATTGGAATTGCGGTACGCTGCCTTCAGGCTTTATCGGACAATCAAGCTTTACGTTTACTCCAAATAACTGTGCCCTGGAGCTTTCAGCGTGTTTTGATCCTGATCAGAATGGACCATTGTCGGTAAGTTTTACAATTACTTTTGCAAATGGGGAAACATGTGAGAAGACAATTGACCTGGATTGTGCTCCTACTGATTGTTGTGAGTCGGTAAAAATTGAAAAACAACAAGATGAATGTTGTGCCAGGTTAACAACTGATTGTGAAGTCGAGTCGGTTGAAGTTACGGTTGGTAATGGAGTAATTAGTTCTGCAGCGTGGAACTGTGGTGCGTTGCCATCAGGATTTGTGGGTCAGAGTAACTTTACTTTCAATGCGAATGCCTGTATTCCTGACATGTCAGTTTGTGTAAGTCCAAACCAAACAGGGACAGTGACAATCACTTTCAATATCACATTTGTTAACGGGGAAACATGTGAGAAAACGATTGAAATGGACTGCAAAGCCTCTCAGTGTTGCGAGGCCATCAAACTTGAAAAGATTGAAGGTGATGATTGTTGCAGTCGTTTAGTAAGTACGTGCGAAGTTGATTCAGTAAGTGTTTCTGTTTCGAATGGAACGTTGAGTTCTGCAAATTGGAATTGTGGCACAATTTCGTCCGCTTATGTTGGCCAAAGCAGTTATACTTTTGTTTCTTCATCTCCATGTGCTGTAGATTTAACAACTTGTGTAAGCGCAACTCAAACTGGGGTTGTTTCTACAACTTATTTGGTTTATTTGTCTAATGGAGATGTTTGCGAGCGGACTATAGAGATGGACTGTAAGACACCACCGGTAACTTGTTGTGCCGAAGTTGAATTTAAGCTAAAACCAAACTGGCCGCAATGGAATAACAAAACAGGTAGTTTCAATATAACGAATCTGGACCCGTCATCCCCAATATGCTCGGTTGAGATTAATGCAAGTCCCGCAGGGGCATTTACAACAGGAACATTGACCGTTGATGGTGTTTCATCATCTCAAGTATGGAACAGTTCAATGATTCCTTCAAGTGGGACTTTATCCCCTGCTGCAGTGAACGATATTCAGTTTACAATGTCGGCCGTTGGTTATAATGGGGTTATTGAAATATGTGTAGTGAAATGTGATGGTACGCGTTGTTGTTTTGAGTTTAAATGGAATAAAAAGCCCTGGATTGATATTGATCTTGAAGTTGGGGATATTCAGCTCCCTGGCAAACTTGGGGTCGTTACGATAAACCCGGTTGTATCACAACAGTTCGATGGTAAGATCAAATATGTATCGTTTGGTTTTGCCGATGAAAATGAGATTACGGATAATAATCCTCAATTCTTTGCAGTTACCGGAGCTAATTACGATAATGTGAATAAACCGGATGATCAGGCTTCAGTTATATCCAGTTGCATGGGCAAGAATTCAGCTTTCTTTGAATTAAGTGAAGCTAAATCGGCAAGCGAAGAGATTGGTAATTTCAATTTGGTAATTGCTAACCATATGCCAAAGCTTGGATGTATTTTGTTTGATGAAGAAGGCAATCTGGTTGTTGCCACTGAGATTGATGTTGCCGGGGACACTCTTACTACTTCTGTAATTGCAATTAGTCAGGTTGAAGATTTATTCAACTTCATTAATTTATATCCTAACCCAACAGGAGGAAACTTCAATATTACCTTTGCCACCGGAAATTATG
The DNA here is from genome assembly GCA_028282195.1 of Prolixibacteraceae bacterium. Lineage (GTDB taxonomy): Bacteria > Bacteroidota > Bacteroidia > Bacteroidales > Prolixibacteraceae > Sunxiuqinia. Next base: position 34,437 of record JANQII010000218.1, read on the forward strand.
GGAGGGTAAATATGAAAGTAATTGACAACGTGGGACAAGTTGTTTTTCAAAAGAGTGGACTTGCCGGTTATCCTGGTGTGCACAAAGAATCTTTGATCGAACAAAATCTTACAGGCGGGGTGTATCATGTGGTACTTACGTCTGAAGACGGGCGAACGCGTTCGAGATCGTATGTAAAACAATAATAGAAAATTGCCAAAAGGATCGGTGTCAAGCCGGTCCTTCTTTTTGGATGATAGGTATTCCGGTTGTATCTTTCATTCCGAATTTATATTTATGAAATGAAGTTCAACCAAAAACAAAAAGATGCTTACCAAAAGGCTGCATTTATTTGCAGCAGGGGTGAGAAATGTTCCCATAAGATTAAACAAACGTTGCTGGATTGGGAGCTTACTGAAGATGAAGCAGAACCTGTTCTGGAAGAATTAATTTCAGAAAAATACATTGATGATAAACGCTACGCCAGAAGTTTTGCCCGTGATAAATTTCAATTTAATAAATGGGGGCGTATAAAAATCTCCTATCACCTTCGTGCAGAAAAAATTTCTTCTTCAAACATTGATTCAGCATTGGAAGAAATCGATGAGACTGAATATCGAGATGTACTGTTAGGGATTCTTCAGGAAAAATCAAAAAAAATAAAAGCAGTTAATCAATACGATAAAAAAGCCAAGCTTGTTCGGTTTGCCCAAAGCCGGGGATTTGAAAGTGATTTAATATTTGCTGCAATCAATCAAATAGTAATGGATTCCTAATTCCGGTTTCCAACAATTTTATCATTTATCAAGTTTTATCAACACTCATTTCAAGGCAAACTTGAAAAGCTTAATTTTATACTTGCTAAAAGAGAAGTAGCAGGTATTGATGTTGATTGATTAAACGGTTTGAAAATGATTCCATTCACGCATTTACATGTTCATTCGCAGTATTCCATTTTAGATGGAGCTGCCAGTATTAAAGGGCTTGTTGGGAAGGCTAAACAAGACGGGATGACTGCACTTGCTTTGACTGATCATGGGATGATGTTCGGAGTTAAGGAGTTTTTTGATGTATGCAAAAAGGAGGGTATTAAGCCAATTCTTGGCTGTGAAACTTACGTTGCTACCCGAACTATCCATGATAAAACAGAGAAGCAAGACCGCTCAGGCCATCACTTAATTCTTCTGGCAAAAAACAGGGCCGGTTACGTTAATCTCATTAAACTTATATCTGAAGCCAATACGAACGGCTTTTATTACAAACCTCGTATTGACAAAAATTTACTTGAAAAGTACAGTGAGGGATTAGTTGTTTCTTCTGCTTGCCTTGGAGGTGAGGTTCCTCAAAAGATCATGAAAAGTACATTGGAGGAAGCAAGCAAAACGATTGAGTGGTATAAATCAGTTTTTGGTGAAGATTATTACCTTGAGCTTCAAAGGCATGAGTCTGAGATTCCGGAATTAAACGAGGATGTATATAAAAATCAGGTTGTTGTTAACAACGAGATTTTGAAGTTGGCTGAAAAACATCAGGTTAAAGTTATTGCCACCAATGATGTCCACTTTATCAATGCAGAAGACGCAGATGCACATGACCTTTTAATTTGTTTGAATACCGGGAAGGATTATGATGATCCGAACCGGATGAGATATACCAAGCAGGAATGGTTCAAAACCACTGCTGAAATGAACCAGTTATTTGGGGATGTTCCACAAGCATTGGAGAATACAGCTGAGATAGTTGAGAAGATTGAAGAATTTGAGTTGAACTCAGCACCTATTATGCCCCCTTTTCCAATTCCGGAAGATTTTGGGACAGAAGAGAAATACGTTTTAGAATATTCTGAGGACGATTTAAAAAAAGAGTTTTCAGAAACGGCTTTTGAGCGTTTGGGAGGATATAATAAAGTTATCCGAATTAAGCTGGAGGCTGACTATTTGAAACATCTGGCTTACAAAGGTGCTAAAATTCGTTATGGTGATCCACTTTCAGAAGAGGTAATTGAGCGAATTGATTTTGAGCTGGATACTATTAAAACAATGGGTTTCCCGGGTTACTTCCTTATCACGCAGGATTTTATTAACGCTGCAAGGGACATGGGTGTTTTGGTAGGACCTGGTCGAGGTTCCGCAGCAGGTGCAGCAGTTTCCTATTGTGTTGGGATAACCAACATTGATCCGATAAAACATGATTTGCTGTTTGAGCGTTTCCTGAATCCTGACCGGATTTCAATGCCCGATGTGGATATTGATTTTGATGATGATGGACGTCAAATGGTTCTGGACTGGGTTACTGAAAAGTATGGTCAGGATAAAGTTGCACACATTTGTACATTCGGGACAATGGCAACCAAATTAGCCATTCGCGATGTAGCACGCGTATTAAAACTTCCACTTCCTGATGCTGACCGGTTGGCAAAATTAGTTCCTGAAGCTCCCAAAATGAGTTTTGTAAAGGCTTACAAGGAAAGCCCCGGGTTAAAAAATGAAAAGAACTCGGACAATCCACTAGTTGTAAGTACGTTAAATTTTGCTGAAACACTTGAAGGCTCAGTACGCCAAACAGGCGTTCATGCTTGCGGTATACTGATTAGTCGTGATCCTCTTACCGATCATATTCCAATTATGCCAACGAAGGAAGAGGAACTTTTTACGACTCAGTATGATGGTCGTTTTGTGGAAGATATTGGTCTTTTGAAAATGGATTTCCTGGGGCTGAAAACCCTTTCGATTATTAAAGAAACCCTTGAAAATGTTCGCCTTTCAAAAGGATTGGAAATTGATATTGATAAGATACCCGGGGATGATGAAAAAACATTTGAGCTGTTTAGCCGGGGTGATACAACTGCGATTTTCCAGTTTGAATCCCCTGGGATGAAAAAACACTTGCGGAACCTGAAACCCAATCGATTTGAAGATTTGGTGTCAATGAATGCGCTTTATCGTCCGGGACCAATGGAGTATATTCCTGACTTTATCGACCGTAAACACGGTCGTAAAAAAGTTGAATATGATCACCCGATGATGGAAAAGTACCTTAGTGATACTTATGGTATTACTGTTTTCCAGGAGCAGGTGATGTTACTTTCCCGGCATTTGGCGAATTTCACCCGGGGTGATTCTGATTCACTCCGTAAGGCAATGGGTAAAAAGATCATTGCTATGATGGACAAACTTAAGGTGAAGTTTATTGAAGGCTGTAAAGCTAATCCAGATTTTATTGAGGGTTGTACACAAAAGAAAAAAGATCCGGATGAATTGATCCAGAAGATATGGAAAGACTGGGAAGCATTTGCAAGTTATGCATTTAACAAATCACACTCGGTTTGTTATGCCCATATTGCTTATCAAACGGGTTATTTAAAAGCACATTTCCCTGCAGAGTTTATGGCTGCCAACATGAGCCGTAACCTGAGTAATATCACAGAGATTACTAAGTTGATGGAAGAATCAAAAAGGATGGGGATCAATGTACTTGGTCCAGACGTTAATGAAAGTTTCCTGAAATTTACCGTAAACAAAGTTGGTGATGTTCGATTTGGGATGGCCGCTGTTAAAAATGTTGGGGCAGGAGCAGTAACTGACATTGTGAAAGCCAGAAAAGAAGGCGAGTTTAAATCAGTTTTTGATTTTGTTGAACGGGTAAATCTGCAATCAGTAAATAAGAAGAACATTGAAGCTCTGGCAATGGCGGGAGCTTTTGACAGCTTTGGCAGTTTAAAAAGAAGTCAGTTCTTTGCTGGAAGTGATGTCAATGACATTAGTTTTATTGAAAAACTGATCAAGTATGGTAACCAGATTCAGTTGGAAAGTAATAATGCCCAGCAATCACTTTTTGGTGACGCTACAAATACTCAGGTAGTAAAAACTCCTGAGATCCCCAATGTGGATGAATGGCCAAAAATTGTGTTACTTGAAAAAGAAAAATCACTAATTGGAATTTATCTGTCGTCCCATCCTCTGGATGATTTCAAACTGGAAATTGAAAACTTTGTTAGCAGGGATTTTTCGCTGAAAGATTTGAATAATAACATTGAAAACCTGAAAGGCAAAGAGCTGACTTTCGCAGGCATGGTTAGTGAAAGCAGGGAAGCTATTGGAAAAACAGGCAAACCTTACTGTAATATGACCCTGACAGATTATACTGATTCGTATAAAATGTTTTTCTTTGGGAAAGATTACGTTGAGTTTTCAAAGTATTGTAAGGATGGTTTGTTCCTGATGGTTAAAGGAGTTGTACAGAACCGATTTAGCTCTGATCAGCTGGAATTTAAGGTTAAGCAAATTGATTTGTTGCAGGATGTTCGGGAAAACAGGGTAAAAAGCATTACGGTTAACATTCCCCTGCATGCTGTTACTACAGATTTAATTGATGAATTTGATTTAGTTACAAATAAAAATAAGGGAAAAACACTGCTTCGTTTTAACGTTTGGGACACTGAAACAAAAACAGTTGTTAATCTGTTCTCAAGGAACACGAGAATAAACATTAACAAAGAAGTGGAGGATTTCTTTGATGAACATGAATTTCTTTCGTTTAAGATAAATTGAAAATATAGAATTAATAATTGAAAAATATTGAGTTATGGCATTAGAAGTAAATGACACTAATTTCGAAGAAGTAGTATTGAAGTCAGACAAGCCTGTATTGGTTGACTTTTGGGCTGAATGGTGTGGCCCTTGCCGCATGGTTGCTCCGGTAGTTGAAGAACTTTCGCAGGATTATGATGGAAAGCTTTTGGTAACTAAGGTTGATGTTGATAGCAGTCCTGGTACTGCAGTAAAATTTGGTATCCGCAATATCCCAACAATATTATTCTTTAAAAACGGGGAAGTTGTTGATAAGCATGTAGGAGCTGCACCAAAAGCTGCGTTATCTTCAAAAGTTGATGCTTTGCTGTAAAACTTCAAAAGTTATAAAAAACGTAGGGAGCCAAAAGGCTCCCTTTTTTCTGATCTTTTTACTAATCTAACTATTTTCTGTTTAATTGTTTCCACAGCTCTGTGGAGGCTTTCTATGGTTACAACGGATATTACAAATCTTATGCCATTATTTACTAAAACGGAACATTTGTTAAAATATTTTTTCAGAAAGGCTTTTTTTGAAAGAAAGTTCAATTACACCCGGATTATGTATCAGGGGTTTGTTGTGATGTAGTTTCAGTGCGTAATAAAATTTGTTATTCATATTCCGGGTTAAGAATAAGCTTAGCTAGCTCCACTGAAATTTGGCTGATGTTTGAGAAAAGAAAATCAGCAAATGAAGAATGTGCATTTTCATCAGCTTTGTCCGAAATAATTCGAATAACAGTGCATGGTATTTGGTAATCCGCAGCTACCTGTGCAATTGAAGCCCCTTCCATTTCTGTGCATAAGATATCCGGAAATTTCCCGGTAATTTTGTTCTTGCCATCAGCCGATGCTACAAATTGATCACCTGTCCCTATTGTCCCGATATATATTTGGGGTTTGTATTGATCACTAATTTGGGGATATTTTCCTTTACAAAGATTATCAACAAATTCTTTGCAGGCATTTTCTGCGTATCGTACCAATTCCTTTTCAACATTGAAAACAAATTCTTTATAAAAAGGGCTTTTTACATGATCAAATCCATTAAGTAAAGATAAATCTACATCGTGTTGGATAAGCTTATCAGCAATAATAATATCACCAACATCCAAATCCTGATTTAGAGAACCGGCCAGTCCAATAAAAACGAACTGGTCAACATCAAAAAGATTAACAAGTGAGCTTGATGTTGAAGCTGCAGCAACTTTTCCCCAACCAGACAGGCACATAACAACTTCATGGCCACCAATAGTCCCTTCAAAGAATTCCCTTGATCCAACTTTCGTTTCTTTTATGTTATCCATTTCTTCTTTAAGGGCAAGAATTTCTTCATGCATCGCTCCTATAAGTCCGGTTTTCATAATATTATTTCTTATTTTTATGTATGGGCTCAAATTTAGTGAAAGTATGGCTTTATAGCACAAATTTGAATGTTATAACGTGTATTACTAATAACTATATTTGCTTAATGCGTGGGTTAAAGCTAACATATCTTTTATCTTTCATCTTTTGTGTTTCCGGATACGGAAACATTAAAAATGTTGGTGTTCCAAGAATTTATAATTTCCATAAGTCAGATTATCAGGCCGGGACACAAAACTGGGATGTAGCTAAAGACAGCAGGGGGTTTATGTATTTTGCAAACAATGATGGTTTAGTTGAATATGATGGAACAAACTGGAAAACCTACCAATTTTCAAGAAACACATTAATCCGCAAAGTTTATATTGATGAGAATGACCAAATGTATATTGGTAACATTTATAATGATTTTGGTGTAGTAAAGAAAGATTCCGTAGGGAATCTTCAATATGAGTCTCTCCGTCATTTAGTTGATGAATCAATACCTGCTTTTGGGGATGTTTGGAAGATTTATGAAACCCAATGGGGAATTGTTTTCCAATCTTTTAACCACATTCATTTTTATAAGAATGGTAAAATTAGGACCATAACAGCTCCAAATCTTTTTCAGTTTTCTTTTTATACAAATGATCGGCTATATGTTCAGGACCGACAGTTGGGTTTAATGGAATATGTTGATGGAAAACTAGTGAAACTAAAGGGAACAGAGCTCCTTGATGATACCGAAGTATGGTTCATTCTTCCTTATGATACCAATGTTGTTTTAATAGGTACGAGTAATAAAGGAGTGTTTACATACAATGATAAGATATTGCGGGCCTGGGAAAATGATGCTAATGAATTGCTTAAAAAAAATAAAATATTTTCATCAGTTATTTTGAACGATGGCAACCTCGCTTTTGGTACTATTCAGGATGGTTTGCTTGTGACTAACCGTGTTGGAGACATTTTGCAGCACATTAACAAGAAGAAGGGGCTGCAAAATAATACTGTTTTAAGCATGAATACTGATAGCCAGGGTAATTTGTGGCTCGGCCTTGACAATGGGATTGACTATGTACAGATTAATTCTCCATTTACATTTCTGTATCAACCCGATGGCTTAGGATCAGTTTATGCTACTATAATTCATGATGGCAGGCTTTACGTTGGTACCAACAGTGGTCTCTATGTAAAGGAGTGGCCAGAAGAAAATATTATTTCAGTTGATGGTTTTCAGTTAGTTCCTGGCACTGGAGGGCAGGTTTGGCATCTGGGGGTTTACGATGGAATCCTAATGTGTGGGCATAATAATGGTACTTTTCAAGTTGAAGGGAAAATAGCTACACAAATATCAGATGAACCTGGAGGATGGACATATTTTATTTCTGTACAGGACAAGGATCATATGATTGGTGGAACCTACAATGGACTTAACTTATTCAAAAAAATGGGGAATGAATGGGTTTTTAAAGCTAAAATAAAAGGGTTTAAAGAGTCTTGCCGTACGATGGTTCAGAATAATGATGCTACTATCTGGATGTCTCATGGCTTTAAAGGGATTTACCGGATGAAGCTTAACCAGGAGATGGATAGTGTTGAACGGTTCTCATTCTATAATGCTGACAGCGGGTTTCCACAAAATGAAGGTTTAGGTGTTTATGTTGCCGAAAATCAAGCTGTATTTTCTACTCCGGAAGGCATATATGGATATGTACCTCATACGAATGGTTTTGACAAATCGATGTATTTTTCTGATCTTTTTGAAGAAAATCAACGAATTAGTTATTTGCAACAGGATGGAGGGAACAACATTTGGTATTTTGCAAATGATTTACCCGGTGTTCTCCGTTATCAGGAGGATGGTGGATACATAAATGTAACCCACCCGTTTAAGGTTCTTCGAGACCGGATAATTGGTGGTTTTGAAAGTATATATATCGAGGATAATAAAAACGTTTTTATAGGATTGGAAGATGGTTTGGCACATTATTCTCCGGTATACAGCTCAGATCAACTTTTTGATTACAAGTGCTATATTAGACGAATTGAAAATTTTCAAAACGACTCGTTAATTAGATCCTATGATGGTCATATAGAAGAAGCTGAGTTTCCGTATCGTGCCAATGCGATACGATTTTCTTTCACGAGCCCCCAATATGATAGTCGGTCAGAATTAAAGTATAGCTATTACCTTGAAAATTTCAGCACTCGTTGGTCAGATTGGTCAGGGTCAACAAGTAGGGAATTTACCAATTTGAAAGAAGGCAACTACGTTTTCAAGGTAAAGGCATTAAATGTCTATGGCAAAGAAAGTTTAGAAGATGATTTTGAGTTTGTTATACTCCCTCCCTGGTATCGGACAGTTTATGCTCTCATTGGGTATTTTGTAATTTTTTTCCTTGTAATAGTTATAATAATCAGGATTATAATTTTCAGGATTAATATTTCTAAAAGAAAAGAGCGGTTAAAACATTTAAGAAAATACCGTCAAAAAGAGCAACAGTATAGAACCGAAGCAATAGTTCAGGAAAAGGAGATAATCCGGTTACGAAATGAAAGGCTTCGTAGTAAAATGAAACACCGTGATAAAGAATTGGCCAATCAAACCCTTAACCTTATCCACAAAAACAGATATTTACTTGAGCTTAAAGAAGAAATTCTCGATTTTTCAAAAGAAGTAAAAAGTACTGAAGTTAAAACCAGAATCTCGAAGCTTATTCGAAGTATCAATAAGGAGTTTGATAATAAAAAGCAATGGGAGTTATTTGAAACTGCATTTGATGAAGTGCATGAAGACTTTCTTGATCGTTTAAAGAATAAGTTCCCCGATCTTACCCCCAATGAAATTAAACTTAGTGCTTATCTGCGTATGAATATTTCGTCAAAAGAAATTGCTTCATTAATGAATATTTCTGTGCGTGGAGTAGAAATAAGTCGTTATCGTTTACGAAAAAAATTGAATCTGGATCGCGACATTAATTTAACAAAATATGTCATGGAGCTATGAAAAAACATGTTGAACAATATGTTTTTGTAGTATTCTTCAATTTATTTAGATGAAATTAATTTTATCTAAATTGATAAGACAAAACGCTCTTTATCAGAGTTATATATTTATAATTGATGTATTTTTGATGAAATGATATGGCAGCATTGTTGTATTATTGCTGTATCCTTTTTCTTGTTGTACTATTTATACCCCAATACCTTTAACTCGAAATTTAAACTATTCAAACTATCTCTATGAAAAAAATTGCAATTATTTTTTTCCTTTTAATGAGTGTTCTCATTTCGATGGGACAAGAGCTCAATGTAAAGGGGGTTGTTACATCAGATGACGATGGACAACCAATTCCAGGAGTTAGTGTCGTTGTTAAAGGAACAACAATGGGCACTATTACCGACCTGGATGGTAACTATTCTCTGGAAGTAGCCTCTGATGCAGTGCTACTTTTTACATTTATTGGCATGCAGGATTTTGAAGTTAATGTTGATGGGCAAACGACTATTAATGTTGCTTTAAAGAGTGATGTTTTTAATGTAGATGAGGTGGTTGTTGTCGGTTATGGAGTACAAAAGAAAAGTGTTATAACCGGAGCAATTGCTTCAATTAAAGCAGAAGAAATTGTTAAGACTCCTGTTGCATCTCCAACACAGGCCCTACAAGGTAAAACTGCTGGTGTAACTATTACAAATAACAGTGGGCAGCCAGGTAGTGGAATTAATATTATAGTTCGTGGTGTTGGATCAAATGGAAACAATACACCATTGTATATTGTAGATGGAATTCAGGTTGGTGATATAGACTTTATTACTCCTGAAGACATCGAATCAATTGAAGTTTTAAAAGATGCTGCTTCTGCGGCAATTTATGGTTCCCGAGGTGCAAATGGAGTTGTACTTGTTACAACAAAAAGAGGTGCTGCCGGGAAATTGACAGTTCGTTACAACGGATATTATGGAGTGCAGTCAGCCTGGAAAAAGGCATCGGTGCTGAATGCCCGGGAGTATATGATGCTTCATAATGAAGGTCAGTTGAACGATGGTTTTTTACCTGTTTACAGCCAGGAAGAAATAAGTGGAAACAGGATTGACACAGATTGGCAAGATCAAATTTTTGACGATGCTCCAATTACGAATCATTCAGTTCAATTATCCGGAGGTAATGATTACTCAACTTACATGTCTAGTTTGGCATACTTTAACCAGGAAGGTATTGTTGGCGGCAACAAGTCAGAGTTTGAGAGATTTACTCTTCGTTTGAACTCAGACCACAAAATTTCCGATTACGTGAAAGCAGGTAATAACCTGACAATTGTGAGAAGAAACTTCAACAGTATTAATGAACAAAATGAATTTGGTAGTATTCTGCAGGAAGCAATTTTGCACGATCCGTTAACCCCTGTTTATGAAACGGATCCTGATAAAATTGCAGTACTGCAAGATTTAGAGCCTCAACCTGTAAAAGATGGGGATAGGTATTTTGGTATTTCAGAGAAAAGTCTTCGTGAAATCAAAAACCCACTTGCAAATATTGCTAATACATTTGGTGAAGGACAGGTTACTCAAATCTTAGCCAATGCATATTTGGAAATTGAACCAATTAAAGACCTTAAATTTAAAACAGACTTCGGTGTTGATTTAGGTCAAAGTATTGGCCGTGGATATTCTCCAAAAGTTTATTTCAATGTTGTAAACATCAGCACTAATAATTCGGTAAGTCAGAACCAAACTAACTGGACTAACTGGCAGTGGGAGAATACGCTGAACTATACGAAGAAAATTCTTGATGATCATACTTTCACAGGATTGATTGGGATGTCATCAAAAAAGGATGAAGGTTCAAATTTTGGTGGTAGTCGTACTTCATTATCAATTGAAGGTTGGGACTTCGCATGGTTAAGTAATGGTGCTGATGATGATTCTCAGAAATCATTTGGCTCTCCATTTGAGCATACACTTTTATCTTATTTCGGAAGGTTGACTTACAACTACAGGGATAAGTATATGGCGAGTGGAATTGTAAGACGGGATGGTTCTTCCCGTTTTGGTTCCAATAACCAGTTTGGTTGGTTTACCTCTGCACAAGCAGGGTGGGTATTAACAGAAGAAGCTTTCCTGAAAGATAATGAGTTTGTTTCATTTTTGAAGTTGCGTGCTTCTTATGGTGAAACAGGTAGTGAGTTTATTAATGATTTCGGGTACCTTGAAACATTTAGTACGACCTTCTCATATCCTTTAGGTATTGAAGAAAACCCTATTCCCGGAGCTGCAATTGGTAGTGCGCCAAACCCTGATTTGAAATGGGAAACTGCAAAAGAAATAAACTTTGGTTTGGATGCAACTTTATTCAATAGCCATATTTATGTGACCCTGGATTTTTACGATCGTCAACGTAAAGACTTGTTAAGCTTTAGACCGATTCCTGACTATACAGGAGTTGGTGCACCTTCTTTTAACCTTGGGACGGTAAGTAATAAAGGTGTTGAAGCCCTTATTAAATACAGCAAAATTAAAGGTGATTTTCAGTTTGATGTTAGTGCGAATATGGCTTACAATAAAAATGAGGTTACCGAAGTCAATAATCCGGATAAGTCAATTAACGGCCCAGGTGCATTCCAGTTGGATGGTAATTTAAGAATGGAAGAAGGATTTGAACTTCCTTATTTCTTCGGATATAAAACAGACGGACTTTTCCAAAATGAAGCGGAGGTAGCTGCTCATGGTGCTCAGCCAAATGCTCAACCTGGAGATATACGTTTCATTGATAAAAATGGAGATAAGGCAATTGACCCTAATGATCGTCAATATATCGGTTCTCCGCATCCTGACTTTACATTTGGTTTAACGTTCAATGCATATTATAAGGATTTTGACTTTAGTATGTTCTGGCAAGGTCAGACAGGAAATGATATCATCAATGTAATTCACCGTCTGGAATTAAGATCAGATCAAAACTACCTGGCCAGATATCTTGAAAGATGGACAGGCGAAGGAACAACAAATTCGTTCCCACGATTTTCACATGCCGATCCCAATGAGAACATGTCCAGAATGAATGACATGGTTCATATTGAAGATGGTTCGTACTTACGCCTAAAAAATATCCAGTTAGGATATACTCTCCCAACAACTGCCTCTAAAGCAATTGGACTTACTAAACTCAGACTGTACGTTTCAGGACAAAATGTTTTTACGATTACAGATTATACAGGAATGGATCCTGAGGTTGGTTTTGGTGGGGCATTTCTTGGTTATGACCGGGGCGCTTATCCACAAGCAAAAACATTTCTGTTTGGAGCCAATATTACATTTTAAAATTTAGGATACTATGAAAGCAAAATATATTATTTCAACATTAATTGTTTTAGTGGCATTCCTGTATTCCTGTTCAGAGGATTTTCTGGAACTAAAGCCACGAACCGCTCAAACATCTGAGACATTTTTCAATACATCTCAAGATGCTTACTCTGCATTAATTGGAGTTTATGAAAAGTTGAGATCGGATAGACCAAATGTTTATGAACCGATGAGCCTTATCGGAGATATTCTTTCTGATGATGCATATGCTGGTGGAGGTAGTCCTTCAGATATGTTGTCATTCCAGAAGATATCCAGATTTACAGAAGAAACCAATGGTTCAGTTGGTGTAGGGCTTTGGAGAAAATGCTACTCTGCAATCCAGCGTTCAAACACTTTGTTAGCAAACTATGATATTATCGAATTCAAAGAATCTGAGGCTGGTATTAAAGCTTCATATCAGGCAGAAGCTACCTTTTTAAGAGGGCACTTCTATTTTGAACTGGTACGGTTTTTTGAAAATGTTCCTCTTATTCTTGAACCTCTTGAAGGTGAGGAATGGGCAGAAATTGTTCAGTCCCCTCCACAAGATGTTTATGCACAGCTAACTAAAGACATGATGGATGCAATACCAGTATTGGCAACTTCATATGGTGATTCAGATTTAGGAAGAATTACTAAGTGGGCAGCACAGGCAGAATTGTTAAAAGTATTTCTTTTTTATACCGGATATTACGGTGCTAGCGAATTACCTGTTGCCGGAGGTGGATCTGTTACTTTAAGTGATGCGATCTCAATGGCTGAGGATATCATTAATAATTCGGGACATGCTTTAATGGCAGATTATGCTTCAATCTTTAAAGTTGAAGGCCAGTTTAGTGAAGAGATGGTTTTTGAGATTCCGTTTACTACTACTGGAACAGGGGACTGGGATAGTGATTCTCCGCTTGGTAATATTGGTTGTCAGATGAGTGGACCACGCGGACATGAGAGTGCATTGTTGGCACAGGGCTGGAGTTTCAATATTCCTTCGCATGAAATCTATAATGCCTTTGAAGATGGAGATCCAAGAAGAGCGGCAACTATTGTTACCGCGAAAGAGCTGCTGGACATAAATGGTTCTTTAACTGCCGGCTATACGCATACAGGACTGTTTACTTTTAAGTATACAACCCACGGTGATAGAAAGAGTTCTGTAGGAGAACCAGCTTTGAACTGGCCAATTAATTACCACTATATCCGTTTTGCTGATGTATTGTTAATGGCTGCAGAGATGCACCTTAGCAATGGTAACCAGGGAATGGCTGATGAATATGTAAATCGTGTAAGAGCACGTGTAGGAATGCCTGCTTTAAGCTCAGTTAGCCTGGATGATATATACGATGAAAGAAGGGTTGAGCTGGCAATGGAAGGCCAACGATACTTTGATGTACTCCGCAGGGGCGTAAGCTATGCCAAGCAGGAGTTGGATAATACAGGCTATACACTTTCGCAACCGATGGCAACAGGAGACTTGTACATAAATGACAAAGGACAAAACCTGACTGCAGATATAGGTAATGTTGCTGACTTTGAGGTCAACTTTGATACATCGAAGAAAGGATTTTTACCGATTCCTCAGAATGAAATTGACCTAAATAGCAATCTGGTACAAAACAGTGGCTATTAATTACATGATTAATTAAAATTTCATGCTTAAAATAATAACAATGAAAAAAACAAGATATATCAATAAGCTGGCAATATTGCTTCTGGCACTTACTACACTTATTGCCTGTGATCCTTTTGAGGAAGACAAACCGGATGCTGGTTTTGTCGCTGCCCCTAGCTCCGAACAACTTGATTTTACAATTACACAGGGTGATGATGAATTTCATGTTGTTTTGAAAAATACTTCCTCCGTTAATGGTTTGGTTACTTGGGATTTGGGAAATGGAAATACTGCCAAAGGTGACGATGCTACTGCATATTATCCAACACCTGATACATATACTATAAAGCTAACTGTTAGCACAAATGGTGGTAGTAATTCAATTACTAAAACATTTACGCAAACTGAAACGGATTACGCTATCTTCTCAGATCCAAAATTCATCCTTTTAAGTGGAGGGGTTGATGACTTAGATGGTAAAACATGGGTCGTTGATAGCCTTTCCCAGGGGCACCTTGGAGTTGGACCTGCCGGGAGTGATGGTTTAGCATGGTGGTCAGCTCCACCATTAGCTAAAAGTGGTCTTGGGCTATATGATGATAAGCTAACATTCAAGATTGTAGGTTTTGAAACAACATATGCAAACAATGGCAATAGTTATATCAAGGGCTACAGAGGAGATGATTCAAATTACAGTAATGGTGTAGATGATGGCGGAGGTGATTTGACCGTTGAATATACTCCTCAACCTGGGACATGGTTTCTGGAAGAGGTTGATGGTAAAACCTACCTAACTCTTAGTGGCCCTACTCCTATATTTCCTGGCTTTGATACCGGGGCAGAAAATGGTAAATATGAAGTGCTTTCAATTGAAGAAAACCTGCTTGATCTTGTTTCAACTGGTGGAGATGGTAACGCATGGCATCACAGGTTAATTCCTGAAGGATATGTAAAACCTTCAGTTGAGGTAGAATTACTGGTTGTAGCAGGTACAGGCGACAATACATTTGATGTTTCATTAACCAATATTAATATTCCAGATGGACAATCCATCGATGGGATGACCATTGATTTCGGTGATGGTGATCCTGTACAGGTAAATGATTACATGACTGTTACATCACATACTTATATGCGTAAAGGTACTTATACCATTACCGTTACCGTTAATACAAGTGTAGGCGACATTAACTTATCACATGTAGAAACCCTTGAAAAAAATCATCCTGACTATATCGAATTCCTGCTTGATCAAATGGTTGTTTATGCAGATTTCAGTGAAGTTTCATTAGCTCCGGTAAATGGTGAAGATTGTGCTGTAAATACAGTTGCAAATCCAGATCGTATATACCCAAATAGAAGTGCAAACGTTGCATTTTATTCTAAAACTAATCAACAATGGGCTAATGCCAATTTGAAATTACCCTCTGGATTCCGTTTTGATTTGAGAAACAATTCTACATTCAAACTAATGGTTTATGGCAAAGCAGGCGATCAAATATTGCTGAAACTGGAAAATACTGATAGGGGTGGTAATGCATGGCAAACAGGTACTGCAGATTTGATTTATACAATTCAACAGGACAATACATGGGAAGTTGCAGAATATAACTTTACCGGTGTTAGTGCCGGATGGGATTGGACTGGAGATATTTTCACATCTGACGTAACTACGGATGATAATTTCAGCCACGATTTTTACAACATTGTACGAATTATGCTTAATCCTGGTGTCGGTGAAGGTACACACGAATTCTATTTCGATGAGTTATCCGGGCCTCACGTTGAGGGGATTAAGTCTGCAACAATAGGCAATTAGCTATTTAATTAGATCACAAACTTACCTGCCAGATTGTTGGTGGGTAAGTTCCATTAAAATTTTGATGTTAGCTTTTTCATTGTAGCAATGGGAAGAGAATGAAAATATAATAAGTAAACGATGATTAGAATATATAAAATTCTACAACGAATATTTGTAATTGCTTTAATAACATCGTGCTCACCGGAAATAAAGGAGACCCCAGATCAGGGAAAGCATGAGTTAGAGAAACGTGTGACAGAACTACTTAATAAAATGTCCTTGGATGAAAAAATCGGGCAGATGTCCCAAATTGATCCGGGCATGGTTGGTTCAGATGAAGATATAGAGCAAGCAGTTAGGGAAGGTAGATACGGTTCTTTTCTAAATCTTCTGGGTGCAGAACGAGTAAATGAATTACAAAAAATTGCGGTTGAAGAAAGTCGTTTAGGTATTCCATTAATCTTTGCAAGGGATGTAATTCACGGATTTAAAACAATATTTCCAATACCATTGGGAATGGCTGCCAGCTGGAATCCTGAAATTGTTAAAAAGGCGTTTCGTATTTCTGCAATTGAGGCATCATCTGTCGGAATTAAATGGACTTTTGCGCCAATGATTGATATAACATGGGATCCTCGCTGGGGAAGGATTGCAGAGAGTTGTGGTGAAGACCCGTATCTGGCTTCAGTTTTGTCTAAAGCAATGGTGGAAGGTATTCAGGGAGAAGATTTAACTGACCCTACTTCCGTGGCAGCTTGCGCGAAACATTATGTGGGCTATGGTTTTTCTGAAGCAGGGAGAGATTACAATACTACGTACATTTCAGAGTCTCTATTGAGAAATGTAGTACTTAAACCTTTTAAAGCGGCTCAGAAAGCTGGAGCATTAACTTTTATGTCAGCCTTTAATGATTTGAACGGTGTTCCAACCAGTGGGAATAAGTTTACGCTTAGGCAAATATTGAGGAATGAATGGAACTACGATGGAATGGTGGTAAGCGACTGGGCATCTGTTGAAGAGATGATCAGCCACGGATTCTGTGCAGATAAAAAAGAGGCAGCATTAAAGGCTATTCAGGCTGGTGTAGACATGGAAATGGCCAGTGATACATACTCCAATCATATTGCGGACTTGCTTGCTGAAGGTGAAATTGACATTAAACTAATTGATGAGGCTGTAAAGAACATTCTTCGTGTGAAAATAAAGTTGGGTTTATTTGAAAACCCTTACATTGAACTGAAAGCCGGGCAAAAGATTTTGAATAAAGAATTTTTGGCCCATGCTCAAACAGTAGCCAGGGAAAGCATTGTTCTTCTTAAAAATGAAAAAAAGACACTTCCACTTTCTGAAGACATTAAATCAGTTGCTGTGATTGGACCTTTGGCAGATGCTCCGAGAGATCAGTTGGGAACATGGGTTTTTGACGGGGAAGCAAAACATTCAGTAACCCCAATTACTGCAATTAAGCAATTGCTGGGAGATAAAAAAGTAAACTACGCTCAAACGTTAAAATTTAGCAGAGATGAGGATAAGTCTCGTTTTGCTAAAGCAAAGCTTGCAGCTAAAAAATCAGATGCGATTGTATTTTTTGCAGGGGAAGAATGGATTCTTTCCGGGGAGGGTCAATGTCGGGGTGAAATTAATTTGCCAGGGGCTCAAACAGAACTTATTGAAGAACTGAAAAAAACAGGAAAGCCCTTGGTTCTTGTATTTATGGCTGGCAGGCCGCTTGCCATAGGCAAAGAGCTAACAATGGCCGATGCAGTATTGTACGCATGGCATGGAGGAACGATGGCTGGACCTGCAATTACAGATATCCTTTTTGGCAAATATGCCCCATCTGGAAAATTGCCTGTTACTTTTGTAAAAGGGGCAGGACAAATCCCATTCTATTATTACAGAAAAAATACCGGAAGGCCTTCAAGCAATAAACACTGGACACATATTGATGATATATCAGTAGAAAATCCACAAAATTCATTGGGTTATAAATCCCATCATCTGGATTATGGTTTTACACCTCTGCTACCATTTGGCTATGGATTGACTTATACAACTTTTGAATATGCGGATTTGAAGCTTTCAGAAGATGAAATAACTACTGATGGTTCGATTGAAGTTTCAGCCACGATAACAAATACTGGTCAGCGGGAAGCAACAGAAATTGCCCAACTCTACATTAGAGATCGGGTAGGCAGTATTACTCGTCCAGTCAAAGAACTAAAATCGTATACCAGGGTAACAATTAAGCCAGGGGAGAAAGCTCAGGTTAAATTCAAGCTAACAAAGGATGATTTGGAATTTTTTAATGGCGAAAAAATAGTTGTTGAAGCGGGTGAGTTTGATGTATGGGTTGGTACTGATTCTGACTCAGGGCTACATGGAGAGTTTTCAATTATCAACTAAAGAAATCATATGTCAAAACTGTTACAAATACAATTAATAATCATCATCGGTTTCATATTATTATCAGCATGTTCCGGAAAAGGGGATTATTCTTCGCTGGGATATGAATTGGTTTGGCATGATGAGTTCGAAAAAGATGGGTTACCCGATAGTACAAAATGGGATTATGATGTTTCAGGTAATGAATGGGGGTGGGGCAATAATGAATTGCAGTATTATACGAAAGAGAATTTGAAGAACGCAGAGGTGAAAAACGGGCAATTACATATTCATGCTATTAAGGAACAAGTTGGGAACAAAGAATATACATCTGCCCGTTTGATATCGAAGAATAAAGGTGATTGGAAGTATGGGATTATAGAAGTTAAAGCAATTATACCTGACGGTAGAGGTTTGTGGTCCGCAATCTGGATGATGCCAACAAAATCTTCTTATGGAATTTGGCCGGAAAGTGGGGAAATTGATATTATGGAAAATGTAGGCTTTAACCCCGATACAATTGTTGCGGCAGTTCATACAAAAGCATATAATCATAACTTAAACACACACAAATACGGTACGATTTTGATACCCGACTGCCATAGCAAATTTCACATTTACAAATTGAAATGGAATTCTGATAAAATTGAAATCTTTGTTGATGATCAAAAATTCTTTGAATTTGAGAATGAAAATGCAGGATATAAAGAATGGCCTTTCGATGAGGCTTTTTATCTTGTACTTAATGTAGCGGTAGGTGGCAACTGGGGAGGAATGCATGGAATTGACAACAGTATTTTCCCAAGGACAATGGTGCTTGATTATGTGAGGGTATATCAAAAGAAATAAATAAGAAAGATGAAACGAGCATGGTAATAAATTATCACACAGGAGCATGATTATATTCCATGCGAGTTACATGAGTTACCGCTAAAATTAAAAATAATGAGTATCCGTTTTTTTACCCAAACAGTTTTTTCAATCGTCATTCTTTGTCATTTAGTGGTCATTATATCGTTTTCTTTAACAAAGAATGACCACTAT
>JANQII010000235.1 GCA_028282195.1 Prolixibacteraceae bacterium
TAATTTAAGTTTCCCATGTAATATAAAGCATTGAAAACCAATAAAAAAGAAGCACATTTTGTTTTGTTAATCCATTAATTATGAGTAAATTAATGGTGCGACATAAAAAAACAAGGACATGCTTCAGAATAAAAGTACAAAAGTTTTTTCAGAAACAAATAGCTTTTTCAGTTCAACCGAAAAAGGAATTTTTAGAATAATGGAGCTTTATAGTACATTAAATTTACATCGCTTACAAATAGGGCAACATGAGATGCCTCAATCTACTTATCGAAAAGGGGACCTACTGTTGGGCTTATTACTTTTTCCTATTTATCCCATCTCTAATATCTATAACTACAGTCATCACCAGATCAGTAAAACACTTGAAGCACAAAAGAATACATTCTATCGTTTTAAAAATGACTGCCACAATAACTGGCGCGCGGTGGTATCTAAGTGCAATAAGGCACTCTTATCCAAGATCGAAAAGGGGACGAAACGAGACAATCCCCTCGAAAAATGTCTAATTTTGGATGATACTGATTTTGAGAAGTCAACTTACAAAACAGAACACATTAGCAAGATATGGTCACATGTAAAACACAGTCGTTTCTTTGGTTTTAAAGGACTGTTCCTTGGGCTTTGGGATGGAAAGAGCTTTTTTGCATTGGATTTTTCCCTTCATAAAGAAAAAGGTAAAGACAAAAAGAAAACCTTTGGCTTAACGGCAAAACAACGGAAAAAACAATTTTCAAAACAACGAGAAAAGGGTAGCCACGGATCTAAACGGGAAGAAGAATTGCAAAAGGATAAAATTTCAATGGCAATAATGGTTTTAAAGAGGGCTATCGGTAAGGGAATTACGGCAGATTATGTCCTTACCGATAGTTGGTTCTTTTGTGAAGCTATTTTAACATCGGTACTCTCATTGAAAAGTCATATCATAGCAATGGCCAAAATGGGTAAGGCAAAATATCATTTTCAAGGTCGGGATTACAGCGCAAAAGAACTCTCACAAGTACTTAAGCAGCGTAAAAAAGTCAAATGGGTTAAAGCACTGAACCTTTATTGCGCAGAAATAGAAGCAGGGTATAAAGGTATTGGCTTGAAGTTATATTTCTGTAAAACCAGTAAACGTGGAAAATGGCATTTATTAGTATCCTCGAATACAAAGCTTGGTATCTTGAAAGCATATAAGATATATAGTATTCGTTGGAGCATTGAAGTGTTTTTTAAGGAATCTAAAAATTACTTTGCTCTTGGAAAATCACAATCCAGAGACTTTGATGCCCAAATCGCAGATATATCAATAGCAATAATTCAATACAATGTATTTAGTTTAGCAAAGAGGTTTGAAGCCTATGAAACAATTGGCGGCCTTTTTGCACAAGCAAAAGACCAGGCTATGGAGCTCACTATCTCATTGAGAATTTGGGGCTTCATTCTTGAGTTGTTGAGAATCATTGCCGGTTTAATCGATAGTGATTTTAATGAATTGATTGTCAGTATCATGAAAAACAAGCCCGAGGACAATAAAATCTTCAGGCTAATAGAATCGCAGCTCTCAGAAGCTGCTTAAAGACATGGGAAACTTAAATTATTAATACATTCGAGGATGATATAGGAGAAGCTAATATTAATATATGGGTTGATTACAACACTAAAAGGGATTATTCATATTTTATTAGATCAAATAATATTAAATACAAGATTGAAGAGATTAGTAAACTATCCTTACCAATTGAGAATCACAACTTACCTTATCTTTTTGTTTTAGAAAATAACAATAGAATCTGTTCATTTTTCCTTCCTAAAAAAGAATTTCCTGAATTGACTGAAAAATATCTAAAAATTATTGTGAAAAAATATTTCAATAAACAAGATTTATTCAAAAACGCCCATTCCAAATAGTGCAAAATCGTATTTCACAGGGTCTTCCTGATCAAATTTTTGTAGTTGTTCTGTCAGTTCCAAAACTGACTTCCAATCATCCTGTTTTCGGGACAGTAAGCCTAAATTCCTTGCCTGCCGGCCGGTGTGAACATCCAAAGGAATTTGCAAAGCAGACATTGGGATGCTGTCCCACAAACCAAAATCAACACCGGACTCATCTTTGCGCACCATCCATCTCAAAAACATATTTAAACGTTTTGCAGATGAACCTTTATCAATATTTGCCACATGTTTTTGGGACCGGGGCAT
Source organism: Prolixibacteraceae bacterium (assembly GCA_028282195.1). GTDB lineage: Bacteria > Bacteroidota > Bacteroidia > Bacteroidales > Prolixibacteraceae > Sunxiuqinia. The sequence goes on from JANQII010000235.1 coordinate 2,185, forward strand.
AAAATCAACCTGAAAAAAGACTTGACGGAAATACCGCAAAGCTGATTCAATCGATTTTTCTTTTTGAAATCCATCCGTAAAAACAGTTTCCAGGCTTCCGTATTTTTTATAAATATTTCTTAAAGATCGTAAGAAAAACACACAATCATCACCATTGAACGTTCGGTGTTTAAAACCGAGAAAAAAGCCCCACTCTTTTTCATTGGTATTCATCAAAAAATCAAACGGGTCATTATCCATCATTTGCAAAAGCCTGTTTGCATTTTTAATGATTGTAGGACGTTGCCCCCATGCTATACTGGCTGAAAGAAATGCAGCAATCTCGATATTTTCCTTTTGAGAAAATTGTTTTGGTATTTGAATGGGATCAGTTTCAATAAAAGATGGGTGATTGTACTTTTGAACTTTTTCGTCAAGAAAAGCTTTCAGGTCAAAATCCATATTCGTTTAAGCTTCAATTATTCCATCACGCATTCGGATAATTTTATCAGACTGACTTGCAAAATTTTCATCATGGGTGACAATAACCAAAGTTTGGTCAAATTTGTCCCTCAATGAAAAAAACAAATCATGCAAATCTTTTCTGTTTTGCGAATCAAGGTTCCCGGAAGGTTCATCTGCAAACATAACTGCCGGATCATTGATTAATGCACGGGCAACAGCTACACGCTGCCTTTCACCTCCGGAAAGCTCGGTTGGTTTGTGTGTTAAACGATCAGTCAATCCTAAAAAACCTAACAAATCCTTTGCTTTTTTTTCAGCTTCCTTTTTTGATTTTTTGGCAATAAATGCCGGTATGCAAACATTTTCAAGAGCTGTAAATTCAGGCAACAAATAATGAAACTGAAACACAAAACCGATTTGTCGATTTCGGAAAGCAGACATCTTTTTTTCGTTCAAGGAAAATGCGTCCTGCCCATTGATCGACAACTCGCCGGTATCGGGCTTACTTAAAGTCCCAAGAATTTGAAGTAAAGTTGTTTTTCCTGCACCGCTCGGGCCAACAATCGAATAAAGTTTTCCTTTGGGAATATGAAGATCAATTCCTTTGAGGACTTGAAGCTCCCCAAATGATTTGGTAATATTTTTTGCGTGAATCAAACTATCAGAATTTCAGTGTTGACCAAATATAACTAAAGCAATACAATTTCACGAATTAAATAGAAAAGGTATAAACCAATTAAAATTGCCCCGGTAAGCCAGTTAACTTTCCATCGTTTAATCAGCAATAAAATGATGAAAACAATTACCGAAGCAAACAAAATATAAGATGACCTCATTAAATCATCCCCGCCCGCCTGAATGCTACCTCCATGAATAAGCATAACAATTAAAAACGGCAGGCCAAGGCCCACTAAAATGTCAAAAACATTTGAACCAATTGCATTACTAACAGCCATATCCCCACGTCCCTGCTTCGCTACAACCAACGAAGAAAATAAATCCGGCACAGAAGTTCCTATTGCCAAAACGGTTAGTGCAATTATTGCTTCAGGAATATTCAGCAAATAAGAAATGTGAATTGCCGACTCAACCAACACCCAGCTTAATCCTGCAATTAATAATATGGAAAAAGTAAAAACCCGGTAGTATTTTTCCGGCGAAGGAAATAAGTAACAAAGCGGGCGGTCAATCCAGCTTGCTATTCCCTTTTTAACACACTCCTCTTGCTCCTCTTCAATATTAAATCCATTGTCTTTGTAAGGAAGAATTTTTCGCCATTTAACAACTGCCCATACATAAACCAGGTAAAGAACAAGAAAAGCAACAGCATTCCAGATGCTAAAATCACCGTCAATTATTCCCCATAACAAAAGGGCAACAGCAATGAAGTAAAATACAATATCCCTTAAAACCGGTTGCCAGGTAAGTTTTGTTTTTCTGATTAATGCGACTGCCCCTCCAATAAATAAAAGGTTGAATAAGGCACTTCCAACAATGCTCCCAATGCCTATCACTTCATGATTCCCCGGTTTTAATACCGCGAATAAGGCAACAAACAATTCGGGGGCGCTTGAACCAACAGCCATTAAAGTTGCCCCGGCTGCGTCAGAGGAAAGCTTGAGGTCTTTCGAAATCTTATCAAGGGAAGCCACAAAGAATTTATCAACTAATCGTGCCAAAAGCACAAAGCTGAGTAACATGGCCAATGCGTATAAGATTAATTGCATACCTGATTAATTGGTCTTATCCTCAGATGTTGTATCCTCATTTTTTGAAGATTCAGAGCTTGATTTTTCATCTGCTGAAGATTCATCTGCCGGTTCATTTTCTTCAGAAGGATAATTATCCTGTGGATAATCGTATCCATCATCGTAATTAAGTTCTTCTGAAATATCGTTGGTAAACTCTGTGGTTTTTTCTTTCACTGATGATGAAACGTTCTCAATGTCATCGGTAATTTTTCTGGTCTCACTCTTAACAGTCGATTTCATGTCGTTAATATCTTTCTTAAAATCACCTGTATTATCATTGATTTCACGTTTAATTTCATTGGTTGCTTTCTTAAACTCGCGCATTCCTTTTCCCAACGTTTTTGCGATATCAGGAATTGCTTTCGAACCAAAAAAGAGCAAAGCCAATATCATTACCAGAACGATCTCGCCTCCACTTATAAATAAAATATGCTGAATCATTTTCTCTAATTTTCAACAAATATACAAACTAGTTCAGGAATTGTTGCGAAATAAATTGTCTGAATTAGGTGAAGTTATTTTGTGCGCTAACAAGGCAAAAAACGCAGGCATAGCCATAGCTACGGCAAGGCTTTTTAAGGTAGTTAGCGTGCAAAAGAACAAGCCTAAACGGGGAAGTTATTTTGTAACAATTCCTTAGTACGTTGGTAACGAACTAATTTATACACGTTAATTTGGTTATTTTTATTTGGTAAAGGTTTGGTAAAGAACTGATCCGATGACTCGGAGTCATCGGATCAGTATTAATTATTTAGAAAAATTATTTTCTTTTAGCTATTACTTTTGCTACTCTTTTTTGAGTATCAAAAGCGACAGGGGTTGCAATGAACAATGATGAGTAAGTACCCACAACAACACCAACTAACAATCCGAATGTAAAGCCTTGAATTGAAGTTCCTCCGAAGAGGAAAATCGCAAGCAATACAACAAATGTTGAAAGCGAAGTACTGAATGTACGACGAAGCGTTGAGTTCAATGCATTGTCCGTATTTTCTTCACGGCTACGTTTTGGATGCAGACCAATATATTCACGAATACGGTCAAATACAACCACGGTATCGTTAATCGAATAACCAACTACCGTCAAAATTGCGGCAATAAATGCCTGGTCAATTTCCAACGAGAATGGAAGTATTCCATAAAAGATTGAGAAAATACCCAACACGATAGTAGTATCGTGAGCAAGTGCTGCAAGTGCACCCAAGCCATACTGCCAGTTGCGGAAACGAACCAAAATATACAGAAAGATGATAATTAATGAGAATGAAATTGCAATCATCGCATCATTCTTTATATCATCAGAAATCGTTGGCCCTACTTTTTGTGAACTTTGCCTGTAATCAGAAATAAATTCATCCATGCTTACATTATCAAGGAAACCACCTTGATTCAATCCCTGAAGAAGCAGTTGTTCAACTTCATTATCAACATCTGCTGATAATTCTTCAATTTTGTATTCGGTTGTGATTTTAACCTGGTTGTTACCACCAAATGTTTTCACTTCAGGAGCTTCACCATAAACAGCTGCAAGAGCTTCTCCAACTTCTGCTACTTTTACATTCTCCTCAAAACGAACTACATAAGTACGTCCACCTTTGAAATCGATACCGTAATTAAAACCGCGGGTAAAGATCGACAACAATGAAACTACAATTACTGCAGCAGATACAAAGTAGAAAATTTTACGTTTATCCAGGAATTTAATGTTCGTTGCCCTCAACCACGTATCCGTAATTTTTGAAGTAAAGGTAATTTTACCACCTTTAGCCAACTGACGCTCAAAAATCAAACGAGTTAGGAAGATCGCTGAGAACAATGAAGTGAAGATACCAATGATCAAAGTAGTTGCGAAACCTTTAATCGGACCGGAACCGAACAGGTAAAGAACAACACCGGTTAGTAAGGTTGTTACCTGGCCATCAATAATCGCTGAATATGCATTCTTATAACCATCAGTAATGGCCAGTTTCATTCCTTTACCTGCTTTAACTTCTTCCTGTATACGTTCATAAATAAGCACGTTCGCATCCACCGACATACCAATGGTCAATACAATACCCGCAATACCTGGAAGTGTCAGTACAGCACCAATTGATGCAAGTACCCCGATTACAAAGAACAGGTTAGCCAACAATGCCATATTTGCCGTTAAACCAGCGCGCTTACTGTAGAAGAATAACATGTAAATCAATACAAGGGAGAAAGCAATGGCAAATGACCACATACCACTTTGAATAGCTTCCCTACCTAATGAAGGACCTACAATCTCTTCCTGGATAATATTAGCAGGTGCAGGCATTTTACCTGACTTCAAAATATTTGCCAGGTCTTTTGCTTCCTCAACAGTCTCCAAACCCGTAATGCTTGAACGACCACCCGTAATTTCAGTATTTACTGTTGGGAAAGAACGAACATAGCCATCCAATACAATTGCAATGGATTTATTAATGTTTTCTTTCGTCAAACGCGCCCAGGTTTTAGCACCTTCGGCATTCATCGTCATTGAAACTTCAGGGCGGCTACCAAACTGTTCGTAATCCTGACGGGCATCAACAATTACATCACCATCAAGAGGGGCTTGTCCATCGCGGCTTGTAACTTTAATTGCAATCAGACGATAGAAATTTTCACCTTCATCAACCGCCTTTGAAGTCCACCTAAACTTAAGGCTTCTTGGGATCAAGGTTTTTACCTGGGGCATATTCAGGTAAGTGTTAACTGCAGCGGTATCTTTATGATGAGAAGTTCCAACCACGGGGCCAGGATAAAACTGCCCATCAGGAGTTGTGCTTGGTGTCATTACAGCAAACAACGGGTACTGCTTGCGGAATTGTTCCATATTGTCAACAGCAGCTGTTGAGTCAGCTTCTTCGCTTTCCAACTCTTCCAAAAGTGAACCTTCTTCTGTTTCATCTGTGGTTTCTTCTTCTGTAGTCTCAGCCTCTTCAGCAGTAGCTTCCTGGGCCTCTTCCAAACCTAAAACTTCAACCAGCTTTTGGTTAATCTGAAGCAAGTAAGGATAAACTTCCTGATTGTCATATGTTTCCCAAAACTCCAGTTTTGCCGTTCCTTGTAAAAGCTTACGGACACGTTCCGGGTTATCAATACCCGGAAGTTCTACCAAAATACGGCCACGGGTTTGAAGTGGCTGTACATTTGGCTGTGCAACACCGAAACGGTCAATACGGGTACGGATAATGTTGAATGAATTATCAATGGCTGCATCTGTTTCTTCACGAATAACATCAATTACTTCGGCGTTAGTCGAGTTAAACTTCACTTTTTCTTTAAGCTCAAGCGTGTTGAAGATTGCTGCCAAGCGTGCATTTGGGTCAACTTCCTCGAAAGCACGTCCAAATAAAGTTACAAAATCATCCTGGCTGTTTTCCTGCATCTTACGTGCAAGATTGATTGCAGCGTTAAAAGTTGTATCGGTACTATAATTAGCCAACGATCTAACCATTTCAACAACTGAAACTTCAAGAGTTACGTTCATACCACCTTTCAAGTCAAGACCAAGGTTCATTTCAAGAGCCTTGACATCTTTGTAGGTGTATTCTTTCAGTCCCAGAAGATTATAAACAACCTCACCTGAGATAGAATCCAGGTATTGGATTTCCTTCATTTTATCGCCCTGGGCATATTCAACCGCATCGCGTTCAACCTTTCTTGCCTTGTAAGTAAAGGTTAGCTGGTAAACACAAATTAATGCCAAAAGAATGGCAAAAATTCTGATTAATCCTTTGTTTTGCATGTGTTTAAAATTTAATTTTTTATCTGATTTTTATTTGAATACAAGAAAATACCCCTGCACCTGCAAGAGAAAAATACAACCCGAATTTGAGTTGGCTTAATTAAGAAATTGAATGATATTCATCGTCCGGACTGGAATACTGGACGCTTGAAAATTTCATAAAATGAGCCATTAAATGAAATGGCTTTCGATCTTTCATCGATTCTTCTTTCCATGAATGGAAAGTTCTGTAGTTGTGAAACCGGGAAAGAAATTTATCCTGATTGGCTGAATACAAAATGCAGGAAAGCAGCTTATCAGAACGGACAGAAAGCTTAAAATTACTTCCCTGGTTAAAATAAAAAACCTGAGTGGTGTCAAAATTAGTGCTTGTTGTGCTTTGCTGACTTTGCTCAACAACATCAGAAACATCATCATGGCAAACATCAAAAGCTATGGCTCCGGCCAGGAGCAATAACAATACAGCAAGCCTTAAGACAACTAATTTTGATATGTTTTTTTCTTTATGCATCTGAATTTCAGAACGGCTGCCAAATATATTGATTTTTCTGAAACCATCCAATCAATGTAATACTGTTTCTGAAACATCAGGTAGTAATATGAAACGGGATCAATTAATAATTCTATCTAACTAATCTCAAAGTTAGCTAGTAGTGCGTTTTTGAATTAACATGTCACTCATCGGATGACTAAAATGCTCGATATCAACAGAGTCATCCGATGAGTTTTTCAACGAAACTTTTTTTATCTTTTGAAATCTTAGAATTCGGGTGGGTTACTGTCAACTTTCTTGTGGAAGTTTCGGGTTGCAAGTTTCGGGTTGCGGGTTACTTAGACTGAGACTGGAAACAGGTTGCGAAAGCGACAAGCTGTAAGCTTCAAAGAATAAGCACTGGGGCAATATTCAAAAAACAAATCCCAAATTCCAAAATCAAGAACCCAACCATCGGGACACAATTGCCAATGACCAATTATCCGGTAACGTATCCAGCATCAAGTATCGAGAATCAAGTTCCCCGTATCC
>JANQII010000263.1 GCA_028282195.1 Prolixibacteraceae bacterium
AAACCTGTAAATAAAGTTGTTAGTACCATTGATATTTATCCGACTTTAGTCGAATTGTGTGGAGTTGAAATGCCTCACCAAACAGATGGAAAAAGCCTTGTTCCTCTTTTTGAAAATAATTTTAACAACTGGGAAGAAGCAGCATATGGGTATTTTAGAAATGGAATTTCTTTAAGAACAGAAAGATATCGTCTTACCAAATATTTTAGGAGCCAACAGCCTTATATCGAGTTATATGATCATCAAACTGATCCGTATGAAACAAAGAATATAGCAGCAGATCGACCTGAAATAGTGGAACAATTATTACCACTTTGGGAAAAAGGGAACACAGGCTTGTATTAAAACTTCACTTATGAAAAAATATGGGGCATAAACGCTTCCTGATGATCAATTCCTCCAGGTTCACCGTTCATACATCATCAACATTAAACAGGTTAGTAAAGTTTCCCCGGCGAGCGTTGAAATTAAAGATGAAGTTTTTCCGCTTGGCAGGGTTTATAAAAAAGAATTCCTGCAAGCTTATTCTAAAGTGCAGGAATTTGGGTAAAAAAATTTATTTTAAGGTGTGCCGTTCCCAATTATTATGTTCCCCAACATATTTTCAGGTATGCCGTTTATAATTCTTATGCTCCCCAACATATTTCAATGTGTGCCGAACTCAATTATTGTACTCCCTAACATAAAAAAGGGGTCGCTCCGGGCAAAAGTATGTATGCTCTGTTTTTTTGGGAGTCTATTCGGGTCTATTAACAAATTCAGTTTTGGATGGAATAACTCCTCATGAAACCGGAAAAGCCATTCGGCAAAGGTTTCAAATGGCTTTTCAGTCATTATATTATATCTAATTTTATTTTGCTTCAAACTCCTGCTGTTGACGTTCTACCTCTTTCATTCGTAAATCATTGAGCTCTTTTTCCAGTTGCTTCACCTTTAGTTCTAATTCAGGTTTGGAAGCTTTCACTCCCATATTTGTTGATTTTGCAGAAGTTTGCTTTCCTACTTCTGAAAAGATCATCAGGTCGTTGCTGGCAACAGATTCAAACTCCAACTCACCACCAACCGGCATATTGATTCCTTCGTTCACCAGATAAGCCTTCACCTTAATTTTGCCCGCTTTAGTTGTAGAGCGGACCATGATCGGGGCCTGTCCCCATTCCAATCGTTTTGGATTTCCACCATTGGCTTCATCTCCGATCAATTCACCTTCACCTTCAATCTCAAAACGTACCGTTGATTTATTCAGGCGCTTTACAATACCATCCTGATCGGTCATTGAGGCAACCACCACCACAGCATCAGAGCCATTTGCAATCAAATCAACCCCCTGATTTTCAAGTGTCAATATCAATTTTGCCGGACGTTTGGAAGGCATTCGTTTATAGGTCGCAACAACTTTTCCATCGATTAATCCCTCCGCAACTAAGCTTGCATCATTCATTTTTCGTTGACGATGCAAACTTTTCACATCCAAAAAGTCAAATACATTTTTAAACGTAACCACAGGGTGAGGCATCATTAGATTTACATCCGGTTTGGCAGTTATTGTATCTTTTCCATAGACAATCAGGCGAACTTCCTCACAGTTTGTCAATACATTAACATCAGGTTCAGAGAAAGGTGTCATTTCATGAGCAATGTAAACTACCGACTCAACTTCAGGTGCTTTTTGGCTTTTAAAAAGGTAATATGAATACTTTGGAAGACGGAAAACATCGGTTATCCCTCCATAAAACGGATCCGGATGATACCCCCGCTGATGGTCAAAAGAATGCCATAAAGCTCCACCAATGTGTTGTGCCGGAGTTCTGTATAAGGTTTCCCAGCAGGTATAAACATAATCAGGATTGGCATAATGCTTTAACTGCACCAGTTGGGCATGTTCACCCCAGTCACGGGCAACACGGCTTGGTGAATTATGGGAATTCCAATCATCAACACAATCACCCCATTCCCGGGTAAATATGCAACGGCTTTCTTCTTCATACGGAATTGTTAGCTTTTTAATATTCTCTGCAATGTTTTCAAACTTTCCTTTATAAAAATCACTTTTAAACGGATGAGAATAAATTGCATCAAAATGCTCCTGACCCCTGGCATGAGAATCACAAACAGTATAAGCTCCCTGGTAGGGATATTCTTCATGAACTATATCATGGACTTTTTTTGCGAAATACTCTGGGTACCAGGTTTCATTCAAAATAGGCTCCCACATTAACACACAGGCATAATTGCGATCCCGACGAACCATGTTTCGAATATCACGAAAAACACGTTGTTCGAAAATTGGTTTTTCATTCCAGAACTGCCAACCCGGGGTAGCAACAATGTAAAACATCCCTAAAACATCGCAAGCCTCCATAAAGGCTGGATCAACCGGATAGTGAGCAGCCCGCACAATGTCGCAGCCTGCATCTTTCAACACAAGGGCATCACGCCACTGCCCGTTATTCGACAAGGCATTACCCACATAAGCATAATCCTGATGACGATTGACTCCCATTAATTTTCCGTCGTAAGGTTTGTTATTCAGCCAGAAACCATCTTTCCCTTTCAGCTCAATCTTTCTAATCCCAATATTTTGGGCTACAGCATCCAGCTTATTTCCTTTGTTATCGGTAATTACAACTTCTAAACGATAAAGCGCCGGACTTTGAGGGGACCATAAGGCAGGTCCGCTAACCGGAAGTTTTACATTTAAGGATTTATCAGATTGCTTAGCAATACTACTTTTTTGAGACTCCCGGACCACTCTTTCTCCATTCTGATTTAGAAGTGAATAATTTATTCGAATCGATTTGTTTTTTACTCCATTATTCCTGACGTGTGTATTGACGATTACATCTGCATATTTCTCTGAAAGATTTTCGTAATGAACAAACAATCCGCCTCCTGCAACCTCGTTTTCATCATTGGCATTGGTAACAAAAACATCATTGGTTGCCGTCAGCCACACATCCCTGTAAATACCACCAAAATAGGAGAAGTCCAAACTTGATTGTGGTTTACCCGGGGGAAAATCAGGATCATCGCTATTGTCTGCCCAAACAGCAATCACATGATCTTCTCCTGCTTCCATCTTCCCGGTCAGGTCAACTGAAAAAGGCAGATAGCCCCCAAACTGTTCCTGAAGTAATTCTCCGTTCAGGAAAACCTTACATTTTCCCATTACCCCTTCAAAATGAAGGCGCAATTGTTTATTTATAATTGACTGTTCTACTGTAAAATGCTTACGATACCAGGCAGGCCCCTGGTAGTTGTTGCTACCACTTGCTTCCGTTGAAATCAACTCCAGGCCATGCGGGCAATTCACAACTTCCCAGTTTGAATCGTCAAAATCCTTGGCCTCCGCTCCTTCAACATCAGCTTTTATAAATCGCCAGCCAACATTGAAATTATAAACTTCACGACCGCCATCTTTTACCTCGAGATACCCGGCTTTGGTGAATTCAATTGGTTGTTGGGAAACCCCAAACAAAGCATACAGATTGATCAGAATGATCAGAAAAACAGAGTTCGTGTTAATGGTCATCATATTGAGTAGTTGTGTCGTGTATGTTGCAAAAATAGGGAATAATAAACTTTCGGGAATTGCCCGTTCCCTAAAATCAAATTATCTTTTGCCTCGCTTATCCTTTTCTTAAATTGTGGAATTTTTATGTTAAAAATCTATTTACAAACAAGTTCCCAGATTCCTGCCGGCTGGTTCTTTTTTCCAGATCCCAGAATGGTTATTCTTAAATAACGTGTACCAACTTGTTTTTGAACCAGTGCAGGATAAGTCAGTTCTTTATTTTCTGAATAATCCGCATAGTTTATCCAGTTTTTATCGTCAATTGCATAGTCAATCTTAAACTGATAGGCCTCAGTGGCATACTCAAAATATAAAGCCATCTGATTAATCGTTTTCTTCTTTCCGAAATCGACTTCAACCACCTGGGGATAGGTATTTTCTAACGCTTTCCACATGGTCCCGTTATCCTGATCTGTAATAAAATTAGCCCTATACATTGAATCTTTAACTGATGAGGCTGTCACTTTGGCTCCAAAAGCCAGATTGTTATCAACTTTCAAATATCCTCCTAAAGGATTAACCCCTGCAATAGTCGGAGGAATACTTTTCAGTCGTCCATCGGCTTCAAACTGTAGTCTCTCAATAGCTACCTGCCTCCATAAATCAGATCCTTCGCGGTAAGGATAAGCTTTTCTGTGATAGATCATATAATGCGATGAGTCCAGTTTAAGCACGGAATTATGTCCTGTAGAAATCAAGTGCTGCTCTGGAATGGGCTGGATAATTGGATCATAGGCCTGGGCTTTTATATTGTGTGGCTGATAGGGGCCCCAGATCGATTCGAATCCATAGGCCGCATTGACATGGTAGGAACCGCTTAGTCCTCCGGCAGAATAAAGTAAATAATACTTTCCATTCCGCTTAAACATTCCCGGCCCCTCAAATAAATCAAAATTCTGATAGATCATTTGTGGTTCACCATCAAATTCCAGCATATTTTCTTTGAGTTTTCCAAGCCAGATCGAGTATTTCCCTTCCTTTTTGGGTCCCTGATAGACTAAATAGTAAGCACCATCATCATCTTTAAATACTTCGGCATCAAACATATTTTCATGCACAACCTTGCCTCCTTTTTCCTCTACCCAAGGCCCTATCGGTGAATCAGATGATACCACAAAACAATCATAGCCATCTTTTACAAAATACATGTAGTAACGACCGTCTGGTCCTTTGGTAACAGATGGAGCCCAGTGTTTTTCGCTGAGATAAGGAAAGTTTTTAGGATAATCAAAATTGAAAAACTCCCAAGCCTGAAAATCTGTCGATTTCCAAACTCCAAATGGGCCATTGGTAAACTTGCCAACATCATAACCATCGGTAGTGGCATAGATGTAAAAGGTGCTGTCATCATCCATAAAGATAGATGGATCTGCAAAATAACCTGGTATTATGGGATTACCGTTCCACCTGCTGATTGACTGTTGTTTGGGAGAGGAACAAGCGATTAAGAAAACGACAAAGACTGTATATAAATACTTCATTTCCTCTTTATTGAATGTAAATTGATTGAATTTCAAAATCTATTGGTTTGGTATTTCTATCCTGATGAATAATAAGCTGCAGTTTTTCGACATCTTCCAGTTTAAATTCATCATGACGTTTAGCCTCATACCAATCAGCCATAAACCCAGGATAAGACTTAGGAAGTAACATCATTTTGCCAGACACAAAACTATTCAGGTTAACCGAATATACTTTTTTCGATGGATGAAGGGAAAATTTTGTTTGGTAAGCTTGCCCATGTTTCGTTACCAATAGCACATTCATGTTTACAGAATCGCTTAAGCCATTTCCTTCAATAAGTAACTCCGAATAGTTTTTTACACTCTTTCCCAAAGGTGCGATCAGATCTCCAATAAATTTTTCATAAGCAAACAAGGCATTATCTAATTGGGTGGAGCCACCTTTCCCTACATCAGAAGTTACTCTCATTTTAGCTTCCCCTACGGCCGCCGAAGGAATAAATTTCACTTGTAAGTTACGATTAGCCTTAAATAAATTGAAGTTTTTCTCCGTTCCCGCGTTAAATAGCTGAATTGGTGAACAAGGTGAAATGACCTTCTGTTGGTACCATGTATCAGTATAGAAATCCCAACGCTTTATTGGCCCCCGAATATTTGCTGGAAAGATTTGCTCTTCTCCATCTCCTCCCTTCACTGCAATTCCGTAATTTAACCACCCCAAATGAATAAGAGAATCGGGAACTGAAAGCTCATAAGTATAATGGTCTTTTTTCATCATAGGAATCTCAATCACCCGATTATCGGCTTTCCAATATACAGGGTTAACGATCTGTAAAAAAAGCTTTTTTCCACACATATCCGGAGCTACATAAGTTAGTTTTAATTGATACTCTTCCTTTTCGTAGATAAACTCAGCAGGATTATGAACAATATAATTTTTGTCAACATTCTCTTTTGGAGCAATAAATTCCATCATGCTCAATTGTTTTTTAAGCTTTTCAATCTCATTTATTGCAAGCTTTTGTTTTGAAAGCAGATAAACTCCTGGTCGAATCTCAAATTGCGCCTGTTCAGCCATATCCCCCATATCATTATCTTTATCTATTCCCTGAATAAAAAACTGTCTACCAAGATCTTGTAATGCAAGTTGCATTCTGTTAGTATTCCATTTAATGACTACATTTTTCACATTCGGGCTGGCCTGTTTAAAGGGATCACGCACCTGAATAGCATCCGGCATAACTTCCAAGCGCCACAAACCATCTTTTAACTTATCCATGAAATAGGCACCATACCCATTGTATTTTACAACCTGAGAATTTCCATAGCCGGCAATTGATTCCAACAAACCGGGATTAAGAACTGTGCTGTTGGTCGTATTGGTATAATAAAACTTGTGATTTGTAAAAAGCTCTGCCAAATCCTCTTCCGGGTTCAGATTCAGTCCGGGTATTTCAAATGGTTTCTTTTCCTTCAAACGGTTTCGCTGGAATTCAGGATTTCGGAATAACTCACCCGCAATTAGAAAGCCTAGAGCCTTTTGAGGGGTATAAGCAAGATTAAGGAAATGGGTTTGATATTCTGTATTGCTGGAAGCAATAGCCATCGGATCATAGGAAAACATGGTTACCCACTGCATACCAGCTTCTTTAAACGACAGGGCAGTTGCAGGATATAAATAAGTTTGGTTAACATCAGCTGGATCAAACTCATAAACCAGACGACCCTGATTTTTAAATACTGGATTAGCTTCAAATGGTAGAGGATATACATCAACATGCGGTAATAAGTTACCTTGCTGCATTCGGCCGGAAACCAAACCTGTTGGGTACCATTGGAAGGTAACCCCGTCTGTTCCTCCTTTTATATAGGACTCCAGCAAACTAATATTCTGTGTGATATTATAATATACAGGTTTTGTACATCCAGTGGCTTTTATGGTTTGAACCATCTTCTTAACAAATGCTTTTGTTTCCTTAACTTTTGAATGCCCAGGCTCATTACATACTTCAAATCCGACAACCATTGGATCATCCTTATAAGCCTTTCCTGAATATGGATTGACGTGACTGACGAACTGTGACAGGTAATTTTGCTGTGCTTCAATTGCTTCCGGTTCCGTATATACATTCCCTTTGTGAAAATTCGCAGAGAAGCCGGCTAATCCTTCTTCGTCATTCTCTGGATAACCATTTCCCCAATAAGCAATGGGTGTAATAAACGTATAGATACCACGTTCCTGCAACTTATGGATCAGGTAATCTAACAGATCAAGATGCTCATTATCAAGCAAGTTCCCCTCTTGATCACTTATTTCACAGTCCCATACATGAATCCGGAATGCATTCAGGCCCAGGCGGGCAAAATGGTATACATCCTCATCAATGGCCTTTTTGTGATCTTCCCCCTCTCTTTGAATTTGACGAAAAGCATGTGCAAATGGAACGGTGTAGTTTACTCCCCAGAAACGAGCCTCCTTTTGGTTGTCAGACCAGATTAGCTTTCCATTAACGTTTAGCTTAACTGTACGGTTTTCATTTTGGGCTATCGAGCTGAAGAAATTTACTATTAATGCCAGAAATATTCCAATTCTTCTTATCGTTTTATAACCATTTTTCTTATCTAATTTCATGCTAATATCTGGTTTGATTTTAAGGGACTGTTTTGATTTTAAAAGAGGGTGTATCAAAAGGTCAAAAATCAACATTTTTGACCTTTTAAAAGCCAATTGTCCAAATTTAAGATCCTGAAAAACAGGATTTTGACATACTCTCCTGTTAGTGTGCTTTTTCAATCACTAATATCCCGGTGTTTGGGTCAACTTCCCTTCGCTGTTATTAATTGCATATTCAGGTACTGGATACAATGGCGATGGCCCAAGTCTTTTTCCCAGGGCATTCAGGTGCTCTTCCCCACCCCATTTACCCATACGAATCATATCTACACGACGTAAGCCTTCCAAATACAATTCATGACCACGTTCAAGGAATAAAGCATCTCTAAACGAATCAGCTGAAGCAACATCCTCAGCTGAAAGATTAGCAATGTCAGAACGATTACGAATCTGATTTACCAGGTCAATTGCCTCCGCTGTTGGTCCATTCTGCTCATTGATTGCTTCTGCCAGCATCAGTAAAATATCGGCATAACGGCAAACAACAAAGTCATTCCCTTGTGATGTATTTTTTGCTGCACCTTCATCCAGGTATTTGGCTATCACTGCCCCAAACATGTTATCCCTGTTTTTTAAGGTTCCATCCTTAGCAACATATTCAGGTATCAACAGTGCTTTTCTGGCATCACCATCCTCAAATGTATCATAAAATGTCCAGTCGATAGAATAAGGTGCTCCGGTAAAAGCCCCCCATCCACCTTGAATTGATTGTCCCGGATAATCAAATGGATAACAGTAAAACGCGGTTGGATTAAAGTTTGTTTCATTGGCATTATTGCAGGAAATTGCCCAAATCGTTTCATTATTAATTTCTGTAGCCTCTTTAAATAAGCTGGCATAATTATCAACTAACTCATAATTCAAGGTCATTAGCTCACGAGCTGTACTTTCTGCTTTTGCCCAGTTTTTTTCATTCATGTAAAGGCGGGTAAGGAAAGTCAATGCACAACCTTTATTAAAACGGCCGTAATCTTCGGCATCCCGAGGCAAATGATCCGCAGCAAAGCGCAAATCAGACTCAATATTTGACACATAGCTATCTCTTGCAGGTCTTGTCAGGTTGCTTTCTTCTTCCGTTCCAATTAATGCAGGATCAGTAATCACAGGAAGAGGGCCATACATCCACAATAAATAATACATTATTGCTCCACGGGCCATTCGGGCTTCTCCTGTTAACAGGTCTTTATATGCCTGGTTAAGATCAGCTTTTTCAATATCATCAATAATTTTAGTGGCTTTAGCCACATCACGCACTTTTTCAAAATGGCTACTTCGTCCTTCCGTTTTCAGAAAAGTAAAATCACTCTTACTGTATCCATCCCAAAGACCGCCCCAGGCAGCATAATTCGGCATCATATCTGAAGAGGCATCATTTTGAACGATATAACCATGTTCCGGGCTGTAAAAATTCCTCACCCAACCAAATGGAGTACCATAGCCCCATTGGGCAAAAAATGGTTTGTATAAGTCCAACATATAAAGTTTGTACTCCTCAGGAGTTGTTGGGAAGTTACTACTTGATAGCTCCCCGTATATTTCAGGTTCAAAGTTGTCCGTGCACGAAGCAAATGGCAGGACTGCTATTACGCAAATGATATATAGTATCTTCTTCATGTTTTTCGGTTTTATGCTTAGAAATTAATATTAACACCCAATGAATAGGTACGGGCCATTGGGAATGGAGCAGGGGCTCCTTTAGGATTACCAGCCTGAAGTTCCGGATCACCAATCGAATAATTCGTAAAAATAAATGGGTTCTGCACATCCAAATATACCCGTAAATTGGAGGCAAACCGTTGTACAACAGATTTGTCAAAAGTATATCCCAGGGTAATATTCCTACAGCGTACAAAATCACGTTTCTCCAAACGCACATCACTGTCAGCATTCAATCCCAAACCTCCTTCATCGTAAGAAATACCAGGCCAAACTCCCTCAGGGTTGCTGATGCTCCATGTTTTATCAATATCTTTCGTCGCTCCCATTGATCCTGAGGAAACATTACGCCCGCTAGCCCATGAACGGGTAGAGTTAAAACCATAAGCTCCAAACTGTCCATAAAAGAACATGGATAAATCAAAGTTTCTGTACTTAAAGTTATTTCCAAGACCGACGATCAGGTCTGGATCACCACTATATTTAACAACATCGTTTGAATCCAGGACCTTATCACCATTCTGATCTACAAATTTTGGAGATCCAGGATAACGTCCCTGCTCTGGTTGCCATTCCGACACTTGTTCATTCACTTGTAAAATACCATCCGTTTCATACACATAAATGGTATTTACATCGTCCTTTTCTCCAACATAAGGTTGCAAATCCTGGTTCTTGAAACGTTTATCCCAGCGATAATTAAAATTCGATAAATTCAATACCATATCCCATTGAAATAGAGGCGTTGCAACATTTACTGATTTTAAGCTTACTTCCCATCCGTCACGGATACGCTTACCATCATTCTCATAAAAGCTTGGGATGTAAGACAACTGCTCTGTAGGTCTCTGTGTCAACAAGTTTGTAACCTTATCACTGAAATAATCCAATGAACCGGAAAGTCTGTTACCGAAAAAGGCAAAATCCAAACCGATATTGGAGTTTACCGTTTTCTCCCATTTTAATTCAGGTTGATCGACACTCGCTTCAAAATAGGTTACATAAATGGTATTGGCATTGTCAAAATGTGCTTTTCTCCCTACTGAATATTTTCCATAGGCTGTTGTTCCAATAGGACGTCCGGTAACACCAATACTGGCTCTTAGTTTTAATAAATTTAGCTTATCAATTTCTTTCAGGAATGATTCATTATGCATTTTCCAACCCAAAGAAACTGATGGGAAACCATCATATTTATTATCAGGGAAGAATTTGTCAATTCCATCCAGACGATACACCAAAGAAACCAGGTAGCGATCCAGGATATCAAAATTTGTACGCACAAAATACGAACGTCTTTTCTCAAAATATCTGTATGATCCCATAGCATCCCGAACCGGAGCAGCTCCCATATTATCCGTACCAATTGCATCCAGCATATCCAGTCCTCTCATGTTCATGCCTTCACCATCATTGATATACTGTCCCATACCGGCAACAGCATCCAGCTTAACCTCCTTCAGGATCTCCTTACGGAACGACAATGTCGCTTCCATTGTTTGATTCTGACGCTCCTGATTCGCTAAAGTTCCTCGTGAACGCAAGGTATTTTCGAAGTTTACATAGGATGGGATGTATAAACTACGTTTGGCTGTTTCATAGTTGTTACCATACAACAATTTTGCAGCAAGCATATCTTTAATAAGATCAATATCCAATGAAACATTTGCCCGAACAGTTGAGGTATTTGTTGCATCAGCAATATCCAACAATGTCACCGGATTTCCTGTATTTGAGAATTGGGTATATTCCCCATTTTCGTCTTTTACCGGCAAGAAGGAAGGATAACTAACTGCAGCCTGCAGGGCCCCGAAGCCTTGATTTCCGGAACCTCCGGTTTGCCAGCCGGCTGTAGAATTCAAATATTCGCCACGGGTATAATTGAAGTTGGTGTTTAACTTCAGGAAATCAGCTAGTTTAATATTCAAATTCATATTTGTTTTAAATCGCTCAGCGCCTGAATTTTCCATGGTACCTACCTGATTAAAATAGTTACCGGAGATATAATAAGTTACCCGGTCTGTACCTCCATTAATATTGATGTTATGGTTATCGATACTGCCATCGCGAAGAATGTGACTTAACCAGTCAGTCCCTTGTCCTGCAGCAGCAATATCTGACTGAGAATAGCGTGGAGTAAATCCTGTAACCGGATTTTCACCAAATGGGGCCATTTTGTTATTGAACAGATGCCAGTCTTCAGAAAACCTGTTATAAGTTTCCATATATTCCTGAGCATTTAAAGGCTGGAGATAATCGTAATTTTTTACCAGAGAACGGTTACCATCATAGCTGATATTCATTCTACCAGCTTTTCCTTTTTTAGTAGTTATCAGGATAACACCGTCAGCAGCAGCCACCCCATAAATTGCAGCACTTGCATCTTTTAGCACTTCCACTGATTCAATATCTGCTGGATTGATATCACTCAAGCCTCCGCGGCGTACACCGTTCAACTCGCCTATACCACTTCCTGGTTCCAAACCATTTGCAGGAACAACGATACCATCAATGATTACCAATGGGTTACCTCTACCTCGAATGGATAAATCAATGGCACCACCAGGCTCTGCACTTCGCTGCCTAACATTCAAGCCAGAAGCACGACCAAAAAGAAGTTGATTTACCGAACTATTTGCAGATTTTGGAATATCTTCGGTTTTAACCTGTGATACAGCAGTCGTTAAATTTTGTTTGGTTGTAGTACCATATCCAATGGCAACAACCTCGTCAATACCAATGGCATCTTCTTCCATTGTAATGTTTAGGGTTGTTTGACCGGCAACAAGAATTTCCTGAGTTTTCATTCCAACAAATGAGAAAATCAAGGTAGCATCACCAGGAACATTTGCAAGGCTGAAATTACCATCAAAATCAGTAATTGTGCCAGTTGTGGTTCCCTTTATAACGATTGATACTCCGGGAAGTGGCTGACTTTCAGCATCAGTAACAGATCCTGAGACATCTTTCTTTTGCTGCTGAGTTTCATCCGACCTGCTGGTTGAGATAACAATTTGCCTGTTGTTAATTTTATAGATGATATCAGATCCTTTAAACAACTCATCCAGAATTTCAGAAACAGTCATATCATTAGACTCAATACTAACTACTTTTTCAACTTCAACCTTCGTAGCATCATAAATGAAGAAGTATTCGGATTGCTCCTCAATTTGATTAAGCACATTTCGAATACTTGTATTTTTAAGGTTCATATTCAGCCTTACGGTTTGCGAATATGTGCTAACGGCCAATACCTGCGAGAGCGTAATAAGAATTACAAATAAAGTTAACCTCATGGTTCTAATCATTTTTGATTTCCATAACTGATTCAATATGAAAATCCATGAATAAAAGTTTTTTTTCATAAATTTGTTTTGATTTGGATTAAACATTCGAATTGATTAGTGCCTGAGCCTGAGAAACGAAGGCACTAAAACTTAAAGAAGGGAGATGTGTAATCATCTCCTTTTTCATGTTACTACATCATATATCAATTATTTGGTGAATACTAAAAACTTACTTCAATATTAACTTGGTGGTTATATCGTTATCCTTAATTATATGAGCTTTTGCATGGCAGGCAAATTCAATATAGGCCACAATTTCTTCCAAACTTTCTTCCCTGAATTTTGCGTTTAACTGTGATTCAAAAAGCTCAGGGTTTTCAACAATAATCTCAATCCCATACTTACGCTGAAGTTTATTGACTACATCTGCCAATTTTGCATTATGGAAAATCAGCAATCCATCTTTCCAACTTGTGAATTTTGCCACCTCAACATCGCTTATATTGATTTTCTTTTGTGCTAAATTATATTGTGCAATTTCCCCTGGTTTTAATTGATATCTAAAATCCTTACGGGTAGTGTGACGCAATTCAACTTTTCCTGATTCCAAAATCACATTAACATTTGCATCATCAGGATAAGAGCTAACGTCAAAGCGGGTACCAAGGACTTTTACAAGTAATTCACCGCAATCAACAACCAACGGTAAATCAATATTTCTTTTGACATCCAGGTAAGCCTGCCCGGTTAATTTTAATTTTCGATTATCTACTGAAAAGTTGTTATTGTATGTTAGAGTTGTCCCTGAATTTAACCAAACGACTGTACTATCAGGTAAAACAATTTTAGAGATTTGTCCATTATCAGCAACTACGGATGTATAATGCAACTTTTCATCCTTAACCGATTGCGTTCCCATGTAATACACTAAAAAAGAAAATGCAATGAACAAAACTAAAACCGCAGCATATCTAATTAAATTTCTGAAATTTAAGCTTCGTGTTGGTTTATGGATTTTTTTAGATAGTTGTCGATAACTTTCCTCAACTCTTGAAGCTGACATTTCCTTTTTTGAAGAAATTAAGGCCCAGGCAAACTTCGTCTTTCGGTAAATTCGTTTGAGCTCTTGATCATCCTGTATTGTACGGATGGTCTCTTTTTTACTGATATCATCGGAGTTACCAGTAATCAATTTTAGTATGTTGTCAATATTTTTCATCTTGTGCTATATTAGAATAAAGCACATATCAACTTTTACCCCCCCCCGGACAGTAATTTTTTTATTAAATATCCACCCTCAAAAAAGGTGGACTTGATTTGCACCCATAGGGCGCTTCGAGGGAAAACAACACAGAAAGTCAAAATAAGAAATTAAAAAAGCGGGAAGTCAGAAGTCAGAAGCTGCCTGCCTGACGGCAGTCAGGGAAGTTCCCGCTAAACTGTCCAAAGGATTACTTCTGACTTCGGTCTTCCCTGTCTGCCATCCCTACGGGAGGAAATCCGACAGGCAGGCTTATTCGGTATTTTACATTTCCCTATTGAAGATCAAGGCACAGCCGTTTAAACATCACCACCACCAAAGGAGGTGGTTTTTTAGATTATAATAAAGACAACTTTAGCTATTGAATAAATAAATAGGCAACCAATGGCAAATAATCTTTCAAGGCAACTTTGAAAGACTTTAAAGCTTTAGTCATATGCTTTTCAACCACTTTAACGGAAATATCCAGTTCTTCAGCAATTTCACGATTCTTCATTTCCCTGAATCGGCTCATCATAAAAACCTTTCGACATTGCGGAGGAAGTTCTTCCAATGTTTTTTCAATAATTTGTTCTATTTCTTTTAAAGCAAATGAGGAGGAATCAATTTTCGAAAGTACGTCCAGGTTTAAGTCAAGCTCTGACTCTTCAAGAATATGGCTAACAAAAAGTTTCTGTCGATATCCCTGATTACGCAGTTTTGTTAAGCAATTATTTTTAGCAACAGTAAAAAGATAAGCACCAATATTTGTATCATCTCTCAATTCCTGCCGCTTATTCCAAAAAGTAAGAAATGTATCCTGAATTATATTTTCTACAATATCATGCTGAGGTACAAATTCAAATATAAAATAGTACAATCTGGAATAGAATTGATGATAAACCATTTTAAAAGAATGCTCATCTCCGGATTTTATATCTATAAATGAAACCTTTGATTGGTGCATAAATTAAGTGCTTAGAGCAACAAAACTATAAAATTCCACCATCCAATCATTATTTTAATTCGATTTTAATTGATCCTGACCGGAATACAAAGTATCACGAGAATGGGAGAAGTTGGAAAATGAAAAAAGGAGAAAGGGGAATAGGGGACTTTTAGTATCTGAAAACCCAGCTACAAGTTACAAGCTGTAAGCTTCAAAGAATAAGCACTGAGATAAAATTCCAAATCCCAAAAAACAAATTCCAAATCAAAATCAGGTAATCCAACAATTGAGTATCCATCAAGAATCAAGGATCGAGAATCAAGAATCAAATTCCCCCTATACGAGGATCAGAAATTCAACAAAGTTACCCACCCGAATATTGAAGTAATCCTATTTTTGTTTCCGGCAATGCATAAAAAGCACTTAGATAAATTCCAAAATCCAAAAAACAAATCCCAAAATCAAGAACCCAACCATCGGGACACAATTGCCAATGACCAATTATCCGGTAACG
>JANQII010000173.1 GCA_028282195.1 Prolixibacteraceae bacterium
GAGTTAATTGATAACACCTTGCACAATCAGCCTATCAACCGAATCGGAAGAGGCCGAATCAAGGATTTCCCTGAATATTCAGCTTCAACCCTTGATTCACATAAGTAGTCTAATTGGACTACTTTTTGTATATTTGTTTTATGAATAAAAAACGGGAGTTATTTTTCTTCAAAAATTACTTCGAAGATTTTTACGAAGAACAGACTGATAAAGTAAAAAAGAAAATAATATGGACTTTGAAGGTTATTGAAGAAATTGACCGAATTCCCGAAATTTATTTAAAACATCTGAAAAACACAACTGGACTGTATGAGATTAGAGTTCAAGTTGGTAATGATATTTTCAGGATATTTTGCTTTTTCGATATGGGCAATTTAGTTGTTGTGGGTCACGGATTCCAAAAAAAGACCCAAAAAACACCTAAACAGCAAATAGAACAGGCTGAACGGATTAAAAAAGAATATTATGAAAGTAAAGAATGAAAACCTAAAAAGCCTTGACCAGTTCATTGATCAAAAAATTGGAAAAAAAGGGTCTGTAAAGCGAGAAAAATTTGAGACAGAATATGATGCTTTTAAACTTGGTGTTTTGATTCAACAAGCACGGGAAGATAAAGGTTTGACTCAAGAACAACTAGCAGAATTGGCTGGCACGAACAAATCCTATATATCAAAGTTAGAAAGAAATTTAAAAGACATCCGATTTTCGACTTTACAACGGATAATAAATGAAGGTTTGGGTGGACATTTGGACATTTCAATCAGATTGGACTAAAAATTAAGCTTATAAGCAATAGCTGTCTAAACGACAAAACAAAACTATCAGTATAAGATGAGCTTAGTGCTAAACTAGAAGTTTGTGAGTAGAAATCTGCTATTACTCCTACATGAGAACAGATAGATTCTTGCTGTGTATCTAATGCGCTTAGCAGTCAAAACCGCTAAGCGCATTTAATACTAATTCTCAGCAATCCATTTGGCAATCAAGTCGCCAACTTCGGATGTTTTGTAGGCTTTGCCTTCAGCAATATCTTCAGTAACGAAATTAGCTGCCATTGAGGCCGCAACTGCATCACGAATCAGTTTTCCTTCTTCTTTTAAGTCGAAAGCATATTCAAACATCATTGCAGCAGAAAGGATCGTAGCAATTGGGTTTGCAATGTCTTTACCTGCAGCTTGTGGATATGAACCATGAATTGGCTCAAACACCGATGTATGAATCCCAATTGATGCTGACGGCAGCAAACCAAGGGAACCGGTAATAACACTTGCTTCATCGGTAAGAATATCGCCAAACATATTTTCTGTAACCATTACATCGAAGTTCTTTGGCCATTGAATGATCTGCATGGCAGCATTATCAACAAACATAAACTCAGTGGTAACTTCTGGATAGCCTGGAGCAATTTCTTGCCCAATTTCCCTCCAAAGGCGTGAGCTTTCCAAAACATTTGCTTTATCAACAATGGTCAATTTCTTATTGCGTTTCATCGCAAATTCGTAACCCAATTTGATGATACGTTCTACTTCTTCCCTTGTATAAGTACAAGTATCAAAAGCAGTATTCCCATCATCTTTACGGCCTTTTTCACCAAAGTAGATACCGCCTGTCAATTCGCGGATGGCAACAAAGTCTGCACCTTCAACCAACTCACGGCGAAGCGGTGATTTATGTAATAAAGACTCAAAAGTTTCTACGGGGCGAATGTTGGCGTATAATCCCAATTTCTTACGCATCAGCAGCAGCCCTTGTTCCGGGCGCACAGTCGCTTTTGGGTTGTTATCAAATTTAGGGTCACCGATCGCACCAAAGAGCACTGCGTCTGACTGCATACATAATTCATGGGTTTTTTCCGGGTATGGTTCACCTACTTCATCAATCGCAGTTGCGCCGGTTAATCCGTATTCGTATTCAAGTTCGTGATTAAATTTTTCACTAATTGCTTTTACAGCTTTCATGGCCTGCTCAACAATCTCTGGTCCAATCCCATCACCGGGAAGGACAGCTAATTTTAACTTCATTCTTTTTTGATTTTATTTTGTAATGTTTTTTACGGCAGATAATAACATACGCCTGCTGCTAACTAATTTTGAATTATGACAGCCAACTTTTTTACAAACCCCCACACAATCCGTGTAGTTGTGTTCCTCCGTGAGGAAAATGGTAAGCATTTCTGAATCGCAAACAGAGCAGGTTGAATAAACCTTAAGTGGTTCTTTGCATTCAGGACAATACATGTTGAGGATATCTCCCTTTTCAATTTTTATATCGAAAGTAACCCTGGCGTGTTCACCATACACAGGACTTAAAGCAAGCAACCCTTTATCACCTTTTTCATTTTCAATAAGAAGTTTAATTGCATTGTGTTCGTTGATCTGGATATGATCATCAAACAAAGAATGCCCGTTTAAGCAATAACAGCCTGTAAGCAATACTGGTTCTGATACGTCACTTTTCTTTCTTCTGTGACGAAACTTGTTTTTAGGGATGTGTATTGTTCCTTTGTCGGTGAATCTCTTCATGGTTTTTTCTTTTGTCTACGATTTATGCTCAAGAATATTCAACATCCGTATAGTAGCAGTGATAGCAGCTGCTGTTTGATCAGGATCAAGTGCCCGTGTTTTAAACTCAAGTTCATCAAGGCTCCAGGTAATTACTGTCTCAACTAACGCATCTGTTTTTCCTCCGGGAGGAATTGATACTGAATAATCTGTCAGTTTTGGGAACGGTTTTTCCAGTTCATTATAAATGCTTTTCAAAGCATTCATAAAGGCATCATACTGACCATCGCCAGAGGCACTGGCTTCGTATGATTTTTTATTGATTTTTATGCTGACCGTGGCAGAAGGTTTTAGTCCCATTGCATGTGTCATCGCATAATTATTCACATGAATTTTTTGCTCAATGCTTTCATGAAGCACATCTGCTACGATGTACGGTAAGTCCTCAGCCGTTACGGTTTCTTTTTTATCGCCCAGCTCAATAATCCGGGTGGTGACTTTTTTCAAAGCGTCGGGGCCTAATTCAATTCCCAAATCTTCCAGGTTAGCTTTAATGTTCGCTTTCCCGGAGGTTTTTCCAAGAGCGTAAGTTCGGGTGCGGCCAAAACGTTCAGGGAGAAGGTCATTAAAATATAGGTTGTTTTTATTATCACCATCAGCATGAATACCACTGCATTGGGTAAATACAAATTCACCAATCAATGGCTTATTGGTTGGTATTCGTAATCCTGAAAAAGTTTCAACCAGTTTTGATATGCGATTAAGCATGCTTTCGTTTACGTTCGTTGCCATTTTCAGGTGATCCTTTGTGGTGGCAATCACACTTGAAAGCGGCGCATTACCGGCACGCTCTCCCAAACCATTGACAGTTGTGTGTACACATCTTATACCGGCACGAACAGCATGAAATACATTGGCAATTGCAAGATCATAGTCGTTGTGTGCGTGAAAATCAAATTCAACAGATGGGAAACTTTCAATCATTTCTTTACAGAAATCGTAAGTTTCATCCGGATCAAGTATTCCCAATGTGTCAGGTAACATGATACGCTGAACATCCATATCCTTTAATTTGGACACCATAAAATGAACATAGTCTTTGGAGTTTCGCATTCCATTAGACCAGTCTTCTAAATAAACATTTACAGCAATTCCAAGCTCTTTTGCATAGTCAACTGATTTTTTGATGTCTGCAATATGCTCTTCCGGAGTTTTGCGTAACTGCTGGGTTACATGTTTGTAAGAACCTTTGCACAGTAGGTTGATTACTTTTCCACCTGCTTCA
Organism: Prolixibacteraceae bacterium; assembly: GCA_028282195.1. Lineage (GTDB taxonomy): Bacteria > Bacteroidota > Bacteroidia > Bacteroidales > Prolixibacteraceae > Sunxiuqinia. The sequence continues at coordinate 3,787 of JANQII010000173.1, forward strand.
TTTATCCAGTCAAGTGAAACTTTCCCATCAACAAAACCAAGAATTTCTACTTTATTCAAATGACCACTTCCGGCAGCCCATTCCATAATTCGACGGGCAGCACTGAACTCACCTTCCGAAACCCTTGCTGATGCAACTTCAATGCGGTCAACCTGAACGCTTTCCAATAGAATTTTGGCAACGCTTAATTTCTCAGTATCGGTAAATGAAACGCCTGAGGTTTGTTCACCATCCCTCAGTGTTGTATCCATGATGCTAAGAACCTGGTTTTCCACTTCTACTATTTTTCCCGTCATGTTTATTTTTCTTTAATTTTCAAAAGCTTCAATTTGGTCTTTCATGTCCACGAGATAGTCAATATCATCAAGACCATTTTGCAGACAGTGTTTTTTATATGGGTTGATTTCAAAGCTTACAGATTCCCCGGTTGAGACCATTGTAAACTTTTGATTTTTTAAATCAACCTCAAATTCAGTGTTTGGGTCATTTTCGATAGCTGTAAAAATCTTCTCCAAAAAATCGGGAGAAACAACAACAGGAAGCAGTCCATTGTTAAGTGCGTTTCCTTTGAAAATATCGGCAAAGAAACTGGAAACGACTACACGGAAACCATAGTCGTAAATTGACCAGGCAGCGTGCTCGCGACTTGATCCGCTTCCGAAGTTTTTACCTCCAACCAAAATCTTTCCGGAATATTTATTGTCATTCAAAGGAAAGTCAGTAATGGGTTGGTTTTGCTTATCGTAACGCCAGTCACGGAACAAATTGTCCCCAAATCCTTTACGCTCAACTGCCTTCAAAAAACGGGCAGGAATGATTTGGTCAGTATCCACATTTTCAATTGGCATTGGAACAGCCGGTGTTTTTATAATTGAAAATTTATCGTATGCCATATTCTATTCTTTGGGCAAAGAGCATAGGGCAGGGAGCTTAGCGATTTTGCGCTTCGCACTCAGCGCTCTGCACTTCGCAGATAATAATTGAAAATTACATCAACTCTCTCGGGTCTGTTATTACTCCGGTAACAGCAGCTGCGGCAGCAGTAATTGGGCTGGCAAGCATTGTTCTTGCTCCTGGTCCCTGGCGGCCTTCAAAATTTCGGTTTGTAGTTGCCACGGCGTATTTCCCTTCCGGAACTTTGTCATCATTCATTGCCAGGCAAGCTGAACAGCCTGGTTGGCGAAGTGCCATTCCTGCTTCATTGAATATTTTGTCCAAACCTTCAGCAACGATTTCTTTTTCAACAGCTTTTGATCCGGGTACCAGCCAAACAGTAACATCATCAGCTTTTTGCTTCCCTTTTACAAAGTCAGCAAATGCACGGAAATCTTCAATACGGCCATTGGTACAACTTCCAAGGAAAACGTAATCTACTTTTTTCCCTTTCATTGCATCTCCCGGTTTATAATCCATGTAACCTAAAGATTTCATGAAAGTATTTTTGTCTGTACCTTCCAAATTATCACCACTGGGAATAGTTTGAGAAATTCCAATTCCCATTCCCGGGTTTGTTCCGTAAGTTATCATTGGTTCAATGTCTGCAGCATTAAATTGATATTCCGTATCGAACTTTGCACCTTCATCCGTTTTCAACGTTTTCCAGTAGACCAACGCTTTATCCCAGTCTTCTCCTTTAGGGGTTTTTTCACGACCTTTCATATACTCAAATGTAATTTCGTCAGGAGCAATCATACCCCCACGGGCACCACATTCAATACTCATATTACAAACGGTCATACGACCTTCCATGGTCAGGCTGTGGATTGCAGAACCCGCAAACTCAACAAAGTGTCCGGTACCTCCGCTGGTAGAAATTTGGGAAATAATGTAAAGAACGATATCTTTCGCTGTTACCCCTTTCTTTAGCTCACCATCAACAGTGATACGCATTTTCCTGGGCTTAGGCTGCATAATGCATTGACTTGCCAAAACCATTTCTACTTCACTGGTTCCAATTCCAAAAGCAATGGTGCCAAAAGCACCGTGAGTGGATGTGTGACTATCACCACAAACAATTGTCATTCCCGGTTGGGTTAGCCCTGTTTCCGGACCAATAATGTGAACAACACCATGTCCGTCAGAACCTAACCCGTAATGTGTAATACCATGTTCTTCACAGTTGTTTTTTAATGTTTCAACCTGGTGGCGTGATAATTCATCTTTAATACTCAGTTCCTGGTTGATGGTTGGTACATTATGATCTGGAGTTGCCGTAGTCTGATCAGGACGGAACACTTTCAATCCACGGTTTTTCAATCCCAAAAAGGCGACAGGACTGGTTACTTCATGGATGAAATGTCTGTCAATATACAATACATTTGGGCCTCCTTCTACTTGTTTTACTACATGCGAATCCCAAATCTTATCAAATAATGTTTTAGCTTCCATAATCTATTTAAAACTTCTTTCCCTTTATATTGAATTTATAGTTATTACTTAACCGGAATCTTATTGATTGCGTCAAGGAATGCTTCTACTGAAGCAGTAATAATATCGGTGTTTGCACCAAAACCGTGATAAATGCTGTCTTCATGCTCAACCTGCATGTGTACTTTACCAACATCGTCACTACCGTGGTTAATTGCCTGAACCAAAAATTCATCAATAATAACCTGCCTGTGAATAATTTGTTTAACGGCTTTAATGGCAGCATCAACCGGTCCGTTACCAGAAGCAGTTGCTTCAAACTTTTCACCGGCAATATCAAGTACAACGTTCGACATAGGTTTCAACGATTTTCCGGAGAATACCTGCAAGAAATCCAATTTAATACGACGTTCTTTACGAGTAGCATCACCTACCAATAAAGCGATATCGTCATCACGAATTTCTTTTTTCTTATCTGCCAATTTTAAGAATTCGCTATAAACTTCATCCAATTGATGCTTGTCCAATTCAAAACCTAAAATCTCAAGTCTGTGTTTCAATGCAGCACGGCCACTACGGGCAGTCAACAAAATTGAAGATTCATTGATACCCACATCTTTTGGATCCATAATTTCGTAGTTTTCACGATGCTTCAATACCCCATCCTGATGGATACCTGATGAGTGTGCAAATGCATTACGACCAACAACCGCTTTGTTGGGTTGTACAGGCATGTTCATTAAGTTTGAAACCATTCGGCTGGTGCGGTATATATTCTTTGTATTGATGTTGGTGTCAATATTTAATACCTGGTAACGGCTTTTTAAGGTCATTACTACTTCTTCCAAAGAAGTATTACCAGCACGTTCGCCGATACCATTAATAGTAACCTCAGCCTGACGGGCACCATTCATTACTCCTGCCATAGTATTTGCAGTTGCCATACCTAAATCATTATGGCAGTGAATAGAAATGACCGCTTTGTCAATATTTGGAACATTGTCCATTAAGAATTTAATCTTTTCACCAAATTCGTGAGGCAAGCAATATCCGGTTGTATCAGGAATATTAACCACAGTAGCACCAGCCTTGATGACTGCTTCAGTAACCCTGGCCAGGTATTCATTATCTGAGCGACCTGCATCTTCGGCATAAAACTCAATGTCCTCAACAAACTTCTTGGCATATTTTGTGGCTTCAATGGCACGTTCCAAAATTGCTTCAGGATTTGAGTTGAGCTTGTGGTGAATATGATAATATGAAGTTCCAATACCGGTGTGGATGCGTGGTTTTTTAGCAAACTTCAGGGCATCCGCGGCCACTTCAATATCTTTTTTCACTGCACGGGTTAAACCGCAAATTGTAGGCCATGTAACGGCTTTTGAGATTTGAACTACCGAATCGAAATCACCAGGGCTGGAAATAGGGAAGCCGGCTTCGATAACATCGACGCCTAATTCCTCCAAAGCTTTGGCCACTTCAATTTTTTCAACGGTGTTTAACTGACAACCGGGAACTTGCTCCCCGTCTCTCAAAGTGGTGTCAAAAATGTACAATCTGTCGCTCATAACGAAATGATTTTGTTTTATGTTGTTATTAAATTTTTAGCATTAAAAAAGCCATCCTCTTCGAGAATGGCTTTATGTAGTTCCTTTATAGTTTATACCCATACCATTCTCAGTCGCGTTTTCCAATAAGTAGAATACCGAGTAGAATACTGAGAATAGAAATGAGATTAAATCGTGTCATTTTTCTATGATTTCCTGCAAATATCACAAAATAATTTTAAAATGAAAATTAAAGGGCAATTATTTTTATAATCCTTAATAAAAAGATTGAATTGTCTTAAAATAATGCTCTAAATTTAACATTCAACAATTTGATTTAAACCAGTTAACTTAATTCAGTCTATAAAATTGTTATTCGACTTGTAATGAAACTTGACTTTAAACGTAATACCTTAAACGACTGAGAAATTTTGAGCCTTTTATGACTCCAAAAACTTTTGAAAAATTAATCTTGCGACTGAAAGCACAGCTTTATTGTTTTGCCTATAGTATTTTGAAAGATCGGTTTGAAGCTCAGGATGCTGTTCAGGAGATTGTACTTAGGCTATGGAAGATAAAAGATCAACTTGATGAGACAAAAAATATCAACTCGTTTTGCATGAGCATGGTACACAATTATTGTGTGGATATAATTCGAAAACAAAAGCAATCAGAAGAGTTTATTCTTTCGACTAAAATAGTTGAATTCGAAAAGCCTCATCATGACGAAGTAGATTTAGTTGAAAAAATAAAATCTGAACTGCGGAAGCTTCCTTTACAACAGCGTATTGCGATTGAATTGAAAGATTTTCAGGGATATAGCTATGAAGAAATTAGTGAAATATTAAACCTATCTGTGAATGCCATTCGGGTAAATGTATCTCGTGGTAGAAAACGTTTATATCAAATTTTTAAGGAGGAACTGGAACATGTTTAAAGAAAAGAATATAGAAGATTTTTTTGAAGGTAATGAATCAGCAAATGAAACATATAAGAAATTAAATGAGAAATCTGATGTGAAAAGTTTTCTTGAAGTATATCAAATGATAATTGATGATGATAATAAGATAAGAGACGCCGATTTTGATCCTTTTGCAAAAATTCAAAGAGTTCCTAAAAGAATATTTCTAAAAAGATATTTTCCATATGCAGCGGCAGTATTAGTTTTAGTAGTAGTTGGTTGGCTGGTTCAACAAAAAGAAAATTCAACATATAAACAATCACTTAGTAAACAGGAAATTATAAAACTTAATAAGGACGCTAGTTACGCTTTAGGGCTGTTTTCAAGTGAGTTGAATGATTGTTTAAAAGAAATTGAAAAAACTAAATACTTAAGTGAACCATTAAATCGTGTCATTCATATAAAAACAGATTAATTAATTTTTAAACTATTAACAATGAAGATTCAATTACTATTTCTGGTATTACTAACTAGTTTGATGACACATGCACAGACTAGCTCATGGACAATTGACCAATCATTTGATGATCTTAAGAATCAACCAGGGACATCATACTTTGAGGTTTCAAGTGAAATGTTTCAGATGCTTTCTGAATCAGAAATGATTGGACCAGAATTGAAGGAATATTACCGTAAGCTGACAAAGATTAAGATGATTAATTATAATAAGAGAAATAATACGCACTCATCATTTGATTTCTATAAGAGTTTCTTAAAACAAACAAATCTTAAAGATTTTGTAAGGTTAGTGGTTTCAGAACGTGAAGGGGATAATCTTTCATTCTACAAGAAAAAAAACAGTAGAGAAGAGAATGAGTTTTTGCTTGTAGGTAGTACTACTGTTATTTATGTGTGTGGAACTATTGATTTGAAATCAGTTCATGAATTTGAACAAATAATTGGAATAGCAGGAACGGCTATTGGAGATTGATTTAATCAGAATTTCTGTACTTTTTTATCGTTTTTCTGTAACATTTCTTTTTCAGTTCAATCAAAGGGGCAAACTTAAAAACAGGATACAATGCAAAATTTTGATTTAGTTCTAGTATGGCTTGGATTTTTTAGCAGCGTTTTTTTAGGATGGTATTATTTCTTGCAAGCAAGGAACAAAGAAAGAATGGCGTTAATTGAACGTGATAAAGATGTCTCTGAAATTTATGCAAAACGTGAGATTCGATTTCGTTTTCCCTGGTTAAAACTTGGAATGCTGGTTACAGGTATTGGTTTTGGTTTTAGCCTTTCATTAGTCTTATGGGTAATTGGAGGTGAATGGGGTAATTTTATTGACCGGACTAAAGGAATGGTTCCTATAGCATTAATGATATTGTTTGGAGGACTGTCTATGGTCATCGCTCACTACATCGATAAGCCAAAAAATCGATAGGGCGGATGGACGACCTGTACATTCAAAAAGTTTTAAACGGAGATACAGAGGGCTTTCGGTACTTTATAAAGAATTATAAAGACCTGGCCTTTTCTGTCGCTATTTCTGTGGTGAAGGATGAGTTCACTGCTGAAGAAGTGGTACAGGAGTCATTTATAAAAGTTTTTAGAAATCTGAAATCATTTAAAGGACGATCGAGCTTTAAAACCTGGTTTTACCGAATCGTTATCAATGAATCATTTAGGTTGCTACGGGAATACAAAAAAGAGATTGAGTTTAAAGGTGATATTCATGACGATGAACTGGATGAAGTAGAAACCAATTTTATGGGAATGTCTTCAGAAGAACAAATGATTTTGGTTCAAAAGGCACTAAAAGTAATTTCAGCAAAAGAAAGCCTGGTCTTACGTTTGTTTTACCTGGAAGGGCAGGAGACAAAAACAATTTCTGATGAAACCGGATGGTCTGATGCAAATGTTCGTGTGATACTACATCGTGCACGAAAAAATATGCTGGTTATTGTGAAGAAGCTAATGCAGCAAAAGGAATTAAATGTAGAAAATTATGGATAAGTCGAAGCAAGAAGATCAATTTGTTAAAAACCTGATGAAGCATTCGTTGGAAAAAATGCCTTTCCGGGACTTTGAAGATCGTATGATGGATAAAATATACGAGGAAAAGCAAAAGGGGAAGTCAGTATCCGGGAGTATCCGACTTGCCTGGTTGTTCTTTTTCCTTGGGCTTTTCCTCGGCTTGGTAATTACCAATATTACTGCGAATCTGGATCAGCTTATTGTTGGAATCCCTGCAAATAAAATTGTATTCTATTTACAAATTGGAATTGCAATGGTATTGTTGTTCCAACTCGATAAACTGATTGACTTTTCTTTTAACCGAAAATCAAATTCTTAATTAAAACTCTTTTAAAAGATCTGCTTGCTTTTCAAATTGAATAATTGCAACAACCCCTGTTTCATTTCTCCAGTTCATTTCCGGGCTTTTTAACGTAAGACCTTTACCACGCATTCTGGCATGTCTGATTTTATCAAGCCCTTCATCACTATTCGGGAAAAACGATCCTTCCACACGATGAACTACGTAATCTTTTTCCCGGTTGTATTCAAAAGTTCCAAAATAGGACACGGGCATAAATGTTGCTTCCGGTTCACTGCACGGTTCTTCATTCAGCTTGTTTGGCATGTACTGTACCGAAAAATGTCCGGTTGGTGTGTAATGAATATATCCAATCGCGTCTTTTCCAAATGGAAATTCTAGTTCACCATTTGATTTCTCAATTTGAAAAGATTTTAGTTTCCAGGTTCCTTCAATAATTGTATGCATAGTATTCGTTTTTTATTGCGGTAATTTACACCTTACCTACCTTATTTGTTCAACAAAATAATATGTTTTAAAATCTGGAAAAATGTTCACTTTTTCATGACTTTCTAAAACCATCTTTTGTATTTTTGTGCTGGATTTTTACCCAAGTGCAACATCTAAAGTCATCATGACTGCAAACCCGAGCATTGCCCCAATTGTTGCGATATCTGTATTCTTTTCTAATTGCGATTCTGGTATCAACTCCTCAACAACAACATAAATCATAGCACCTGCTGCAAACGAAAGCGCGTATGGCAAAATAGGTTGCATTAAAATAACTGCTGCTGCACCAATAACACCGGCAATTGGTTCAACTACTCCGGATGCCTGTCCGTATAGAAAACTTTTGCTTCTGGACATTCCTTCTCTTCGAAGTGGAACTGACACAGCAGCTCCTTCAGGGAAGTTTTGAATGCCAATTCCCAGGGCGAGGGCAACTGCTGCGGCAAGCGATGCCTCTGGTACGCCAATGGCTGCAGCACCAAATGCAACCCCAATAGCAAGCCCTTCCGGAATATTGTGAAGAGTGATAGCAAGTACCAATAGTACACTCCTTCGCCAGGAAGTTTGTACCCCTTCAGCCTCTTCTCGTGGAAAGCCAAGATGAAGGTGGGGAATTATCTGGTCGGCCAACCAAAGGAAAGCTCCACCAGTTAAAAATCCAATTACTGCAGGAACCCAGGGAGGATTACCTGCCGATTCAGCCATTTCAATGGCTGGGTTGAGTAATGACCAGAAGCTTGCAGCAATCATTACTCCTGCTGCGAAACCAAGCATTCCGTCCAATACTTTGCGGTTGATTTTCTTAAAGAAGAAAACCATACTGGCACCAAGAGCGGTTACCGACCAGGTGAATAATGTAGCTATTAATGCCTGGTAAACTGGGCTAAGGTGAATAAACCAATCGTACATATTTTTAGTTTTTAATTTTTACGAAATAATAAATTCTAAAATTAACCAATTTCATTGCTGCTTGTTCAAATTTTATTTAAAAAAATAGCCCTGTCGTTTGACAGAGCTATTATATTTTATGAGGCTGTCCAAAAAGTTAACTTAACCGCTAAGTATTTTAAGAAACCGCAAAGACACAAAGAGTCAAGCCATTATATATCAAAATCTTAGTGTTCTTTGCGTAATCTTATGCGTTCTTCGGTATGCCATGAGGCGTGCGTTTCTAAATAATTAAATACCTGGTAATATGAAAAGATTACACAGTCCAATTTGTCGTTCAGGCTGAAGCATCCATGAGGTACGGGGCGGAAACAAGCCGTGCTAAGTTCGTGGAAAGCGGTCATGTAAGCCGTAACGCAAGTGAACCCAGTCAGGCCTCGTTACGCAATATGTAGTGGTCAACCTTCCGAAGGTGGTGAAACCTGTTACATACCATGAAGCAACGACAATATGCAGTGGTGTGGCTGCACGGGGTAGTATGGGATGGCGTGCATGACAAAGGTAGCGCATGAACATGGGAAGCCCTAACAGGGTTGCTGGCCAGCGGCTGCTGATGGTGGCGGAGGTGTTCGTAGTACTGATGATGGACAGGACAACATAACCTGTCAGTAGGGAAGGGACACTACTATTAAGAATGTTTTAGATAAACTAGCATGACAAAATTGAAGAAATGAGTATTCAGAACAGGGTCCAACAAAAGATCAATGTTTTATCGCAAAAGAAGCGAAAAGACATGCCCACTTTTGAGCGTGTGCAACTTTTACAACTAAAACTATACCTGAAAGCCAAACAGGAAAAGAATTTCAAATTTTATGTTCTTTATGATAAGGTTTTCCAATCTTATATTCTAAAAGAAGCCTATCGTAAGTGCCGTAAGAACAACGGCAGTCCCGGAGTTGATCATCAAACATTCAAAGATGTAGAGGTTTATGGGGTTGATAGGTTCCTAAGCGAGTTATCCGAATCACTGCGAAAACGTCTTTATAAGCCACAACCAGTGAAACGGGTTTACATAGAGAAAGAAAATGGGGGTAAACGCCCATTGGGGATTGCTACCATACGTGACAGGGTTGCCCAGCAAGCCTGCAAAATGGTACTGGAACCCATATTTGAAGCTGATTTTAACGGGCTTTCTTATGGCTATCGTCCCAAACGTTCAGCGCAAGGGGCGATTCAAGCCATACGCGATAATCTAAAGCAAGGTAAAGCTACAGTTTATGATGCCGACTTAAGTAAATACTTCGATTCTATAGCACATGATAAATTGGAAATAGTCCTGAAAGAACGAATAGCAGATCCACGCATACTCCATCTGCTACGGTTATGGTTAAAAGCCCCAATTGTAGGGGAAGATGGAAAATATAGTGGGGGAAAGCGCAATCATTCCGGGACACCGCAAGGAGGTGTAATTTCACCACTTCTGGCTAATGTATATATGAATATATTAGACAGGATAGTAAGTAACCCGGATGGATATTTTCAACGTCATGGAGTAGAAATGATCCGGTATGCCGATGATTTTATATTGATGTCCCGTCATATCAATCGGGAGTTAATTAGTCGGTTACACAGTTATCTTCATCGTATGGGGCTACTTATTAATACTGAAAAAAGCGAGCTGGTAACAGCCAAAGATAAGCCATTTGATTTTTTTGGGTTCCGGTTTAGTTACAGCCGGGGTATCCTATACCCAGGGAATAAATTTTGGAAGATAGAGCCAAAACCACAATCCCGTCGTAGAATACGACAACAAATCAACGCAAAGCTTAAAGGTATCGGTCATTATCCGGCAGGATCAGTAGCGAATGAATTGAATACGATTATTAAAGGGTGGATGAATTATTATTGTATCCCCCATGTTAGTCATACCCAAGTAGCTCTCCGGGAACTGCAAGATTATATGCGCATTCGACTGTCACGTTATTATCATCGTAAAAGCCAGAGGAAATCACGCTTGCATGGTCAGCAAGCCTTTGATATACTAGTCAATGAATATGGGTTAATTAAACCATATAAAACCTCAGGTATACGACCTGTGAATACTTTAAGATGAAATTAATAGGAAAGCCGTATGCGGGAAAACCGCACGTACGGTTTGACGAGGGGGAAACAGAGCTATATACCTAGGGTAGGCACTCTGTTTCTCTACTCTACCGGTTTGAATTTTATTCTTTTTGGACAGCCTCATATCTGCCAGCTAGAAGCGAGTGATCTTTTTTATATTTTCCTGGTAATATCTTCCGGTAATGATTTTTGTTGAGTTTGAATCGTCCATTCTGATAAAAGATTTTCCTCCCAAATGTTTGCCAACCTCCTGTATTAGATTTCTGTTGATAAGAAAAGCTCTGTGAACACGAATAAAACTATCCGATAATTTTTCTTCTAAATATTTCAGACTATGATCGGTCAAATAGGTTTTCCCAACGCGATCAACAATGGTTACATACTTCTCTTCGGCATGAAAATAGCTTATGTCCGATAGTTTGACAAAAAGCATCCGATCTCCCACCTTGACAGGAATATTAGTCAACTTTTGAGTTTTTTTCTGATTCATATATTGACCGATCACTTCAATAATCTTTTCCTTTTCAACTTCGGTTTTTAAGTTTTTGATTTTTTCAATTGATTTCTGAACCCGATCAGGTTTTACCGGCTTTACGATGTAATCAATTGCACTTGTTTCAAAAGCCTGCAAGGCATAATCATCATATGCTGTGCAAAATATGACAACCGGAAAATGATCTGTATTTTTTAAAACTTCAAAGCCATCCAAACCAGGCATTTGAATATCCAGGAACAATAAATCAGGCTTTAATTGTTGAATTAACTCCAAAGCCTCTATTCCATTCGATGCTTCTCCCACCAGTTCAATCTCTTCAAATTCAGACAGAATTGTTGTTAGTCGTTGCCTTGCTGGTACTTCATCATCGACTATTAACGTCTTATATTTTATTAAACTGTTCATGATTTATCATTTAGAGGTAAGGAAATTAATACATATTTTTCCGGTTCATTGTTCCAGCTCATGTAAGCTTTGTTTCCATAAATCAGGTTCAACTTTTCCTGTATGCTTTGCAAGCCATAACCCGAAATAGGCTCATTCGAAATGGCTGGTCCGTTATCAAAAACCCTAACCTCAAGATTGTTATTTTTTGCTGAAACTACTAGTCTTATTTCCCCAGTCTCCACAATTTTTGAAATGCCATGCTTAACCGCATTTTCAATTAATGGTTGAATAATGAATTGGGGGATAATTATATTTTTTAATTCCTCTGGAAGTTGAATTGCAAAATTTAAGCGGTCACCAAAACGAACTTTTTCAATGGTCAAGTAAGTTTCAACCGATTCAATTTCCTCCTTTAAGCTTACCATCTCTTTTTGTTCTTTGTTCAATGAATACTTAAAGAAGTCTGAAAGCGCCAATGCCATTTTCTCCGTTTTCTTTCCATCAACAGTTGATAAGCTTGCAATAGAATTCAGTGCATTGTATAAGAAATGAGGGTTTATTTTTGATTGAAGTGATTGGAGTTCTGCTTGTTTGTGGAGTTCATTGATACGTAAAAGCTCCATATCTTTTTTTCGAATCTCGTTGTTGCTGATTTCAGATAGAGAAAGAAGAAAAAATCTTATAGCAGTAATTGTTAGGGTTAGTACCCCAGTCAGCATAAGTCTTTCTGTTATTGATGATATTAGTAATAATCTACCAATGCCCAAATAGGAGAAAGTTGATAGAATAATAAGTGTGTTGATTAATTTTAGGATTGTTTTAGATTTTCTTGAGATTTTAGAATTACTAATAAGTTTTTCTATATAATAGAAGATAAGGGTTATTAGAAATATTGTAAGGTTCAAGGGTAATAAATAACCTATAATCTTAGTTTGAAAATTTAGGTTTTGAACTGTTTCATTAAATATAAAATAGATATCCAGCGCAAGAATTCCGCATACTGATTGAAGAATAAATTTTCTTATATCCCAATTGTGATGTTTGAAGAAACGTAGCATTATGAGAATTGAGATAAATAATAGGGCTAATACTCCTCCTCCAATATTACCCGAAATCTTTAAGAGCCTGGAATACATAAATTTCTTATATTCTATTTCTCCAACCTGTTTTCTATAGTTTTCCTTAAATTCTTTATAGAAGTTTGGTGAATATAGTTTTTTGAGAATAAATTTATCTGCCGGATGGAAAGTGATTTTTAAAGGTGAATCTTCGTCAAACACACAACCGTGAATGGTACTGGATTCGTTTGGCGATTTTGAAAAAGTAACCAATGATCGGTATAAATTGTAGTATAAAGTTTTTTTTCTCGCAATGGGGTCGTCAGGTATAGTCAGCTTTATTTCTCTAGTTTTTATCCGTCCGAATTCATTTTTGATTTTTTCACTCCTAATAACCCCTGGTTCATTAAAAATAAAATCTAGATTAGAGACTGTACTGGTCAAAAAAATATTTTTATGTGGTAAGATTTTCTCCAGATCGTTAATTAATTCGGCCATACAAAGTGAATCAGCTTCATTGTAATTCCCTTTTAGTTTGATTGCAATTTCATATTGGTAAAGAATTAATTCTTTAGATTCTTCACCAAGAAACTTTGCCCGTATTGAGTTCCAGGCAGTTTGTTTTAATCCTTCACTAATCTCTTCGTTTGCGAAAGAAAGTTGCGATGCCAATAAAATACAGATAAATAAGATGACTTTTTTCATCATAAATGATTTAAAGGTTTCTTCAAAGAACCTCTATAATGCCTGAATTTAAAAGATAATTCTGATAAACAGTGCAAGTAGCAGGATAAACTGCAAAAAAATAGCCCTGTCAAATGACAGAGCTAATTAAGTATGGTGATTGATAGGATGACTCCGAGTCATCCTATCAATAAAAGTATCCAGTTAGATAATCGCTTCCATTGATTCCATCGCTTCACGTAGTTCTTCTCCAATGATTTCGACTTCATGGTAACGGATTTTGTCATTGACTTCAATCAATTCTTTGTTATCGACATGTGCATCGATTCCATCATTGAAGTTTTTACCAATAACGTTGGTGTCAATTTTAACCATGAAATCAGCCAACAATGGTTTTGCAGCGTGATCGAACAAGTAACATCCATACTCGGCAGTATCAGAAATTACACGGTTCATCTCGAATAATTTCTTACGTGCAATAGTGTTTGCAATAAGCGGAGTTTCGTGCAATGACTCGTAGTATGCTGATTCAGCTTTAATGCCAGCTTCGCACATTACATCAAATGCCAACTCTACACCGGCTTTAACAAATGCTACCATTAATGTACCATTGTCGAAGTATTCTTGCTCTGAAATTTCAACGTCGCCGGCAGGGGTTTTCTCGAAAGCTGTTTCGCCGGTAGCTGCACGCCAGGCCAATAGGTTTTTATCACCGGCAGCCCAGTCTTCCATCATGGTTGATGAGAATGTTCCGTCCATAATATCATCCATGTGGTGCTCGAACAATGGGCGCATGATTTCTTTCAATTCTTCTGAAAGTTTGTAAGCTTCAATTTTCGCAGGATTTGAAAGTCTGTCCATCATATGGGTGATACCACCAAGCTTCAATGCTTCAGTAGTTACTTCCCATCCGTACTGGATCAGTTTTGAAGCATAACCAGCTTCAATTCCTTTTTCAATCATCTTGTTGAAGCAAAGGATAGATGCAGTTTGCAATACACCGCAAAGAATGGTTTGCTCACCCATTAAGTCAGACTTAACTTCAGCAACAAATGAAGAGTGAAGAACACCAGCTTTATGACCACCGGTACCCACACAATATGCTTTTGCAATTTCAAGACCGTCACCATTTGGATCGTTCTCGCGGTGAACAGCAATTAGGGTTGGAACACCAAATCCGCGAAGGAACTCAGCACGTACCTCAGAAGCAGGAGATTTTGGAGCAACCATGATTACGGTAATGTCATCACGAATTTGCATACCTTCTTCTACAATATTGAATCCGTGTGAGTATGAAAGGCAAGCTCCTTTTTTCATTAATGGAACTGCTGCATTTACAACAGGAGTGTGGTATTTGTCCGGAGTAAGGTTCAAAACAAGGTCTGCTTTAGGAACCATTTCTTCGAAAGTACCTACTTCAAATTTGTTATCAACAGCGTTGGTGTAAGAAACTTGTTTTTCGTCAATTTCTACCTGACGAATTGCGTAAGAAATATCAAGACCACTGTCCCTCATATTTAATCCTTGTGCCAAACCTTGAGCTCCGCAACCAAGAACTACAATCTTTTTACCTTTAAGTTTTTCTACTCCATTAGAAAATTCTGATTCATCCATGAAGTCACATTTCCCCAATTGTTCCAATTGAAGGCGTAATGGTAAAGTGTTAAAATAATTACCCATTGTGTAAGATTTTTATTATTTGTTTATCTGATTTTTCAATTGACTATACAAAGCAAAAGAATATTAATTAGAAAGGCGAGTAAAAAAGCATGATTTTTTGGTAATTTTCATGGATTTTTGAAATTGAAATCCTGAGATATTTATTTTCTGCTTTATTATTCAATGATTTAATGATTTTTAAGATATGGTAATTTTTAAATTATCTCGAAACTTCGGCCCGGTATTGTAAAGGTGAAAAACCGGCTTCACGTTTAAAAAATTTGGTAAAATAAGATTGATCTTCAAAGTTGAGTTGTTGAGCAATTTCAAAAACACTTAAATTGGTGTGGACCAGTAAGCGTTTGATTTCCAGAATTTGCTTGGCTTTAATAATCTGACTCGATGTTTTTCCGGTGAATTGTTTAACGGTTTGGGTTAGGTGGTTGGGTGTAACAGCCAGCAGATTGGCATATTCTTTAAGCGATAGATTTTCGTGGTTGTTTTCTTCGACCAGGTGGAAAAAACGTTTTACCAACAAATAGCCTTTGCCTTTCGATTCAAGAGTTTCCTCTGTTTTGTATCTCGAAGTGCAGGTGGTAAGAATTAAATCAAGCAAGGAGCGGAGGGTATCCAGTTTGTTCGTTTGGTTTTCATCCAATTCGGAAATACTGCGCTGGAATAATTGTTCCAGAAATTGAATGTCTGGTTTTGACTTTAACTGAAGAGGCGGATTATCCTGATGCAAATTATAGAAGAATGGAAATTCGATCAGACTGTTTTGGTTGCTTCTGTTTGTCAGGTAAAAATCAGCCGTAAAAATGAAAATATAACCTTCAATGTCACTGGAAAACTCAATTTTGTGCGCTTGCCCGGGCGACATAAAAAATACACAAGGAGGTTTTATTTCGTACTTATTACTATCGATAACATGAAAACCAGAACCTTTTAATAAATATAGTACCTCAAAAAAATCGTGACGGTGAGGATACTCAACACTAAAGTGTCTTTTCGCATCGAAAATTTCTACCTGAAACTGCTGACTTTTTCGCTCAGGGGAACTAAAGTTATGCAAGCTGTATATTGGAATATGATTTGATTTTTGTTTCATTTTAAGGAATTAAAATATTTTCGTTTAGACTCTCCCTTTTATCCCTCTCTACTTGTAGCTACCCTTTATACACATCTTTTATTTGGTAATAACAATCCATTTTATCAACATTTAAATGTAAAATATTCAATTTTGAATACCTAATATTCCAAATTAAC
>JANQII010000175.1 GCA_028282195.1 Prolixibacteraceae bacterium
ATAAACCGGGGCAATTGGCGTGAAATCCGTTTTTTGTGCCATCCTGCATGTCCAAACTTTCTCTGGATGTGGTTGAGCCTATAAAGCCAGGTAAAAAAGGCAGGGACGCTGGTGCCAACCGAGATAAAAGTCCCTGCCGTGATATAGAGCATTACAAAAAGGACAAGACAAATAAGAGTTCCATACAGGGCAGAATAAACCAACTGCCCTGAAAACCCTTTGATGTACAGGTTGGTATCTATTTTCTGGATCGTGTAGGTTTTCATTCTATACTGTTATGAGAAGAATGCGCGGATTACGACACCAACCAGAATGAGGAATAGACAAGCCCCAAACCAGCCCATGATGGCCTTTTGTGTATCCTGATCACCACTTTGCCATTTGATGTAAACTCTTACCCCACCAATCAATCCTACTACTGCCCCAATAGCAATAATCAGGTTGGCCACCGGGTCAACATAAGAACTGACCTCCGCTGTGGCCTGGTCTATACCAGCTGAACTTTGTGCCACACTATTATAGATGCCTGTAAAAAGTAAAGCAATTGTTGATGTAATTTTTTGAAAGTTTCGTTGAATGCTTTGTCTCATGATACTTAATTCTTTTAATGGTTATTGTTGATATTGTATCCCGGGAAGTAGTTTTTCCATTTTCCCGGATGTCTCATTTAGCAGGTAGTCAACATGTATCCCATCACCGTCCCATATCTCTTCATAAAAGGATACCTCAAGAGGGATTGAACCTTCGGATATGGATGAAATCAGCTTTGATGGGAAAGAGCGGGAAGAAACCGATATGGGATTTATGGTTTCAGATTGGGACTGGCTTTCCTCCAAATGCCCTTCATACAAAACTGATGGTTTGTTCCGACTTTTAAACCAGACCCATAAAAAGAGAATAATATACCACACGCTAATAACTGTCAGTACAAACAGTATAAATCCTTTCCAGGTGATTTCATTTAATCCAAACATATGCGTTAACACTTTTGATTGCTAAAAATGGGTCCCGTCATTGACCCGGTTTAAACGGTCACTGACTTTGGACATCCATGCAAAAATGCAGCATTGGGAAATGAAAAAATATACAGGTGCCTTTAGGCGGGGTGTTTTATATGGTTAAGTAAATGTTAGGATTTGGGGTATAATTTTCTCAAAAAGAGAAGAAAAAACGGTCAAAAAAAGAAAAGAAAACCATTTATACTGCTGGTCGGGGCATAAATGCAAGGCTGTCCTGAAAAAACTGACAATCCATAAAAATTAAACTTTAAATTATTGAATTCAGGGCATTCAATTTAGCCTTGCATTTTACCAAAGGGTTGGAAAGTGGGGAGATCAGCTAAATTGGGTTTCTTTTTAGGTTTTTGAAGGAATATTTAGTAATCAAACATGAAGTGTGGGCGGTAAAAGACAAGTGTACCCCTGGAATGGAATGAAAGTGGTTCTCTTGGCGTGTGGTGTGACCAGCTTGTGAACGGAACGAATGAAGCGATCAGTTCCTGCGAGCAAAAGAACAGGTCCAGGGAGCAATTGGGCAGTGAAAGTGAACAGGCTGGTCACACTGGGTTATAACGTAGAAAAAGCTGGAAACCCTCCCTTTTAATTTCGTTTATCTTCGGTATTTTTATCAAAAGCTATCAAATTGAACATTTCCCTCATCCTGCTCCTGATGCGGTTGCCGTAACGCTGTTCAATCTCCGAAGCTGAAAGGTTGGTGGTCAGATGTGTCAGCATCCGTTTTGAAACAAACAGGTCGTATCGGGAAAGAAGGATTTCGGCCATCACCTGGCAGTCATTACCAAAGTATTTCAGGGGTTGTTCAATGCCTAAATCGTCAAAACACCAAACTTTAGGTACGTGTTGGTTATTTACAAGCATATAAGATCCTTCACTGTACTTGCCTATCACCTTGTACCCTTCCTTTTCAAGCTCAAAATTGATTTCCCGGGTTGGTTTAAGCTGGTATTGCTTTTCAGATGGGAAAAAGAAACTAATGAGGGTCATTAGCGCTGATTTACCTACACCAACCGGACCATTCAATAAAATCCCTTTTTTAAGGTCAATCCCTTGCCGGGTCGTGTTCTCAACATCGGCAATTGCATAAACCAGCAGTTTGTAAATGATGGGATGGTCATCCGTAAAAATCCTGAAATGGTCCCCAAACAGGGTTTTACCTTGTCTTTCCATCCACTTCAGGCAAGCCAGAAAACTAAAATGGAATGTCCCGTTTTTGAATTCTGCCACTTCCTTAAAGGGGTTCAGAATAGTCCTTGTCCCCCCGGACATGGTAGGGATTAAACCCGTTAACTTTTTTTCTTTCCCCATTTTGATTTTTTTTAGGGGTCTTTTGTTTATTCCGTTTGTTACTGTTTGTATTGTTTATATAAGAGGTCTCACCAGTTTGACCATCAGCTTTATCATTAGCCTTACCGCCAGTATTACCGGCAGCTTTATCAAAACTGGTACAACTGACCTTGCTCCCGATATGCGGGCAATTGGATGGGGCATAAATGATATACCCCCACTGGTGCAGTTGTTTGATGCAACGGGTGTAGGTATTGACCGATCCGATCCTTGAGTAGAACATGAGTTCTTCCCTGGAAACCGGGAATGGGTTGCGGAAACGGTTCCTGTTCCAAAACCTAAACAGGGCAAGGTACAGGCTGACATGGAACGGTGTCAGCCTGCTGTCCCCTGCAAGGCGTAAATAAAAACCGTCCAGGTGTTTGATATAGTTCATCGGGAACGTCCAAATTCAAAACGGTTATTGACCTGGTTTTCTTCCATCATCTTTTTGATATCTTCATGGTCATAGAAGATAATCCCTCCGATTTTCGTATAGGGCAATGTCCCGTTTACCCTTAAGTTTTGAAGTGTCCCGGGGGAAATCCCCAGTAACTTTCGGACTTCATAAGATTTAAGCCACTTTTTGGAAGGGTGCCCGTGGTATTCTTTCAGCAACTTTTTAATGTCCTGCAGGATTTCAACTTTGAATTCACGAAGGTCATCTGTGGTAATAATTTCTGAAGGCATAACAATTTAATTTTGGATGGTACATTTTAATTTTTCCAAAATTGCACGTTCCTAAAATAAAAAGTTATACAGATGTGTTTAGGTGGGGTATTTTATATCGTTAACCAACTTGAGTCTCAGCCGGATAACTTACAGAAAATTTGCTTTCCTTGTTTTCACCAGTTCATGCATACATGCCCGGTGGAACTTACGGAGCCGGTCAAGCTCTTCCTGTGGGAGCTTTTCTATTTGTTCAATTTGTTTACGTTCATTTTTCATAGCATAAAAAGGGATAAAAGGGCATTCTGCGACTGGATCACCAAAGGGGCATTTGGACATCGGGTTGACCAGGTCGGCATTCTGGCGGATTTTCTTGGTGTAAATTGATGACATATTGGTTGTTTTTGAATGTAAGTTATTAAAATTGCTTCAAAAAAAGAGGCGCGGACCAAAACTTAAAGTTTCCAAGGTACCGCCAGGGACCCTAGTCTCAGAAAGCCCGATCCACGCCAAAGACGTAGACATCGAACTTTTATTTCTGAGACTATATTTTAAAACTGGCGGTTTTAGGAATCTCAAATAAAAGCCAATACCGTTATTTCTAATTTATCAGAAATTATCCTGATAAAATTTTATCAAAACTATTCTCAACAAAGATATAAAACATCCTGTTATGGTTTAATTATAGTTTTATCCATATTTGTTTTCTTTTTAACTGGTCATTTATTTGAATCATCTATCCTTCGTAGCAAAATAGCTATCAATTTATTCAGGAATTTTACCGGGTCAATCTTCCGTTGTTGTATTTGGGGAAAATAACTGTAAATATCTTTCAGGTCAATATTGAAAAGCCATTCAAAACCTTTTGTCAGGTCCTTAATGGTTGCATCTCCGTTGTTTACTGAATCAGATCCCTGGAGCGCATAAATAATCTCAGCCATCTCCATTTTTGTTCCTGTCCATTTGAGGGGCGACTTTGGCAGGATTTGCTTTTCCCTTTCCGGATGGTCCAGCTTCTCCATTTCATTTTTTATGTAAGCGATAAGCATTTCATTGGCCATGACCTGTGAAAACGTATGGTCATGCCAGGCAGAGAATTCCTCGTCTATCAGGGAATGGGAATCCTTCAGTTCCAAGGGGATCTCATCGTTTTTTCTGGTAAAATACTTCTCATCTAGGTGGCTGTGCCCACTCCGGTAATATTGCACCTTTACCTTATGTTTTTTCATATACTTTAAGATCTTTTTCAGCTCCATCTGAAAATATTTCCTTAAACCCTCTTTATCGACTTCCAGTCTGGTACTCTCCATGTCAAATACGGCCTGGTAATACAAGAGCTTACTGTAAACTGAAGGTTTGATCTTTTTGAAAAACAAAATCTCTGACTTCCTGTCAGGAAACCCTTCTTTGATCACTGCCTCCCTCAGGTAATCCAGTGCAATTTTACAATGCCCAATAGCAAACTCACTTTGCTCGATAGGCTTGTCTGTTGTTTCTTTTGTTTTCTTTAATTCATTTTCTACGTTTTCAACAATTTTAAAATAGTTTTTCATGGCTGATAATTAAACGGGTTACTGTTCTTTTGTTTTTCAAGTCCCTTTTAAAACTGAACCCCGATCACGTATAATTTTAACCAGTTTAATTTTTCTCCAAAAACTCCCTTAAATAATATAATTAAGAAATTGTCTGAACATCCATAATTGGGTTATTTCCCAACTTCCTAATTGTTTATGCACAATTATCTGTTTTTTTAAACTATAAATCAAATAGCCATTTTAAATACCGTTCATATTAATGTTTCTGTTTTCTTCAACAATATCAAATACTTACATATAAACAAAAAAACTTGTTTGTCTTCTAATGTTATTTTGAGTTTCTTATTTTTAACTCATGTTAATTAATCAAGATTATGCTTAACTAATGCGACAAAATCCTCTTTTGAATTTATAATCTAAGTAGTTTATACTTCTTAATTAACAGGCCAAACTTTTACCCTCCTCTTCCCTGGACCGGTATTTTCAAACGGACCTGGGGCAGGATTATCCCCATCCCTCTTCCGGCCAAAATAGTCGGTGTCCATTATCAATGCCGTACCATCTCTATTCTCATATTGTGTTTTTACCATGACCGTTATTCCTAGCGATGCAGTTGTAACAATATCTGTAACTACTTTTTCTAAAGATGAATCGATAATATATTCCAGAAAAACTTGTCCGTTTTCCTCAACAATTTTTACTTCCGGATTAAAAGTTGGGATAGAATACGAGTCTTCCTCATTCTTTAATTGAATTGCTCCGTTGTAGTAAATGTTGTTGCCAGCAAAAACCGGAAACCTTCCTTCAAGCATATTATATGCCTCCAACCCATATCCCAGAGTTTTAACGTTGGCATAACTAATGGCAAAATCTGTTTCAATAAAGATATTGTTATAAAAACGGTCATCGCCGCACTTAATATGGCTTACACCCATTAGTTCAGTTGAATGTGGAAAGAAATAGGGTGTGAACCTATCTAAAACAGGCCTGAGAAGTATCATCCCCCCAATAATATTATGGACGTATGCCCCTCCCTGCGACCAGCTCTGGATCCCGGACATAAGAATATTATTATCAACAAGGAAAGGCCCATGATTCAACTCTAAGTGGAAGTCGGCAAAATCGTTGTTATAGCACACATTCGATGTGATCCTGGTGCCCTGCGACATCCAGTCCATCCACAAGCCACGGAATGCATCGTGTATACAATTGTTTTCAATCAAAACATCGATAGGTGCGTGAAATTTGATAGCCCCCATTTCTGCACCAGTAAACTGCCTTTTCCTCCAGATATTGTAAATATGGTTATTGGTAATTGTACTAAAGGCGCACCCCATGCTCCCGCACATCCCAGTTTGTTCACAGTTGAA
>JANQII010000194.1 GCA_028282195.1 Prolixibacteraceae bacterium
AATAACCAATATCCAATAATCAAATCCCAAAATCCAACCATTGAGGACACAATTGCCAATGGCCAATTATCCGGTAACAAGCATCCAGGTTCAAGGATCAAGAATCAAGTTCCCCGTATCCAGGATCATAAATTCAACAAAGTTACCCACCCTAATATTGAACTGATCCTTTTTTTGCACGAAAAAACCCGGCTATAAACCGGGCTTACAATATAATAATAGATAATTTTTATGCTTCAAGCATTGCTTTGTAGTCAGCAACATTCATCAAAGCATCAAGCTCAGATGCATCTTTCATTTCAATTTTTATCATCCAGCCATCACCATAAGCATCTTTATTAATCAACTCAGGGCTATCTTCTAATGCTGCATTAAATTCAATTACCTCACCACTAACTGGCATGAAAAGATCTGAAACAGTTTTTACAGCCTCAACTGTACCAAAAGTTTCACCTTTATCAAGTGTTTCGCCTTCTGTTTCAACTTCAACAAAAACGATGTCACCAAGTTCTCCTTGAGCAAAGTCCGTGATTCCTACAATGGCTACATTATCTTCAACACGAATCCATTCGTGTTCTTTAGTGTACTTCAAGTTTTCTGGAAGATTCATATCAACGTTTGTTTGTATTTTTTTCAAAAGTAATATATTTTTTGAAATCAGGCTTTAATAAATATCAGCTTTCCTTAAATCGAATAAGTTTTTTTATTTTGCAATAATTTAAATGAAAAACATGTATTCAACTCAAATTAATTCAATTGAAGAACTGCAAGGTGCAGCGCGTGAACTTCTTGATACATTTAAAGAAGAACGAATTTTCGCATTTTACGGAAAAATGGGAGCAGGAAAAACAACATTCATAAAGACAATATGCAGGACTTTAGGCTCCGTAGACAATATTACCAGTCCAACTTTTGCACTGGTAAATGAGTATGACACGCCTTCTTCCGGCTCCGTTTTTCACTTCGACTTTTACCGCATTAAAAATATTGAAGAGGCTTTGGACATTGGCTTTGACGATTACATATACAGCAATAGTTATTGTTTAATGGAATGGCCAGAGAAAATAGAAGAATTACTTCCTGCCGATTTAGTCAAAGTTACAATTACCGAAAGTGACCCCGGCACAAGGTATATCGAAGCGATTAAACTCTGAAAACTTTTGATAATTGACAGATAAAGAGTAAATTAACAGACTAAATTTGCCGGATATGACTGAGAAAGAACAAGCACAGGGAATTAAAACCCTTTTCCTACCCAAAGAAGAAATGCTTGAAATTCAACGAAAAGGAAAAAAAATTACAATCGGCATTCCATCTGATTTTCCTAAAGTTGAATACCGTGTTCCTTTGACACCTGAAGCTGTAGAATTGCTTGTTTCTTATGGTCATGAGATTTATCTTGAAATCAATGCCGGAAAATCTTCAAGTTACTCCGATCAGGAATATCGCAAAGCCGGAGCTGTTATTGTTGAGAAAAAAGAAGAGGTATTTCAATGTGATATCATTTTACGCGTTTCCCCTTTTGATAAGGAAGAAATTGACATGCTTAAAGGGCATCAAACCCTGATTTCAAACCTGCAAATAAATGCTCACTGTCAGGAAACAATTAAAAAGTTGATGGCTAAAAAGGTAACTACTATCGCTTACGAATATCTGGCCAGTGACAATAACTACCTGCCTGTGGTTCGCTTAATGAGTCAAATATCCGGAGCAACATCAATCACCCTTGCCAGCGAATATTTAAGTAAATCCCGCGATGGGAAAGGTGTTTTACTGGGTGGTGTAACAGGCATATCCCCTACCGAGCTAGTCATTTTAGGATCAAAAACAGCTGCAGAATTTGCAGCCAGGGCGGCTCTTGGGCTTGGTGCTACTGTAAAGATTTTTGATGATGATATGTTCAGGCTAAGGCTACTTGAGGAAAAACTTGGGCAGCGGGTTTTCACATCGGTTTTGTACCCGAACGTTTTAAAGAAAGCGCTCCGATCTGCTGATGTGGTACTGGGAGCTTTGTCATTTAATTCGAAACCTACATTCAGGGTTTCTGAAGAAATGGTGAAGGAAATGAAAAACGGCTCTGTCATTATTGATCTTAATGTTAGCCAGGGAGGCTGCTTTGAAACCAGTAAATGCACTGACCTGAAAAACCCATCCTACGAAAAGCATGGCATTATTCATTACTGTGTCCCAAATGTTCCTTCAATTGTTGCCCGAACTGCATCAATTGCCCTTAGTAATATTCTTGCTCCAATCATTATTTCTATTGGGGAAATTGGAGGAATCCAGCACTATATAAAAAGTTCAAAAGGGTTTCGAAAAGGGATTTATATCTACAATGGCATTTTAACCAATCATGACATTGGCGATAAGCTAAACCTTCCTGCAAAAGACATTGACTTATTGCTGGCCGTTTTCTAAACTTCTTTCACTAAAATCATCATTGAAATTGGTGGAACTGAGATATCAGAACCAAAGTGATAACCATTCCCGGAAATATTAATAGTATCATCTTTTGCGATTAATTTCCAGTTCATATGAGCTGCCAGCCCAAAAGTAACAGGCTTGTGACTAGCATTAAAAACTAACTGGATAGCCTTCCAATTTAAATCATTTGGGTAATCGTGAATTGAATAAGCTATAACACCAGGCTGATAATTCGAAGAAAAGTGTAAATGTTTTCGAATTTCATCGGATGAGCGCATCTTAAATGCAGGTACCTTCTTTCGCAACTCAATTAACTTTTTAAAATAATTGAAAACATCTTGATTTTTAAACTTTAATGACCAATCTATCTGATTGATTTTATCCGGTGATTTATAGGAATTATGCTCCCCATTTTTACTTCGGCAAAACTCTGAGCCAGCATGCAAAAACGGGATTCCCTGCGAAGTTAAAACAATTGCCCCTGCCAGCTTTTGCATCTTTTTCAACGTTTCTTCATCTGCATCCGGACAACTCAATTTAAGTTTATCGAATAAAGTAAAATTATCGTGACATGAAGCATAGTTCACACACTGCCAGGGTTCTTTTGCCCATGCTTCGTACGAACTTTCCACGTAACCATAAACAATTTGAGGGTGATGACACGCAGCAACAATACCAAACTTTACGGCTTCTTCGCGCAGTGTTTGCCCACTAACAAAACCTTTGCTCTTTCCGTCAAAATTATTTCCTTTAATGGCATCACGCATATCATCGTTGAAACTAGCTATACCCTTTAATTTTTGTGTGTTCCCTTTTGTTGCACGAAACTGCTCATCCATAGGACTTTTATCAGCAGTCCAGCCTTCACCATAAAGCAGAATTCCTGGTCGGATTGTATCGAGATTCTCACGAACCTGGTTCATCGTTTCAATATCGTGAATTCCCATCAGGTCAAATCGAAACCCATCAATATGAAACTCTTCAACCCAGTACTTCAGAGAATCAATAATATACTTTCGTACCATTGTACGTTCTGAAGCAATTTCATTGCCACAGCCACTTGCATTAGCAAAGCTTCCATTCCGGTTTTGCCTGTAATAATAACCCGGAACCGTTTGATTAAAATATGCTCTGCGTGTATGTCCGGTGTGATTATAAACCACATCCATTACCACGCCAATTCCGGACTGATGCAGGCTCATGACTAATTGCTTAAACTCTGTAATTCTGGAAATATTATCAGGATTACTGGCGTAGCTTCCTTCAGGTGTATTGTAATTCAATGGATCGTATCCCCAGTTGTATTTTTCGTTTGGGTTCGCTTCATCAACAGTAAAAAAGTCGGCAACCGGAAGCAAATGCACATGAGTTATGCCCAGTTCTTTCAAATGATCAATTCCAGTTGACAGGTTCTCCCGGCTCAAAGTTCCTTCTTCCGTAAAAGCTAAAAACCTGCCTTTGTTTTTCATTGCGGAATTCGATGCTTTCGAAAAATCGCGTACATGCAGTTCATATAAAACAGCATCCACAGAATTTTCCAACCGAACTGGTTGATCATTCTCCCATCCAATTGGGTTTGTCTTCGGAAGATCAAAAATTAGCCCGCGCTTTCCATTAACTCCAACTGCCCTTGCATCAACTCCCGGGGTTTCATTTAACCAGTCACCATCATTTACTTTAAAGGTATAATACAAACCTTCAAAATTTCCATGAAGCTTTAACTTCCAACTTCCATTTACCGATGAAACCAAATTCTCAATTCGAAGTGGTTTGCCACCAATACTTTTTTCATATAAACGAAATTCAACCTGCTTTGCGGTAGGTGCCCAAATCTTGATCTGGATTTGATCCTGGTTATAAACTACACCCAAATCATCTCCTTCATAAAATGGATAGGTAGAAAAATCGATATGATTGAATTTCCAATTGCGCATTAGGAAAACAAACTTTTACGCAAGCTTATATATTTTGAGGAATACGTTGTCCCTTTTGTATCTTTCAGTTTAATCTTTGCCCAGTAAAATCTTTTTAGTTTTCGGTCGTGTTGATGAAAAACACTCAGGTCGATTTGAAGTTCATGCGTTTTCCCTTTTTCAAGATAAAGTGGATAAATCTCCTGACGGTTAATTCCTTTTAGCTTAAATTTTCTTTTACTCCACAATTTTCTAAAAAAGAGTACCGGGGCTTCAATGTCAACATCTTTACGGCTTACATTTTCGATTTTCAAAAAAAGATTCCCTGGACGATATTTTTTATCTTTTCCCAGCGATACTTTTAACTTCTTCCAATAAAATTTAGCCGTTGGTTTTTGTTTTACCTTCTTTTTAAATATTCTTCTGAATAAGAATATCACAAAAGGAATTAAAAGCAGTATTAAAAGTATCAGCAATAACTTATATCCGTCAGGGTTAACTTCATTTTGCGAAAAAGCCATCATCGGGATAATCAATACTATCAAAAAAATTGTTTGCTTCATATCTTACAATCTGAGCCGTAAAAGTAAAAAAAGTCCTGCTACATTGCAGAACTTTTCAACTTTACTAATCTAAAACTAAACTATAGATGAAAAAACTTCACTTAAAAATGAAGTACTTCTTTCAATTTTTTGTATCCGGACTTACTGACTTTCAACTTGGTTCCATCTTTCAGAATAACGATGTATGATTCTTTTTCGTATTGTTGAATTTCGGCAATGTTATCAACCTGAACGATATATGAACGATGGATGCGAATAAAATTCTTCTGATTTAAATTGGCTTCAAAAAACTTCATTGTCTTTTGTTTCATATAACGTGCTTCATTCGTGTAAATGAGCACATAATCATCCAAAGATTCTATATACCTGATTTTTTCAACTGGAATAATATTGATTTTATTGCGATCTTTTACAACGACCCTTTCCAGGTTTTCTTCGACCCTGAAATCGCTCACTTTTTCAAACTTTTCGGCTAAACCTTCATTGTTGCCAATTCGATCAATCACTCTATCAATTGCAACCATTAAACGATCTTTTGAAAATGGTTTAAGCAAATAATCAACAGCACTGTAATCAAATGCTTTAAGCGCAAACTGGTCATATGCTGTTGTGAAAATAATTTCTGGTTTATGGTCCAGCAATTCCAGCATTTCAAAGCCAGTAATTTTCGGCATCTGAATATCCAGGAAAACCAAATCAGGATTCAATTCATTAATTTTCTGAACACCCTCAAATCCATTCTCGCATTCAGCAATCAACTCAATTTTTGGATGATCTTTGATGTATGACTTGAGCAGGTCTCTTGCCAACTCTTCATCTTCAATCAATATTACTTTTAATTTTTCGTTCATGCCTGTTTGTTTTGTGGGATGATTAATTCAACTTTAAAACTGGTCTTTTTGTCAATTATCCGTATTAAATCAGGATTTCCGTAAATCAAGTCTAAACGCTGCCTTATATTTCTCAATCCAATTCCTTCTCCCCTGTTTTTAATAGAATCTGGTTCATAGCCATTTTCAATAGTTATCAATACGTGTTTACTTCCAGTCTGACACCTTGTAACAATACTTACTTCACCTGTGGCTTCATATACTCCATATTTAATGGCATTTTCATATAAAGGTTGCAAAATCATATTGGGAATTTGAGCATTTTCGCATGTTTCTTCAATTTCAAAAATGGGATTCAGTTTTTTCCCAAATCGAATCTTCTCAATTCCCAGATAAAGTTTAATATTATCCAATTCCTGGTTAAGCGAGACCATATCTTCCTGACCATGCTGTAACGAGTAACGCATAAAGGTAGAAAGGTTAATAACCATTTCCTGGGCTTTTGAAGGGTTACTTACCGTTAGTGAAGAAATCGAATTTAAACTATTAAAAAGAAAGTGTGGGTTAATCTGCGATTTTAATGCACTCAATTCAGCTTCACGTATCAATGATTTGAGTTCTGCTTCTTTCTTAATTTTCTCCTTTAGCGTTTGATAATAGTTAACTGCATAAAAGAATACCACATAAACGGTGTATAATATATACCCAAATAAAATTCTTGTGGGCAATGTTTCATTAAGGTTATGCAAAAAGGATTCATCAAAGATTTTTACGACGATATACCCGATATAAAGCCATATTGCATTTAATATAGTAGCACCTACGACATGATACAGCATCGTCCACATCCAATCTGTTTCCTTAGCTCCTTCAAACTTTACAATATACCAAATGCTTGCCCCGATTACAGGATAGATTATAAAGACAACCAATGAGGTAAAAATTGCCTTCTCAAGCTCTTCATCATACCAAAAAATTTGGATGAGGGAATTTGATGCAGCCAGGGTTAGCCAGAAAAGCCCATAGTAAAGAATGAGCATCCGGTTATTGATGAATGGGTGCCTTAACATGGATTAAACATGTTTAACTTCAACGCCGCCAAAAACAGTAACCCCCTTTATAATAATAGTTTTATTAGGATCATAGCTGGCATGCTGGAAGGTATCCCCGCGTTTATCGGTGAATGCGCCAAAAATGGTCGTAACTTCATTTTTAACGTTCCAGTCAAGAGGAACTTTTATTCCGCAACCTCCGAACACACAAATTGTATCAATATATGCGCCTTGATCTGATAACTGAGCTTTTCGTAAATCGTATTCAATACCACCAAAAATTGATGTCGCACGCCCGCCTTTCAAATCCTGAGAGTTTATAAAAATCTCACGGCCTCCAAAAATTACAAAGTCATCAAAATTATCAAACGATTTATCCCCTACCCCTCGTTGCATTCTTGACTGACAACCCTTATGCCTAAAAAGTAGTACAGCACCAACAGCAACTAAAATCATTGGCCAGTATAGTCGTCTAATTTCCCGGGGTACTTCAATCATTTCCGGAATCATAAAAAAACCACCAATAGCAATTAAAACCACTCCCCCTGTTCTATTGCCGCCAAGCATTGCAAATACTCCAATTGCTACAAGTAACATCTGCCACGATATAAGCAGATCAGCGATATCCCATGGAATCAGATTTAATCGTTCAAAAATCAAAACTGCTCCAATTGCAATCAATATTATCCCGAAATAAAACCGTTTATTTCCTCTATGCTCCGTATTTCTATTCTTTTTTTCCACAATGAAATATTTTATTTCTTAACTAATATTTCGAACTATAATAAACGACTAATTACAACAATTCCCAAAATAATAAGAATTACCGGTAATAAGAAAATTGTTAAAATGCCAGGGATGATAACAAATCCAGGGAGAAAAAAGAAAATAGCCAATAAAATTAGAATTGCACCAATCAATCTTCTGCCCGCAACCAACACAACACCAGCAATTAATAGTATCAATGGCCAACTCAATCCCATAAAGTCACCACGAAAACCATGTGCAACACTTTGGAATGAATGCTGAACAGAATGCCAGCCTGGTATACCATATAATACACCAGTTTCCCTAAGAATCCATCCAATACCCAGAATGATCAAAACGACACCCAAAAAGCTTCCACCTTTATCGCTTCGTTTTGAATGATGACTTTCGTGTCGAACCTGATTGTGATTTTCCATTTTCTACCGATTTTAGTTTACAGTTTCAAAACTAAGGCTTTTGATTTTCATAGAAATAAACTGATCGGTTAACGGAAGTCATAAATCGGTAAAAGGTATTTATTATAAAAAAACGGAACTTAAAAAAAGCTCCGTTACTATATTAATGAGTTATTTCTTTTGCTGTTTTGCCCAATTATCACGAAGTTGTGCGGTACGGTTAAAAACCAGCTTGTCAGTTGCACTGTCCGGATCAACATTAAAATATCCCAACCTTTCAAACTGGAATGAATCCAACGCTTTTGCATCTTTTACAAATGGTTCAATGTAGCAAGTTGGTAATACCTTCAATGAATCCGGGTTCAGGAATTCTTTAAAATCAGTGTCTTTATGGCCATCCGGTTCTTCATCGTTAAACAAGCGATCGTACAAACGAACTTCTGCTTCAACGTTTTCTGATGCAGATACCCAGTGCAAAGTAGCTTTTACTTTTCTTCCGTCAGGGGCATTTCCACCTTTAGTAGCAGGATCATAGGTACAGCGTAATTCTGTTACCTCACCGTTTTCATCCTTTATTACGTCATTGCAAGTGAGAAAGTATGCGTAACGTAATCGCACTTCACGACCTGGCGCCAAACGGAAAAACTTACGTGGAGGATCTTCCATAAAATCATCACGTTCAATGTATATTTCTTTACTGAATGGCACGTCTCTTTTACCAGCTGATGGATCTTCAGGATTATTTACCGCCTGCAATTGTTCTACTTGCCCCTCTGGATAGTTTGTAATCACAACTTTCAACGGGTTAAGTACACCCATCACCCGCTGAGCCTTTTTATTTAAATCTTCACGAACACTATGTTCCAATAATGCCACATCAATAACACCATCTACTTTAGTTACGCCAATTTTTTCTGCAAAATTCCGAATCGATTCTGGCGTATAACCCCGACGCCGTAATCCGGAAATTGTAGGCATCCGTGGATCGTCCCACCCTTTCACATAGTTGTCTTTAACCAATTCAAGCAGCTTACGTTTGCTCATGACAGTGTAGGTCAGGTTCAAACGGGCAAACTCTATTTGCCGTGGTCGATATTCTGCTTCCATTAGTTGGTCTACAAACCAATCATAAAGTGGACGGTGCACTTCAAATTCCAAGGTACAAATCGAATGGGTTATGCCTTCCCAATAATCGCTTTGTCCATGGGCAAAATCATACATCGGGTAAATACACCACTTATCACCTGTACGATGGTGATGCGCTTTCATTATTCGGTAAATAATCGGGTCACGCATATGCATGTTTGGGGAAGCCATATCAATTTTAGCACGAAGAACATGGTCACCTTCTTCAAACTCACCGGCCTTCATGCGCATGAATAAGTCCAGGTTTTCTTCCGGAGTTCGGTTTCTGAACGGACTTTCTTCTCCCGGACGGGTTGGTGTGCCTTTCTGGCTACTTATTGTATCCGCATCCTGATCATCAACATAGGCCTTGCTATTTTCGATAAGCTTCACTGCAAAATCAAAAAGCTTGTTAAAATAATCAGAAGCAAAATATTCACGATCACCCCAGTCAAAACCTAACCAACGAACATCTTCTTTAATCGACTCGACATATTCCGTTTCTTCTTTTGAAGGATTGGTATCATCGAAACGAAGATTGGTTATCCCATTATATTTCTGAGCTGTTCCAAAATTCAGGCAAATAGATTTGGCATGGCCAATATGCAAATAACCATTTGGTTCCGGCGGGAAGCGGGTATGTACCCTACCCTCATTTTTTCCATCCACTATTTCTTCTTCAATAATTTGATGAATAAAATTCTTCTTTACAGAAGCTTCGTTTCCTGAAGTATTATCGCTCATATAGTTCGCTGTTAAAAAAATTTCTACAAAAGTATAAAAATGATTCAGGACAAGCACTTTTATAGTCACTCAAAATATACATAGCTAAAAAGAAAAATTAATTTTGCAGTCAGGCTTTGTACTTTTTGTAAGTGGACATATAAAATTTTGCAGAAATGAGTGGACTTATTGAAATTGAAGGAATGGAGTTTCATGCCCGTCATGGCCATTTTGATGTGGAAAAAATTGTGGGAAACCGTTTTTTGGTTGATTTAAAAATTAAAACCGACTGCTCAGCTGCTGCAAAATCTGATAAGCTCGAAGATGCACTTGATTATCAAAAGGCATATCAAATTACCAAAGAAGAAATGAGTATCCCTTCTGATCTGCTTGAGAACGTATGCCAGCGTATCCTCGACAGATTATACCATGCATTCCCCGAAATTGAAGAAGCCTCCGTTAAAGTTTCAAAAATGAACCCGCCAATGGGAGGGCAAATTGAGAAAGTAAGCTTGACCTTACAGCAGTAATACACTAACGTGAGTTTTGGGTTGATCTTAATAGTTTGCAAAATAATCATTGCCCCAAGTCACCCCTTAGCGGACTTTCCGATAAAAACTTTGCGCACTCTGCGGTTAAGAAACTGCAAAGGATCATAAGGGATCCGCAAGGCGCAAACAGGGATCAATACAAATGAGTACCATAAACCATTGATAAACAAATTATTGAATCCGAAACTCACGTTAAACTATTTCTTAAAACCCTGAAATTTCCAATAAGTCAAACTCCTCCATGCCCATTCAAATGGTCCGTATTTAAAGTGTTTCAACCAAATTGGGGAATAAATCATTTGAGCCAGGAAAACTGCAAAAACAATCGCAATTTGTACTGGTCTGTCAACTTTTGCATAAAAGCCCAGGCCATGCCCGTAAAAAATAAAAGTGCAAATAATACTTTGCATCAGATAATTGGTAAATGCCATCTGCCCTACTGCTTTTAAACTATTTACAATTAAACTTTCTTTAGCCAGTAAAACACACAACATGATTACAGAAATATAACCGACACCAACCAAAACACTGCCCCAGTAATTATAAAGCGTTCCTAAAAAGAAAGAATATTCCATTTTGAATTCATGAGCGAAGTTCTGATCCAATCCAAAACCAACAATTAAATAACCAGGAGCTAAGCAAATTACTGCTAATCGAATATAAAAAGCCTTACTTTTTAAAGCAGATAATATTCCCCATTTGTATAAAGCCATTCCAATAAACATTAAACTTGTTGCTCTCCAAAAAAAGTAATACAAAAAAACTGAGGTTTGCATTTCAAGTGCATGATCAATCCTGAGAGGAAGCTGTTCTAAAAACGGACCTCTGTATGTTTCAATTTCTTTCGCAATAAGTTCAGGAGTGGATTCCCAACTAATCAGTATACCTTTAACAGCTTCTTGTGGCATGTACGGGATACTTATTCCAAATAAAAAGTATAATGTCGAACCTACGAATAAGAAAAGAATTCCCAAAACCAAAAGAGTTAAAGGCTTTTTCTTTCTGAAAAGAACAATAAAAAAACCACACAAAGCATAGATTACTAAAATATCACCATACCAAAGCAAATACGCATGTGCCAGTCCAAAGAGTAATAGCCAAAAAGTTCGTCTGTAATGTACCTTTAACGGACTGACTCCTTTCTCAGCCATTCGTTCGGTGAAAAGAACAACTCCAGCTCCGAAAAGTGCGGAGAAAATCGCCATAAATTTTGAATCAGCCAAAGCATAAGTTATGATCCAAATAATTTTATTGATTCCTGTAAAATCGCCCCAGGCTGTTGGGTTAAGATAGGTTGCTCCAGGCATTGAGAAACTTTGAATATTAATAATTAATATTCCTAAAACAGCAAAACCTCGAAGCACATCAAGGGAAATAATCCGGTTGGAAGAAAGGGTTGGAGTAAACTTCATGATTTTTGTTTTTCAAGGTAAATAATGAATCTAAGTTGCCTTTTAGTTTAGCACTTTAAAACTATGAAATCCAATTCTTAAATGAAAAAAATGATCGGCTAATGTAAGTCATAAATCGGTAAAAGATATTTGGAATGAAAAAAGGAAACTTCTGTAAAAGCTCCAGATATTTTACAATGTAAAATTGCTAGTTATTCATTTTTTATTACTTTTGCAATCCGGAAAAATGAATGGTTCCTTGGCCGAGCGGCTAGGCAGCGGTCTGCAAAACCGCGTACGGCGGTTCGAATCCGCCAGGAACCTCAACAACAAATCGGAAACACCTAAAAAAGAGAATCTTAACGATTCTCTTTTTTCTTTCTAGTCAGCATATAGTCAGCAATCATATATTGGCTTAATTTCTCAATAGGAGATCACAATTTGATAAGAACCAATATTTGAACTAAATTAATTGATAACCTCCGTCCACCCCTGTACAGGGACTTCCGTTGATAATTATGTGAACAAAGGTAACTATCTTCTAAAAGCAAATGTCAATTATTACTATTCAACAATTGATGAGAGTAACCGGAAAGTGATTGAATTTGTAATGAATCAATGAAGGTGAAAATCTAAGTATCGCTTAATCTGATTAATTTGAGATTTTGTAATATTTGTAAACTTTAATAAAGTTCTAAACTTATCAATACCAAAATTCTGAATTAATTCACCAAATGAAGAATTAAAAAAAGATGATGACATAGGAGGGAATCCGAGCATGGAAATTTCTACTCTTTCTTCACGCTGAAAAAAGGGCTTAAGCATTAAAAATAAAGTGTACCCGTCTGCATTGGTGTAAGCACCTTGAATTTTATCATGTAAGTCAATTCTCTTCATATTCAAATATACAATATATAATCAAAACGTATAGTCATCTAATATTGTTTCATCTACTGATTCAAGTTTGGTAATATCAATAGTGATTTCAATTAATGTGCCAATAAAGTTTTTAATGGGGTTTTTTACATATCTAAGAAGCTGTCTAAATTTTATTTTTCAGAATGATTATGATGTATTTTTTGTTTAGACGACTTGTCCCGGTTAAACCAACGATTTTATTTAAGTAGATCAT
>JANQII010000227.1 GCA_028282195.1 Prolixibacteraceae bacterium
TCATAAAGTTTCGTTGAAAAACTCATCGGATGACTCTGCTGATATTGAGTATTTTAGTCATCCGATGAGTGACACATTAATTCAAAAACCCACTACTAGTTGCATTGGTATTCATGGATGGTTTTAATCCATTCGCTGAAAATTTATACATCATTTTACAGTTTTTCGTTAACTTGGTGTAATGAAAATCAATCCTGGTAATTTTAAAATGAAAACTAAATCATTATTAATCTTTTTTATAATCATATCCTGTTCCCTTCAAGTGTTTTCTCAAACCGATGATAAAAAGCTCATTGAAAATGTAATCATAAAGTCCTATATCCACGGTCTAATTGATGGTGAAAATTTTCAAGAGGCAAAAAAAGGAATACATGAAAACTTTGTGATTTGGGGCCGAAGGGATAGTTTGCTAACTCAGAAAACAAGAGATGAATGGATTGAGCAACGAAAAAAACGCGGAAACCTGAAGAAAGTAGATTATACGATCATTTACATTGACATAGAAGGTAGCGCTGCAAACGCAAAAATTAAACTTACAAGAGGTAATCTTTTGGCAACTGATTACCTGTTTCTTTATAAGTTCAATAATTCATGGAAAATCGTATCAGCGATTGATCATATAAAAAGACGATAAAAAACTAAACCACTATGCACTGGAAATACATCGTTAAGATTGAATGCCTGTTCGGCAGACAGGAAATTAAAAAAAATAAACTATAATTTGACGGAAGACAGAAGCCGGAAGATGAATCTCTGTTGGATCCCCTCCCGAAAGGATGGATTTCCTCCCGAAGGGACGGTAGACAGGAAAGAAAAAAATCGATGTTAATATCCAAACTCCGGACTTCGGACTTCGGTCAAAAAAGTAAATTTATAGAAACTGACCCCGAAGATTTGGGGGCATTGAAAATGCAAGGTTTAACCGTTAACTTGAAAATAAAATTATGAATCCAATTGTCAGAAACATTTTAGCTGTTATTGCCGGCTTGGTTGTTGGTAGTTTTGTAAACATGGGGCTCATTACCATTAGTGGATCAATAATCCCACCTCCGGAAGGAGTCGATGTTACCGATATGGAAAGCCTGAAATCGTCCATGCATTTATTTCAGGCTAAGCATTTTATCTTTCCATTTTTAGCCCATGCTTTGGGAACTTTGACAGGAGCTTTTATAGCCAGTCTTATTGCTGTAAACCGCCAAATGACCTTCGCGCTGGTCGTTGGTATTTTCTTTTTAGTTGGAGGAATAGTTAATGTAATTATACTTCCTTCCCCATTATGGTTTGCAATTGTTGATTTGGCACTTGCTTATATTCCAATGGCCTGGTTGGGAAGAAAACTTTCAAGCTGCTTTGCGAAAAAGTAGAGGTTTAATAGAGATATAAAAATGAAGAACTTAGAACAGGGTTTGAAATTATCCTGACTGGTTTGCTGTGCAACAAATCCTTACAGCAACTTGTTACCAAGTTTGAATTCAACTGCTTCCGTTATGAGATCAATATTATACCTTCTTTTAATTATTTCGGTTCTTTGTGTGTTTGAGTCACCTGTCCTCGCACAACTCAACAATCCAAGAGGGATCGCTTTTGAATGGGAAACGGACACCACAAAACGTTCGGTTGACCTTTCCGAGATTATGATGGTTCTGCCCAGAAAATCATTCCCTGCAATTGACTACCCAGCTTTTATTGGAAAAAAACAAGGCACGACCGCTTTCTACAAACATGAACCAGTAATCTCTGTAGCCATTAATGGCAAAGCAAAAGCCTACCCACTAAATATGCTCACCATGCATGAGATGTCAAACGATAGTTTGGGTGGGGTTCCTATTTTGCCTACCTATTGCCCACTTTGCAATGCCAGCGTTGTTTATGACAGAAGGTTAAACCATAACGGGAAAGATTACCTGTTGGATATTGAAGTATCCGGCATGCTTCGAAACAGTGATATGGTAATGGCCGACCTGCAAACCGAGTCGTGGTGGCAACAGCTAACCGGAACGGCTATTGTAGGTGAACTTACAGGTGCTAAACTGGATATTATTCCCTCCCTGGTTATTTCAGTCAACGAGTTTTTTAACCGATATCCTGATGGTTTGATTTTATCACCCAAAACAGGAACAAAAGCTGAGGAACGATATGGAACCAATCCATACGAGCACTACGATAGCAAATCAGGAATGCCTTATGAAAGGTTTTTTGACCATGACAAGCTTGACAAACGATTACCTGCAATGGAACGTGTAATTGATATTGAAGGTAAGAACGGTTATAAAATCTACCCTTTCTCCATCATCAAAAAAGAAGGTGTGATTAACGATTCATTTGATGATAAATCAATTGTAATATTTTACCAAAAAGGTACGGTATCAGTTCTCGACAATAAAGATATTTCCAGCTCCAGAAACATTGGCTCAGCAACCGTATTTTCAGCCAAATTGGGCAATAAGCTTCTCACCTTTAAAAAGGAAAGTAAAAAATTTATAGACACCCAAACCAATAGCACCTGGGACATAACCGGACTTTGTATCGAAGGCCCTCTAAAAGGAAAAGAACTTACCCCCGAACGCCATAGCAACCACTTTGCTTTTGCCTGGCTTAACTTTTATCCGGAATCGGTTATTTATGGGGAGGAATAACAACTTCTATTTTTTTCATGTATCTGTGTTCCATAAAAAATCTTCATGGAATGACTTTTGCATTATTGATAGAAAAGCCTAAAAGTGAAAGCATGCCTTTTCTCAATCATAATGATTCTTTTCCTTTTTTTCGGATGCAGTTCATTACAAACTTTTGAAAACACAAATGATGATCCCGAAGATTCTCTAATTCTATCAAATAAAGAAATATGGGTTTATCATCCTGTTGGTATTCAATGTGAGTATTATTTCTTCTCCCATCTAAAAGAAGCTACTGATCAACTCAAAAGATTTAAGATCGATGTCTTAGATTCAAAAGAATCCAGCAAAATGGTGAGATTTGTCTGTGGCAACTATACAAGCGAGATTTACATTGCTCAGATTAGATCTATTGATTTAGATAAAGCCATTCGTTTAGGTTGGAAGTTTTATGAAGATAGAATTGACGAATAACAATATTCTCTAATCAACCTTCTTCTTCAAAATTTTGAGATTTTGATTTCAAAAGTATTATTTTTAAATTCGCATATCGCGAATTGCAATACACGATATCATGAAAAAACACAATGGCATGCGGCCACATGATGTAGTAATCCTACTTAAAATAGCCGCAAAAAAAGATCACCCCTGGTTCTTGAAGGATTTATCCTACGAACTGGGAATTAGTCAAAGTGAGATTAGTGAAAGCCTTAATCGAAGCATGTTAGCTGGCTTACTTGCATCGAATAAACGTAAGTTAATGAAATCAGCATTGCTTGAGTTCCTACAATATGGTATTCGATATGTATATCCCCAAAAACCTGGTGCTATGGTAAGAGGTTTGGTAACTGCCCATAGCGCAAATCCACTAAAAGATAAAATAAATAGCCCTGAAGTCTATGTGTGGCCCTGGGTTAATGGAAGAGACAGAGGCCAAAGCATAGAACCACTACATAAATCCACTCCGGAAGCTTGCACTAAAGATCAATATTTGCATGAGTTATTATCATTAGTTGATGCGATACGTATTGGAAAAATGCGTGAGCAAAACATAGCATTTGAAGAACTAAGGAAACGTATATGAGAAACAGCACCATCAATTTAGGAATAATAAAAAAGATTGCCATAGCGTTGGGGGAACTTAATGATAAGGTAGTATATGTTGGTGGTGCAGTAGTTAGTCTTTACATCAATGATCCAGCCGCTGAAGATGTAAGACCAACCAAAGACATTGACATTACACTTCGAATAGCATCCTTTATGAATTAGAAAAGCTTCGCTTAAAACTTTTTGAAAAGGGATTCAAACAAACACCAGAAGATGATGTAATTTGTCGTTTCAGATATGAAGATATTAAAGTGGATGTAATGTCAACAAAAGAAATTGGCTGGGCTCCTGCAAACCCATGGTTTGAGTCTGGTTTTGCACATTCTGAAAAGGTTGAAATTGGAAACCAAAGCATTAATACATTGCCTCTTTCTTATTTTTTGGCAACTAAATTTTCAGCGTTTGAATCAAGAGGAGGTAATGATCCAAGAACGAGTCATGATTTTGAAGATATTACTTACATTCTTGATAACCGCACAGACCTTGTTGAAGAAATATCTAAAGCACCGGATGATGTATTATCGTTCATCAAACAATCATTTCAAAAGATTCTCGACAATGAAATCATGCAAGAAGCTTTAATTGCAAACTTATTTTATGAAACACAAATTGAAAGATTTCAAATGATAATAGAAAAGATAAAGAAGATCATCAACAATTAAGTTGACAATAATTTCGTACCCCCATCCTTCAGACCAGGAATATTGGTAATACGAACCAACGACACACCCTTATCAATTGCATTAAAGCTATTATCCAATTTCGGTATCATTCCGGCATGGATAGCTCCTGATTCCTGCAAAGATTTAAACTCACTATAAGTTAGTGAATCAATTACAGAATTGTCGTCCTCTGCATCTTCTAGTACTCCTGGCTTTTCAAAGCAATAAACCAATTCCACATCAAAATACTTGCTAAAGCCAATAGCAGCTTCAGCAGCAATCGTATCGGCATTGGTGTTTAGCATCTGCCCCTTTTTATCGTGGGTAAGCGGAGCCAAAACAAGTACTACTTCTTTTTCAACCAACAATTTCAATTCATCAACATGCACTGAAACAATGTCGCCTGCAAAACCATAGTCTATTTCTTTTACAGGGCGTTTTACCGCCTGCATGTAGTTTAAGTCGGCACCTGTTAAGCCAATGGCATTAATACCGTTGGCCTGCAAACCAGCTACAATTCCTTTGTTTACCAAGCCTCCATAAACCATAGTAACCACTTCAAGCATGGCTTGGTCTGTAACGCGTCGTCCATCAACCATTTTGGTTGCAATACCCAAACGATCAGCCATTGCAGTTGCAGAACGACCACCACCATGTACGAGTACTTTATGACCTTCCAACTGTGTAAACCGTTCAAACAAATCATTTAATGAGCTTGCCTCTTCTACAACCTTTCCACCTACTTTTACTATGGTTAGATTTTGCTTCATTGATGTTCTTCTTTTTGTATGCGCTAAGTAGTTCAAGACCACTAAGCGCGTTTGTAAAACGTCATCCTGAACTTGATTCAGGATCTCTTTTTTGACGCAGATCCCGAATCAAGTTACCAATGACGTATTTTTGCAATACATTAATATTCAGTAGTTACAAGATTAAGCTCAGAAGCTAGCCGGTTCATGGTCTTTAGTTTCTGTAGCT
>JANQII010000212.1 GCA_028282195.1 Prolixibacteraceae bacterium
CCGGGGGTAGCCGCTACTACAAGATCGTTAAATTCAGAATGGAACTGATAATGTTCGGCGTTTCTTAACCGCTTTAGTTTAATTGATTTTACTTTCATAACGTGAGTTTTGGGTTGATCTTAACATTTTGCAAAATAATCATTGCCCCAAGTCACCCTTTAGCGCACTTTCCGATAAAAACTTTGCGCACTCTGCGGTTAAATAATCCGATGAAAACCAATGAAATAAATTAAATATGAATTTATCAATGCCAAATAAATAAACCGCAAAGGAACATAAGGATCCGCAAAGACGCAAATAGAGATCAATACAAACTAACACCATAAACCATTGAAAAACAATTTATTGAATCCAAAACTCACGTTAATTTTATCATAATCTTTATGTTTTCCTACAAAACGAACATAAACCGTTTTTGTTTGAAAAAGCACTTTTACAATTATACGATAATGATTCCCCATGATATTAAAACATACCGTTGGTTGACCAAGTAAAAATGAAATATAATTGTGAATGATTGAAAGATTAAAATAATTCTTTATTTTTGTAACGATATGATGTCCATTGTGCGGTTTTGTCACCTTTAGAACGTTTATGATTTTTCTAAAGGATTAATAAAGACAAATCACGACTTTGGACTTTTTTAACACCCTAAAAGTAACATGATGAGAACTGCTATTCTAATTGATGGCGGATTTTTTATAAGGCGATATAAATACATAAATGGTTTTGAGAAATCCGATTCTGCTGAATTAATGGCAAAGAATCTTGTATCGTATTGTTTAAAGCATATTCAAAAAATAAATAAATATCGTTCACGGTATCATTTACCTCCAACCGATCTATATCGAATTTTTTATTATGATGCTAAACCTTTTGATGGAGATTCAAGGAATCCCATAACAGGTAAAGCGGTAAGTTTTAAAAACACAGAACAATATATTTTTAGAAATATGCTCTTTGAAGAGTTAAAAAAACAACGAAAAATTGCTTTGCGTTTAGGCTTTTTAAAAAATAGTTCAAAAGAGTGGGCTATTCGATCAAAATACACAAAACCTTTACTCGATTCTAAGGTCAAAATTGATGACTTGACAGAAGATGATCTAACATACCCTTTAAATCAGAAAGCAGTAGATATGAAAGTAGGTTTGGATATTGCTACACTTGCGTTCAAAGATCAAGTTCAACAAATCATTTTGATTGCAGGAGATAGCGACTTTGTACCAGCTGCTAAATTTGCCAGGCGGGAAGGTGTTGATTTCATACTGGATCCAATGCTTAATCATATTGACCCTACATTACATGAACACATTGATGGTTTAATGACGATTAAACATATGAACTTAAAAGATTCTAATTCACTTGAGAATTAGAATCTTTAAAATTAACATTTGCACTTCCGTTTTTAACATTTCTTCTGTCAATTTTTTTGACTTTGAAACTTTTTCAATTAAGAAGCAGACCCTGATACCGGCATTTGGAACAGGGTGAGGGCATTCTTCAGTTAACGCCGTTTTCCTGGTCTCTTATGTTTCTTCTGCTTCCCGGATGGGCGTGGTTGAACACTCGATTTTTTGGAAGGCTTTCGTTTCTTTTGATGGAAAGCACCTTTGTAGTCAGGATTTTCAAGTTTCTTCTGCCGATCAATCTCACGTGCCTGTTGTTGCCTCTCTTCTTTACCGGTTTCAACAAGCTCTACTTCTTCCGGTAAAAACCGTTCAGGTATTCCCATTCGAATTATTTCTTCAATCTTATTCAAATGGTATTCTTCCGAAGGATCGACCAGTGCAATTGCTTCGCCATGATTGTTTGCCCGTGCAGTTCGTCCTATGCGGTGCACATAATCATCGTATCGCTGCGGCAAATCAAAATTAAACACATGCGTTACCTTGCTCACGTCAATTCCCCGGGCTGAAACATCGGTTGTAATCAAAATCCGAACTTCACCATCTTTAAAAGCCTGGATGGCATTCAAGCGCGTGTTTTGCCCTTTATTGGAATGAAGGATTCGCTTCTCCCCTTCGGTTTTTCGCTTGATGATTTTAAAAACCGCCTCAGCATTTTCCTTGGTCCGGGTAAAAATAATTACACGGTTAAACCTTTCTTCATCTTCCAGCAAATACCGAATCAGGTTAAGCTTAGTTCGAAAGTTTGGAACTTTAAAAAACGATTGTTGCACCAATTCAGCAGGAGTTGCCGATGGTGCAATCTCCACCCGTTCCGGAAAATCCAGAAACTCATGACACATTTCTTCTACTTTTTCATTAAAAGTAGCCGAAAACAGAAGGTTCTGTCTCTTTACAGGAATAATTTCAAGCAACCTCCGAATCTGTGGCATAAAGCCCATGTCCAGCATCCGGTCAGCCTCATCAATCACCAAAGTTTTGATTTTCTTCAACGATAAAGCACCGGCATGATACAAATCAAAGAGTCGCCCCGGAGTAGCAACCAAAATATCAATGCCAGGCTCTAGCAATTCAGCGTGCTTTGTCCAGCCAATGCCACCAAAAACGGCTGCATGGCGGATATTGCTATATTCGGTTAACTCCTCTATATCTGCCCCAACCTGGATGGAAAGTTCGCGGGTAGGCACCAACACCAATGCTCGAGGATCTTCACCTTCAGCCTTCACCAACTTCATAAAAATTGGAAGCAGGTAAGCTGCTGTTTTTCCGGTACCTGTTTGAGCAATACCTAACACATCAGCACCTGATCGAATAACCGGAATTGCCTTCTCCTGAATGGGTGTTGGCTGTTCAAAACCCAAATCATCCAATGCCTTTAAAATCGACTTATTTACTTTTAATTCTTCGAAAGTTGCCATAAGCCGCAAAGATACGTTCAAAAGTTGGAAGATGGAAGCTACGGGTTTTGAGAACAATATTGAAATAATCAAATTTCAATTTCAGTTTTAAAAGCTACTATGGCATTACCTTTAATTTGAATTAAAGATGGCATACCATTTTCAACCTTGACTTGAACATCAACAACTCCCTTCCTTCCCATCTTTTCACCCTGACAACCTGTGAAACAAAAAACATCACCTTCAAGATCAACGATTTTATTTTGAACCAAATAGCCCCCTAAAGATCCATTGGCATTACCGGTTACAGGATCTTCCTGAATTCCAATGGCAGGAGCAAACATTCTTCCATGGGTCAAGATATCCTTATCGTCTGAATCAAAAGTAAATACAAAGTAACCATTGCATTTAATCAAATTACTTAACTCTGCCAACTCTTGAAAATTTGGCGTTAAGGTATTGAGTTTCTCCCTGGTTCTAATCCCAATCATTACTTTTGAATGCCCTGTTGAAGCTATTTCTATCGGACATTTTTCATCTAAATCTTCTGGTTCAAGTTCTAAAGCCGAGAGTAATTTATTGGTTGT
Organism: Prolixibacteraceae bacterium; assembly: GCA_028282195.1. Lineage (GTDB taxonomy): Bacteria > Bacteroidota > Bacteroidia > Bacteroidales > Prolixibacteraceae > Sunxiuqinia. The sequence continues at coordinate 3,391 of JANQII010000212.1, forward strand.
TTTCAAATCAAATGCAGGAGATAAATCAAACTTTCCTTGCGTCATGATCACCTCATAGTCTCCATTTTTTTTGGCGATCTCAAATGGGAGAATTCCAATTTGGGTTTTATAGCTTAAGACGCATGAATCAAGGTTTTCTTCCAATGCCTTTGCATACATGGCTGCAATAGTAGCATGCCCACATGTAGGAACTTCTTTTGTAGGGGTAAAGTATCTTATCTCACCATCACAATCATCATTATTGGAAGAAAACAAAAAAGCCGTCTCGGAATTATTTAATTCCCGGGCAATTAACTGCATCTGACTATCCGTTAATCCATCAGCATTAAGAACCACCCCAGCCGGATTTCCTTTAAATTTCTCTTTTGTAAATGAGTCAATTTGGTAAGTTATGAGTTTCTTCATGGTAATAGTTTCTGTTTCTCTAAAGAATGAAGGTAAAATTTTTGAGAAGGTGTGTAGATAAGCACAATTTAGATCGCAATATCTTTCTTCGTGTTCATCAAACTTGCATTTTTGAAATGTCGGTTTACTTCATTTATCAATTTATAAGGTCTATTGAATGCTTCTTGTGAAATATTGAAATGATCGGATAATTTTCTAATGGTTTCTTTGGAAAGTCCCTTATGATAATTCAGTATTTTGGATATTGTTCCTTTGGAAAGTCCTGTAATATCGCCCATATCTTTTGCTTTTAGACTATGTTCATTCATCAATGATTTTAGAAGTTGGATCGGATCAAGTTCATTAAAAGTATTATGCTCATTATCCCATTTTTCAATTAAAACAGAAAGTAGTTCAACTTCATCTTGATATTTCTCTTCGTCTTTGATAATAAGTTCTTCAACAATATTACAATAATTGGTGTATTGCTCTTTACTTTTAATAACCGTATATTTCATAACTTTTCCTCCATGCTGTTAATAAATATTTATATTGTACTGCTTTCCTTCTTTACAAAGCTTCGTGTAATCAGAATGAGTACCAATCCATTTCACAAATAAATGAACCTTTTTACATCCAAAGTGATATTTGCATATTACTCTATACTTGTTTCCTCCAATATTAAAAACAACCCGTTTGGAACCTTTTCCAAGAATATCAGCCGTATTAAAAGTTGTAATAATATCTTTAGGACTATTCCAATTTGTATACTTTATTATCATTAACCAATTTTCAAAAGAAGTTTTACTTTGAGCATTTCTAAAGACAAAATCCTCGATTGATTGTTTTTTAATTAGATGTACCTTCATGAACGTATTCGTAAATATATCAGAAAAGTTTCACAAAAGGAAACTTAATCATAAAATCTATTTGCTTAATTTATTCAACACAACTTGTACATTTTCCCCGGAAGACTAATCACCATCCCTTTAAACTCTAGATCAAGCAAAAGTGATGAAACCTTACTCATAGGTAATTGACACCGCTGGCAAAGTTGATCAACGAATTGCTCACCATCCCTCAATGCATCAACAAGCTTTTCTTCATCAGGGGTAAGTTCTACAAAAAGTTGCCTTTGTATTTTGTGTGGTTTATCAATCTCAGGTTGCCACGACATAAAATACTCCAGATCATCCAGGCTTTCAATCAGGTTAGCTTTGTTTTCCCGGATTAGTTTGTTGCAACCTTTTGAATAAGGGTCATTTGCCCGGCCAGGAAAAACAAAAACATCGCGATTGTATGAATCGGCGATATCTGCCGTTATTAAAGATCCTCCTTTTTCTGCTGACTCAACCACAATAGTTGCATCACATAAACCAGCAATAATCCGGTTTCGTTTTAAAAAGTTCTTGTGGTCAAATTCCGGTTCGCAAATAAAATCGGAAACCAAACCTCCATCTACCTGCATTTTTTCAGCGATACTTTTATGTAGTCTCGGGTAAACCTGGTCTAAACCATGTGCTAATACCCCAACAGTCGGCACTTCGGATTTCAAACAAGCTTTATGGGCTGCAACATCAATTCCATATGCTAATCCACTAACGACACAATAACTACTTCGTTCAGCCATCGCATCAACTAACATTTGGCAGCATTCTTTCCCGTATGTAGTTGCGTTCCGCGTACCAACTATGGCGACCATTTGTCGCTTGTTCAGGTTCACATTTCCTTTTGAAAAAAGAACAAGTGGCGCATCAGCACATCGTTTTAACCGGTAAGGATAATCCTCATCCAAATAAAAGTAAGTCTGAATTTGATGCTTTTCAATATTAGCTAGCTCTTCTTCTGCACGAGACAGGACATCATGATTAACAATACTTTTTGCAGTTACCTCACCAATGCCTGGAATCTTTTTAAGAATTGATTCTTTTTCAGAAAAAATACCCTCGATACTGCCAACATAAGCAATCAGTGTTTTTGCATTAACGCTACCTATTCCGGGAATTAACGACAGGGCGATTTGATATTGTAAATGATTATTGTCTTTCATTGCCAGGGGTTTCTTGTAAAGATACGAAAATGCAAATGCTAAACGAAAATTGACTGACAAAAAAATAAAAGCCCTAAGTAACTGATATTAGTGGCTGGAGGCCTGAAGTGGGAAGCTGTAAGATTGTTCTAGCTGTAAAGACGCAATGCATTACATCTTTACTTCCCATATCAAATTGAGCATAGCCAACTCGTAACCCGAAACTCGTAACATCTTAACTCTTTAGCTTCTCCAAATCTGCTTTTAACCCTGCGATCTGTTTTCTGCTTAGAGCCGAAAGACTGATTTCAGGATAATCGGCAATCCCTTTTGAGGTTTTTATAGATAGAATCAGATCAGAAAAAAGAAAAGCCCTTCTGACTTCAGCTTTTTGAAAGGCAGTTTTTTTAAATTCTACCGAACTATATTCCTTTCCAAAAAAAGTGATTATTGGGTAGTATCGAACAATTATTTCATCATTTTCAGAAGAATAAAAAATGTAGTGCAGATTTACAAACTGAACAAGAACAATACTAAGAATTAATACTCCTCCAGTTATTAACGCGGCAATATCCATTTCTTTCCAAACAAAAAATAGGGCGATCAATAGCAGTAAAACAATAAACAAGTTGAAGGTTTGTTTAATTCGTTTACTCCGCTTTTTATTTGAAAATTCCATAACGTTTAATGAATCGTAAATAATAGAAGCAAAAACCTGTTGATTTAAAAGCACTCCAAAAAATAGATTAACTTTGCGAGCACCAAATCGAACACAATGGTTGCATCAAAAATACATTCTAATATTATCTTTTCCCAACAGATTGAAACTGAACTTGAAAAAATCGTTGATCAATACCCATTAGGAAAAGTGTTTTTATTAACGGAAGAAATCCCGGCAAAAGTATGCCTTCCGGTTATTGAAATGTTGATTAAAAAGAAAGGAATTCAACAAGTAACAATTAAAGGAGGAGAAACCAATAAGTCAATCCGCTCTGTTGAAAAAGCCTGGCAGTTTTTATCAGAAAAAGGTGCTGACCGCAAGTCATTACTTATTAATATTGGAGGTGGAATGCTAACCGATTTGGGTGGTTTTGTGGCATCTACTTTTAAGCGTGGAATGGCTTTTGTAAATATTCCAACGACTTTACTCTCGCAAGTTGATGCATCACTTGGTGGTAAAACAGGTATCAATTTTAATGGATTGAAGAATGAAATTGGAGTATTCAATGAGCCGGATGCTGTAATCATTAACACCAACTTTTTGAAAACTATTAACCGTGAAAACTTCCTTTCTGGTTTTGCTGAAATGCTTAAACATGGTTTGATCAAAAGCCCTGAGCATTGGGATGAATTGATGGAATATGATCTGGAGAATATCAATTATGATTTACTACAGGAAATCATTGCTCACTCGGTTGCTGTAAAAGACTGGCATGTGCAAAATGACCTGACAGAGAAAAATATTCGTAAAGCTTTGAATTTCGGGCACACAGTTGGACACGCTTTTGAAAGTTTTGCTATGTATAATGGCCGACCAATTTTACACGGATATGCAGTTGTATACGGAATGATTGTGGAGCTATTCCTTTCCAATAAAGTATGTGGATTAGCTAGCTCAGAACTGGAAAGCATTTCAAAATGGCTATTCAAAACATACGGAAAGTTTGAAATTAAAAAAGCCAGTTACGAAGCACTTTACGAGTTAATGACTCACGATAAAAAGAATGAAGGTAGCCGCATTAACTTTACCCTGATCCCTGAGATAGGACGGGTAGAAATAAACCAGGATTGCTCCAAAGAGTTGATCTTTGAAGCTTTGGATTATTATAGGAATTTATAGGACATAAAGAGGCGATGAATATAGGGAGAAGTTGCCATTAAACCGAAGTAAAGGCGCAATACATTGCGCCTCAACGACCAGAACAAAAATCGAATGAAGTATACACTCTCAAAACCAGATAAAACCATCAACGGAAGTATCAACCTACCATCATCTAAAAGTATTGCTAACCGTGCGCTGATTATTAATGCACTTAGTTACAGCCCTTACGACATTGGAAATCTGTCTGACAGCGATGATACCAGGGTGATGCAAAAAGTACTGACTTCAAACACCAGCAAGTTTGATATTGGGCATGCTGGAACGGCTATGCGCTTTTTGACTGCTTTTCTTGCTCAAATTGTTGGACAATGGGAAATTACAGGTTCCGGGAGAATGAAACAACGCCCGATTGGAATTCTGGTCGATGCACTAAATGAGTTGGGTGCAAAAATTGAATATATCGAAAAAGAAGGCTTTCCTCCGTTACGGATATTTGGCTCCAAACTTCAGGGAAAGGTTCTTGAGTTGGATGGTAGTGTGAGCAGTCAGTATATTTCGGCATTGTTGATGGTTGCACCTTGTATGGAGGGTGGACTTACACTTCGACTAAAAAATAAAATCACATCCCGCTCTTATATTACATTGACATTGAAGCTGATGAAGCAATTTGGCATCCGTTATGCCTGGAAAGGGAATGAAATCAAGGTAGACGAACAAGCATATCGACCAAAGCAATTTGTGGTTGAAGCGGATTGGTCAGGGTCTTCATATTGGTATCAGCTTGCGGCTCTGGCTGATGAAGCTGAAGTCGAACTAAAGAATCTTCGTTTGATGAGCCTTCAGGGAGATTGTGAAATTGCAGGCTGGTTTAATGATTTTGGAGTGGAAAGCAAAGCAACTTCCGACAGTGTTATAATCAGAAAAACAAGCAATATTCTACCTGAACATTTACAGCTAAATTTTATCGAAAATCCAGATGTGGCTCAAACAATGGCAGTTTTATGTGTTATGAAAAAAGTTCCATTTCACTTTACAGGGCTGGAAACTCTGAAGATTAAAGAAACTGACCGCATTGCAGCCCTGCAAAATGAGCTGGCAAGATTTGGGGCTCAGATTACTGAACCCAAACATGGTGAGTTAAAATGGGATGGTTCATTCCCTCTTAAAAAAGAAAACCTGCCTTGTATTGCAACCTATCACGATCATCGAATGGCTTTAGCTTTTGCTCCAGCTGCCATGTTTTTCAATATTGAAATTGAAGACCCAATGGTGGTGACTAAATCTTATCCGAACTATTATGAAGATTTGAAAACTGTAGGATTTGAGGTTAAATAGTTTAAAAATGAAAAACCTCAAGATCGTAACCTTGAGGCAGCTAGTGATATAATCACTAGTGATGAATTTAAATCAAAATTACACTACAATTGCAATATTTACAATAGTGTTGCAATAGATAAAATCTATCGAACCCTTTGAGTATTGTTTGGTATCTTCAACTGGAAATCCTAAAACACAATTATGAAATCGAATCATTTAACTATTCCTCTAATTTTAGTTGCCTGCATCTTCATTTTCAGCTGTTCATCCCCAGGAATCAAAGTAATGACCTGGAACATCTGGCATGGAGGTCTTCATGGCACTAAAGCAGATCAGTTTCAAAAAGACACCGCCAATACAGTAAATGTGTTGAAAGTAATCCAGCTTGAAGATCCTGATATAATTTTTATGCAGGAAACCTATTGTTGTGGCATGGAAATAGCGAAACAAGCTGGCTATCCATACTCACTTCGGGGAAGCACAAATTTGTCTATTCACAGTAAGTACCCAATTGTTGATACGCTTGATATTTTTAAGCCATTCAACTCGCACGGAGCCATAATTGATGTGAAAGGTGAAAAAATTTTATGCTTTAATATTTGGTTACATTACCTTCCCGACCTTTTCAATGACATTAAAGTACTTCCTCCTGATTCATTAATTAAAAGCGAATATCCTACACGGTTAAGTGAGATCAAATCAATTTTGAAAGAAGTTGATAGTATCCAAAAGATACATCAACTCCCAATTATTATTGGTGGGGATTTCAATTCCGCATCACACCTTGACTGGATCGACAGCATGAAAGAACTTCATTATAACAAGGTGGTTGAATGGCCGGTTAGCAAAACAATGACAGATAACAATTTTATTGATTCATTTCGGGAAGCAAATCCTGATCCAACCATCTCTTCTGAAGGGACATGGGGATTTCTTTCAGATGACATCATTTCTGACAGGATTGATTACATCTATTATAAAGGGGATAAACTAAAAACCAAATCTTCAAAAATTGTTATGGATGATCCACCCGGAGGCTTCTTTAATTCAGATCACAGGGCTGTACTTACTGTATTTGAGGTAAAATAGGCGCTAAAGCAAGAGAGGTTATCCAAAAAATAAGGAATTTGTAAGTCATTCCGAGTGTTCACCTAATCTTATTAGGCATAATGAGTAAATGACAGTTTTGCTTTTATTTATAAGACCCTGTCAGGTGCAAGCACACTGACAGGTCTTTGTCTTTTTCCAAAACTTGTCAGCGTTCACAGAACCTGACAGCGTTGAAACAACTGAACAAAAATCTGTCATTGGCAACTTGTTTCGGAGTCTGTTTCGAGTTACATTTTCTTTGGCAGATAAAGATCCTGAAACAAGTTCAGGATGACGTTGGTCTTATTTTTTAGACAACCTCCTGCAACCTCATATTTGCCTTCTAATTTTGTCTAATTCTGATACAACTTAACCACTTCAGCTTGATCAACAGTTTTAAAAGGTTGTTCAACTATCTCACCCTGTCCATTATCAAACTTGAAAACGTATTCAGTATTCTTTTTTAGTTTGAATTTTAGGAATTTATTTAAGTCATCAACAGAACTTGGGGAATAGCCAAAATTGATTTGTTTATCCGCTTCAAAAACCATTATTTTTTCAGACAAACGGGTGTCTTCATTATCATTGTGCTTTTTGTAAAGAACAACATCAACAAAAATTTCATCTTCTTTTAATGGGGAATTGGCTAGGCGCTCTTCATATAACCTGATATAACGACCAGTAACATTCACAGCAGGAACATATTTTATGTTTTCATCCCAAACACAGGGGAAACTTAAATCCGTTTTTTTGAATGAAGTTGCATAAATCCAGTGAATCGGTTTTTCAGGATCAGCTTTGCCTGCATCAGCCAAAAACCAACTGTGGTTCAATTTGTCAGGATAGTACTCAATAAAATACCATTCGCCATCTGCAAAAACTTCACACCAGCTATGGTTTCCACGCATATTTGTCCAAAGAGGTGTTCCAGCCATACGGGCAGGTATTCCTACAGACCGTAAAGCATTAGTCAGCAGTACCGACAAACCTGTACATGTTGCCATGCCTTGCTCAATTGACTCGTAAGGACTTTGGTCAGCTTTTTTTCGTTTGGTATTGTATTCAACTTCAACAATATCTTTAATATTGATGGCTACTGAATCAATAGCCTCAAAAATAGTATTACAGTTCTCAACATAAGGGCTAAAACGATCCATAAAATCCTGCCTCCAGTTATCCCTTCTTTCATTAATGCTTGCGTATGGTAAAACATCATTAAAAAATATTGAATCCGGTAATTCTTTACACCATGCAAACTTTTCCCGGGCTTTGTATGCAACACGGGTATTCTCCAGAATGTAATCTGCAGTTAATGACGTCAGATCCCTTCCCGGCATGTTGGTGATCAAAAAGGCAACTGCATGTTTTTGTTCTTTGGGTGCTTCGTTTAAGGCCTTTTGTAACTCAGGTTTATTCTCTCCGGCAGAATGAAAGGCAATTTGTAGTTGCGCTTTCTCTTCTTTTGTAAATTCTGATTGGCAGGATATTCCGACAAACAGAATTATCGCGATAAGTGTTGGGTATTTTTTCATGTCTCAAAATTAGGATTTTATCGAATACCTAAGCAACTTAATCGATGAAAGTTAATCATTTGAAACAAACTGATCCTATAAATCAACTTTACCGCTTCTCCTGGAAAAAGGCAGTCATTAAATCGGCACAATCATCTGCCATAACGCCAGAAACCACTTTTGTTTTTGGGTGAAGAGCTTTGGGTGCAAATTTTGAGTATCCTTTTTTTTCATCACTGGCTCCATAAACCAACTTCCCTAACTGGGACCAGCCAATTGCCCCGGCACACATAACGCATGGTTCAAGCGTAACATACAGTGTACATTCATCCAGGTATTTTCCTCCCAGCAAATTTGCAGCTGCTGTAATGGCCTGCATCTCAGCATGAGCGGTAACATCCGTAAGCATCTCTGTTAAGTTATGTGAACGAGCAATAATCCTGTTCTGTGCAACAACCACTGCACCTACAGGCACTTCTCCTTTATCGTAAGCCAATCGGGCTTCCTGAAAGGCCTTTTTCATAAAATACTCATCACTAAATGGCTCCATTCTTCTTCAATCATTTAAACGTCATCTACTTCCAAAAATCAAAAGGGTATAGAAAAAGATCCCGATAAAAATCGGGATCAGTTCGATTTTATGATTTTTTAATCGCTTATTTGCAATCAAAAAATTATTATCTCACTGAATAAATGACAAACCTACAATTTAAATTGTAAAATCTGCTTATTTTTGCATGCAAACAAAAAAACAGATCGACACTATGTACAGAACGCACACATGTGGCGAATTGCGCCTCGAACATCAGGGAAATGAAACTACCCTGGCCGGATGGGTTCAACGCAAACGCGAATTGGGAGGAATGACTTTTGTTGACCTCCGCGACAGATATGGAATAACCCAATTGGTTTTTGATGAGAATTCTTCATCAGAAGATATTGAGATGTTAAAAGCATTAGGACGTGAATTTGTAATTCAGGCAAAAGGTACTGTTCGCGAACGCAGTAGCAAAAATAAAAATATCCCAACAGGTGAAATCGAAATTGATGTTAAGAAATTAAAAGTACTTAGCCCTGCTGATGTACCTCCGTTTACCATTGAAGATGAAAGTGATGGTGGAGATGATATTCGTATGAAGTATCGCTACCTTGACTTACGGCGCAATCCTGTTCGTGAAAATATGGTACTTCGTTCAAAAATGGCTCATGCCGTGCGTTCTTATTTAAACGAAAAAGAATTCATCGAAACTGAAACGCCTGTTTTGATTAAATCAACTCCTGAAGGTGCCCGTGACTTTGTTGTACCATCCAGAATGAATGCTGGTGAATTTTATGCACTGCCACAATCCCCTCAGGTATTTAAGCAGTTATTGATGGTTGCCGGGTTTGACCGTTACTATCAAATCGTGAAATGTTTCCGTGATGAAGACCTTCGTGCCGATCGTCAGCCAGAGTTTACACAAATAGATTGCGAAATGGCCTTTGTAGAACAAAACGATGTTCTGGATACTTTCGAAGGCTTAACCAAATACTTATTCAAGACTGTTAAAGGTGTTGAAGTGGAAGATTTTCCGCATATGCCTTACAGCGAAGCCATGGCCAATTACGGTTCAGACAAGCCGGACACTCGATTTGAAATGTTAATTAAAGATTTAAACAGTGTAACAAAAGGCAAAGGCTTTAAGGTATTTGATGATGCTGAATTTGTTGGCGGTATTTGTGCCGAAGGTTGTGCTGAATATTCGCGCAAACAGCTTGATGAATTGACCAATTGGGTTAAACGTCCGCAGATTGAAGCCAAAGGTTTGGTTTACGTTAAGTGCAATGAAGATGGCTCTTTCAAATCATCGGTTGATAAATTTTATTCTGCAGAGGACTTGAAAGAATGGGTTGAAGTTTTTGGCGCCAAAGCTGGAGATTTGCTGCTGGTACTTTCCGGAGAAAAATCGCACATGTTAAATGCAATTGGGGAACTTCGCCTGGAAATGGGTAACCGCCTTGGGTTAAGGGATAAAAATACATTTAAGCCTCTTTGGGTTGTTGATTTCCCTCTTTTAGAATGGGATGAAGAAAGCAAACGTTTCCATGCCATGCATCATCCGTTTACTTCTCCAAAATCAGAAGATATCGATCTTATAAAAACGAAGCCGGGTGAAGTACGTGCAAATGCTTATGACCTTGTAATTAATGGTGTTGAGATTGGTGGGGGTTCAGTACGGATTTTTGATTCTGAGCTCCAGGCAAAAATGTTCGATTTGCTTGGTTTCACCAAAGAAGAAGCTGAAGCTCAGTTCGGATTTTTAATGAGCGCTTTCAAATACGGAGCACCGCCCCACGCAGGTATTGCTTTCGGTTTTGACCGTTTGGTTTCATTGTTTGCAGGCTTAGATACAATTCGTGACGTCATCGCTTTCCCCAAAAACAACTCCGGGCGTGATGTGATGATCGATTCTCCATCTCCTGTCGCTGAAGCACAACTTGAAGAGTTGAATCTGAAACTGGATATGAAAGAAGAATAAGATCATTATTATTCACGAGGCTGTCCTAAAAGTTAACTTAACCGCAAAGTATTTTAAGGAATCGCGAAGATACAAAGAAATTAAGCTTTTCGATATCAGGATCTTCGTGTTCTTAGCGTAGTCTTACGCGTTCTTTGCGGTTTGAATTTTATTCTTTTGACAGCCTCGTGAATAGCCCCTTCTCTAAAGAAAATCTTTTCTAATTGGGTTGAAACTGTCAACCAGCCTCGCTCTTTTCGTTAGCAGTTGGATTGTATGCTTCTTTCCTGAAGGAACTGCAAACATATCTCCTGCTTTCAGTTCTTCCGGTTCTTCTCCTTCACAAAAAAACAAGATTTTTCCTTCTGCAACATAAGAAGTTTGCTCGTGTGGATGACTATGCATTGGTTCCGGCTTTTCCCATGGTCCATCAGTAAAGTCAATCAGAACATTCATCAAATTACTTGTGTGAATAATCTTCCTTTCCAGTCCTTTCCTTACCATTTCGTAGGGAACTTCATCAAATTTTAGTACAGGCATAAGTTATTTGGGTTAATATTGAGCGAAAAAAAGGGAAACTAAAATAGCTTCCCTTCTAAATATAGTTGTAGAATCTTAATCTCTTTCTACCTTTTTACGTGAAGAATAGTTGATGTTCAGTGCTGCAGCTTTACGCAACTCCTGCTTTATATCGGTAACGATACCCATCGTAGTATATTCATCCACTTTTAGCGACGTAACCATAGATGGCACCTCTGCTTCGTCTCTGGCTTCCCTCTCAGCAGTAATGTAATCGGTAATGTCAGAAACATTTGCAAACTGGTCATTTAACTGGATACGTGGTTCAGATCCAAATACTTTTTGGTATTGTTTGTGAGGAGGTCCAACATAAATGTAGCTCACAAGCGATTTCTTCTCCAATTTTGATAATTCTGTTGCTTCAGGAACAGTTAACTTCACTTTCAACGTAACTTCCCGCATTGTTGTACTTACCATGAAGAAGAAAAGCAGCATAAACACGATATCAGGCAATGAAGCCGTAGAAATCGGTGGTAATTCTTTTGCTCCGCTATTTCTAAATTTAGACATATTAATTTCCTCCTACTCTTTTAGGTTCCGCCTCAGATATTTTCTGAGGATATATTTCCTGGATTGCTTTTTGCTGATCTCTTTCCAAATTTTCAAAAGATTTTCCAAATTTCTCTTTTGCCAATTCTTCCCTGAGTTCATTAATAGCACCAACCAACTCGTTTTGAACAGCGATGTACGTACCATATTGGGTACCAACGTCATTACGCAAAGAGATAATCCCTTTAGTCACCGGAACTTCACCAAAGTATGGTACTTCTTTCAAGGTTTTTTCCGGTAGATTTTCGTCATCTGCAGGGTTAGCCATAAATTCTTTGGCTTTCTCTTTAAGATCTTCTACACGCATAATTTCTCCCTCTACCAACAGTTGATTATTGGCATTCACCAATACAACAAAAATATTTCTTTCTTTAATTGGTGGTGGAGCCTCTTGATCTGGTGGAGGCATTTGAGGAAGTTTACGTCTAAGACCGCTGTCAACATCCATCGTGGTCGTTACCAGGAAAAAGATAAGCAACATAAAAGCGATATCAGCTAATGATGCTGCAGGTATTTCAGGTATTTTCTTAGCCATAATTTAATTTTTTTCCTGTGTTAAAACCACATTGAATTATTTAAATACACGAGAGACTGACGATACAATAGTTGCAACAATAGCTAATAAAATCAGGATATATGTTGCATACAAAGTGGTATCAATCCATTTAGATATTGTTGGAGTCAATGTTCCATCAGCAATAAATTTTTCTACTCCGTGGAACTGAGGCAAAACATCAGTTGAAAGAGCATAAGAAATTGCTAAAACAACACCGGCAAAAACTAATGCCATCAAACCTTTTTTTGCAGCAGCTTTGTCTGTAAGTGTATTATACAGTGCAAAAACAACAGCAACCACTCCTCCTATAATCAATAGAATATAAGACCATGTAAGGTTAGTGTTTATCCAGGCACCCATAGTAGCATCAGCATCATTATCACTGATATTGGTCATCATAGACACAATCAGAAAAGCTGAAACAACTAAAAGCACCCATAATGTAATGGTTAATACTTTTTCAAGTTTCATAAATTCAATTATTTTTTAAGATTGTGTTTTACAAGGATATCGATCAAAGAAATGGAAGCATCTTCCATGCTATTAACAATACTGTCGATTTTAGCTACACAATAGTTGTAGAAAATCTGAAGGATAATAGCAACTACAAGACCAGATACCGTTGTAATCAAAGCTACTTTAATACCGCCAGCTACAAGAGCAGGGCTAATATCACCAGCAACTTCAATAGCGTCGAATGCAGCAATCATACCGATTACCGTTCCCATGAAACCAAGCATAGGGGCAAGAGCGATGAACAATGCAATCCAGCTTAACCCTTTTTCCAGTAAACCAGCTTGTACACCACCGTAGGCAACCACCGTTTTTTCAACAACATCCAAACCTTCTTCTGAACGGTCAAGTCCCTGGTAGAAGATACTTGCAACAGGGCCACGGGTATTACGGCAAACTTCTTTTGCAGCTTCAATACCACCATTATCCAAAGCTTCTTCTACTTTAACAAGTAGTTTTTTGTTGTTACTTGTAGAAAGGTTCAGGTAAATTACTCTTTCCAATGCCATTGCAAGACCTAAAATCAATGCAATCAATACAAAAGACATGAAAGCAGGGTCACCTTCAATAAATTTTTGCTTTAACTGGCTGTGTAATGATTTTCCTTCTTCTTCAGCAGCAGCCTGCTCTTCTTCAACGTCCGCTGCAACTACAGCAGGTGTAGTTTCTTGAGCTACTTCTGTTGTCGTTTCATCAGTTTGATCCTGAGCAACGGCATTGTTGGACACTCCGATGTAAAGCATCCCAATTACTGCTATAAACGCAAATAGTTTTTTCATCATTGGTTTTAATTTTAATTAGTAAATCTCCTTATTTCAATTTTGTTATGATGTAATGTATTTAATGTCTTCAAATAGTTGAAGATCAAAGTTTCAATATTTTTTAGAACTCCCCGCGGAGAGAGAGGGATTCGAACCCTCGGTACCCTTTCGGGGTACACACGCTTTCCAGGCGTGCCAGTTCAGCCACTCCTGCACCTCTCCAGTATTTTCTGCCCCCAGAATTTTTAGCGCTGCAAAATACAAAAAAATTGTGAAATAAAAATAAGCTATTCACTTATTTCCCCACGCATACTTTTATGCAGGTGCAACTTGATATCATCCTGACTTAAACCCTGTCCTAAAAGAAACATAAGCTTTGTAACTGCAGCCTCTGTTGTCATGTCTTTTCCACTTACAACTCCTGCCTCCAGGAGCTTTCTGCTGGCTTCGTAATGCCCCATTCGAACAGCACCTCCCTGGCATTGAGTAACGTTAAGAAAAATCATTTTTCCCTTTATTGCTTTTCTAATCACACGAATTAACCAGGAAGCTGTTGCTACATTTCCTGACCCAAATGTTTCTAAAACGACCCCTCTCAGGCCGGGAATGTTTACAATATTTTCAAAGACCTCCCGACTCATTCCCGGAAAAATTTTAAGAACTGCTACATGTTCATTAAAAACTGAACTTACTTTCAATATTCCTTTGTTCTGAGGGTAATAAATATTGTCTGTAAAATAATTAATGTCCACACCAGCTTTTGCAAGCAGCGGGTAGTTCACTGAATCAAAGGCACTAAAATGATCAGCATGTCTTTTACTTACCCTGTTCCCCCGATATAGTTTATTATCAAAATAAACGCTGACTTCTGGCACAATAGTCGTGCCGTTTTTCTGAGCAGCAGCTATTTCTATCGATGTGATCAGGTTTTCTTTTCCATCTGTCCTAAATATTCCAATTGGAAGTTGGGAACCGGTCATTACAACTGGCTTATCGAGGTTCTCAAACATGTAGCTTAAAGCAGATGCCGTATAAGCCATTGTATCTGTACCGTGCAACACCACAAAACCATCGTAACGATTATAATTCCGCTGAATAGTTTTAGCTAGTTTTGCCCAAATCTTAGGGGTCATATCCGAAGAGTCGATTGGTGGATTGAAAGCGATTGTATCAAGCTTGTACCCCAATCTGTTAAGTTCCGGTACTTCTTCCATGATTTGATCAAACTTAACAGGGCTTAAACCGTTACCTGTTTTTTGAACCATTCCAATTGTTCCACCGGTATAAATCAGTAAAATTGAAGGCTTTTTCAAGATTCAATATTTTTTAAAATACAAATGTAATTAAAGCATTCATTAAATACCGAACAATTTAATTGCATTTTCAGTAGTAATCCTGGCAATTTCACCTACGGTTGTGTTATGAATTTCGGCAATTTTTCTTGCTATATATATAAGGTAAGCACTTTCGTTACGTTTTCCGCGGTTTGGAGCAGGTGTCAGGTATGGGGAATCTGTTTCCAGTACCATATGGGCCGGATCAATATTTCCCAAAACTTTATCTAATCCTCCATTTTTGAAAGTTACAATTCCACCAATTCCAAGTTTGAAGCCTAAATCCAGTATTTGATTTGCTTGCTCGACTGTACCTGTGAAACTGTGGAAGACACCAGTAAGCTCATCCGAATTTTCTTCTTTTAAAACTTCATATGTTTCCTTAAAAGAATCCCGCACATGTATTACTACAGGAAGTTTATATTTTTTCGCCAAATACAATTGGTGCCTGAAAGCTTTTACTTGTTCTTCAAAAAAAGTTGAGTCCCAGTATAAATCAATCCCAACCTCACCTACTCCATAAAACTTTCTCTTTTTCAACCAGTATTCAACCAACAATAATTCTTCCTGATAATCTTCATTTACAGAAGTTGGATGCAAACCCATTAACGGATAACAAATCCGAGGGTAGTTATCAACCAGGTCAAGCATCTTCTTGACTGATGAACTATCTATATTTGGTAAAATAATTTTTCGCACATCATTTTCATAAGATCGCTTCACGACCTCATCAATGTCATCACTAAAATCTTCTGAATATATGTGTGAGTGTGTATCAATGAGCATTTTAAAAAATTTGCCCCAAATAAAACATTTTTAGCTAAAGTGACCTTAAAAACAATATTATCTAAATGATAATTCAACCAAAAACCCGGCAAGTCCCTCAAGTTAGACAACCGGGTTTAAGTATTTGTTCAGTAAATTATATTTTCTCAAGAACTACACAACCCCTTGTGCCAACATAGCATCGGCAACTTTTACAAAGCCACCTACATTTGCACCTTTTACATAGTTGATTTTATTTCCGTTGCGCCCGTACTTTACACACGCTTCATGAATTTCCTTCATAATTATGTGCAAACGTGCGTCAACTTCTTCGCGGGTCCAGTTCAGGCGTTGGCTGTTTTGAGTCATTTCCAAACCTGAAACAGCAACACCACCTGCATTAACAGCTTTACCCGGAGCATAATGCATTTTTTCAATCAGGTACTCAACAGCATCGGATGTACACCCCATGTTTGAAGCCTCAGCTAACATAAAACAACCGTTCTCAATCAACATTTTAGCATCATCTAAATCTACTTCATTTTCAGTTGCACATGGAATTGCTATATCTACAGGTACTTCCCACGGCTTTTTATCGGGATAAAACCCTGCCCCAAATTCATCTGCATAAGGCTCGACAATGTCATTATTAGTAGCACGAAGTTCAAGCAAGTATTCAACTTTTTCCCCGGTTATCCCCTCCGGGTCATGAATATATCCATCCGGGCCTGAAATAGTAACTACTTTACCACCAAGCTCATTTATTTTCATGATTGCTCCCCAGGCCACATTCCCGAAACCGGAAACACTGAAAGTATGCCCTTCAATCTTCTTACCAATTTGCTCAAGCATATGTTGTGTAAAGTAAACAGCTCCAAAGCCAGTTGCTTCAGGACGTATTAAACTACCACCCCATGCCAAACCTTTACCGGTTAAAACCCCGGTAAACTCATTTCTGATTCGTTTGTACTGCCCAAACATATAACCTATTTCACGGCCACCAACACCAATATCGCCTGCAGGCACATCCGTATTTGGTCCAATATGACGTTGAAGCTCAGTCATAAAACTTTGGCAAAAACGCATAATCTCATTGTCAGATTTTCCTTTAGGGCTGAAATCAGATCCGCCTTTTCCACCACCCATTGGCAGCGTAGTCAAACTGTTTTTGAAAATTTGCTCAAACCCTAAAAATTTCAAAATTGAAAGAGTTACGGTAGGGTGAAAACGAAGTCCCCCTTTGTATGGGCCAAGCGCTGAGTTAAACTCAACACGGTAACCCCGGTTTACCTGGACATCTCCCTGGTCATCAACCCAAGGCACACGGAACATAACAACCCTTTCAGGTTCAATCATACGTTCTAAAATTTTTGCTTTTTGATATCGTGGATTACGTTGATAAACATCCCAAATGGATTCAACTACTTCATGAACTGCCTGATGAAATTCTTTTTCACCTGGAGTGCGGGCTTTTAAAGCCTCCATAAATTGATTCATATCTACATTCATGTCACTTATTTTAGTTTAAAATGACTCTTTATTTTTTTGACAAAGGAAAAGATGAAATTACACCTAAAAACTGACTTTCATTCATCAAAAACAAGCATTGTCAATGTTTAACAACAGCCTTATTTTACTAGCAAAATAAGCCGTCAAAAATCAAAAATAAATGAACATATAGAAACTTTTAGAAGCTTGTCAGGTACTTGTGAAAAACAAAAAACAAAAGCTCAGGTCTTATCCTGTTTTTTAGCAAAAAGAAAAGGCTGCAAAAAAATGCAGCTCTTCCTAATATTTAAATTTGACTATTTAACGTGAGTTTTGGGTTGATCTTAACATTTGCAAAATAATCATTACCCCAAGTCACCTCTTAGCGCACTTTCCGATAAAAACTTTGCGCACTCTGCGGTTAAATAACCCGATGAAAACCAATGAAATAAATTAAATATGAATTTATCAATGCCAAATAAAGAAACCGCAAAGGAACATAAGAATCCGCAAAGACGCGAATAGAGATCAATACAGACTAACACCATAAACCATTGAAAAACAATTTATTGAATCCAAAACTCATGTTTTCATAGCTATATAAATTTTAATTAATAATTAAACAGGGGCATATTG
>JANQII010000279.1 GCA_028282195.1 Prolixibacteraceae bacterium
TGATAACACCTTGCACAATCAGCCTATCAACCGAATCGGAAGAGGTCAAATCAAGGATTTCCCTGAATATTCAGCTTCAACCCTTGATTCACATTATTTAATAATGTTTATGGTCCAGTCATGTGTTGAGCCATCAGCTGAATGTAGCCGATATTGAAAGCTTCCTGAAGAAAAGTTGTTCAGGATTCCAGCAATTGGTGCACCATTTAAAGGTTCTACCTTAACCGCTTTATGGAAAATGACAATACCAGCCATTGATAAATCAACATCACTTGAAACCGTTATGGTGGCGATCAAGTTATCTTTATCAATTTCCGCATCACCTGAAACATATATTCTTTTTACCGCAGGGGTCAAGGTCCCGCTTGTATAGAATTCCTGCAGCTCATGTTCATCCGCATCTAACCTAAATAGCTTCGCATTATCGATGAATGCATGATCGCCCCATTGTCCTTCGTCCAGATCAATTCGTGGTTCGCAAGCATACATTCCGGCTAAAACCACAACAATAAACAGATATACTATATTTTTCATATTTCTTCTTTTTAATACACTATTCAATTATTAAAACCATCCAGGGTTTTGGGATAAAGTAACCCCGCCTTTTTCAAGGTACAGGTCAATCTGAGAAGGAGGAATTGGCATAAGGTAATCTCTTCCCGGGTCAATATAATAACCAGAGCCCCCTTCTATAAATTCAGGTGTCCTGAAGAACGGATTTATATATCCATCAGCATCAATATCAACATTGTCACCAATAATAATGGACAGACTTACGATGTTCTCAGGTGTAAAACCATCATCTGCTAATTGCACAGGATCATTAAAATAATCCAGAAATTGCTGAAGATGTGCTCCCTGCGGTTTTTGTCCATTAATTGCATCATCGTATACAGCCCATCGCTTAAGATCATTGAGCCTATATCCTTCTGCTGCAAACTCAATCGAGCGTTCGCGCCTAATTTCATTTAAGATATTTGATTCAGAAGGATTGAACCCTTCAGGTGCCTGATATAAACCAGAAGGCCACCCTTCAACTTCACCCAGGTTCATATGGGCCATTCCAACCCTGTCTCTCAATACATTTACAGTTTTATCAATATCTGATTGAGTAATGGTACCCAGGATAGCTTTAGCTTCCGCCAGAGCGAGCAATCCTTCGGCGTAACGGATAAATACATCGTCAACTTCTCCAAGACGCCATTGTGATGCATCAAACACTGCCCCTTTCCATATCTTTAAACCAGTAGATATGTAACTATTATCAAAACTGGTTATAACCGGATACCTTGCAGGACCGGCAAGTGTTTCAAACTCCGGCAACCTGTTTTGAGGCCCTTTGTCCGGTGTCCAAATTGTTTGACTAAACCGGGGGTCAAGGTTTTCACTAAGATTGGTTAGATTAGCAGGATCAACAGGTAAAGCTGATAAGGACTGAGGTTTTCCATCTTTTGCAAGATAGTAGTCAACCAACCTCTTTGTAACACCATTAGGGCCACTTAATACTCCTCCAAAGAAATCATGACTGGAGAAAAGTTCCGGGTCATAAACCCTGTAGAAGAAAACCCCTTCCGTTTGGTCAGCCTTGTTTTGTGCTGTTATTTGGTTGTAAGGTTCATTTAGCGGCCCCCCGTCAGTAAAGATATTTGTTCCTTGATGATCGATCAATTCGTTTATTGCAGGTTCGATCATTTGAAGAAATTCAGTACCATCTTTGCCATTAACTGCAAATGGAGTCCCTTTAGCGCCATGGTACCTTTCCCAGGTCCCTTCAAAAAGGGCTACCCGGGCTTTTAAGATAATGGCTGATTCTTTGTTTACCCGTCCTGCATCGGAAGCAGCTCCTTCGCCTTTCCATTCAAGATTTACAATGGCTGAATCCAGGTCTTCCATTATAAATTTAGCAACATCATACCTTGAATCCCTTGTTTTATATAATTTTTCACTATCCACATTTAATGCCTCTTTAATTATCGGGACATCTCCGTAATCAACAAGCATATGATAATACCTCCTTGCCCGCCAGAAATAGCCTTCTCCTTTATAATGTTTAGCAGCAGCATCCATCGGGCTAACCTTATAGGCATTCTCAAGGAAGTAGTTAAATTGCCTGATCCAATCCCAATGTCTGTTCCAGTTTTTGTTAACATCTTTAAAGTCAGCCGCCTGACCACTTGCCCCTTGCTGCATAAGGTTTTCAGCCGGGTTTTGTTGTATAACCATATCTGTATTATGATCCAATCCTTTGTTATTTTCCCAGTGCTCATAGAGAGGAAGTTGCTTGTAAAACCCAGCAGTAAATGCTTTCAGGTCATTTGCTGAAGTGAAAAATGTTGCATCACTCATTGAATCCAAAGGGTACCTTTCAAGAAAATCATCGTTACATGCTATCAACATGCAGAGTATTAAAACTCCAAAAAACCATTTATATTGAATATTTTTTTTCATATTTTTTTCAATTAATTAGTTAAATCCCAATGTTTATTCCAAATGAAATAACCCGTTGAGGGGGATATCCTTGCCCTCCCTTGTTGTCCAGTATTTCAGGATCATATTTAATAAACGATTTGTAATAGATAAATCCCAGGTTTTCAATGGATGAATACATGTACAGTTTGTTCAGCCTAAGTTTATTTAAAAACCTTTGTGAAAAATTATAGCCAACACGCAGGTTCTTTATCCTTAAATGTGCCAGGTTTTGAAGATACTGCTCGTTTGCCCTGTCGGTATTTTTTCTTTTCAGGTAAAATCTTGGATAAAAAGCATCCGGATTATCAGGTGTCCATGTCCCCAGCTTTTCATGGTCATCGTACCATGTTGTATGCCAGATGGAGTGCCCAGATCCAAATACATATTGTTGCTTTTCATAAATTTTCCAGTGCCCAACCCCATCAAGCAGGACAGACAAGTCAAAACCATTCCAGTCTAATCCAATATTTGCCCCATAACGATATCTTGGGTAATCATAACCTGCTTCAACCCGGTCGCCTTGCGCGTACCAAAAACCACCTTCCCCTTCATTTACCTGGCCATCACCATTTTTATCAACTAACATTAAATCACCAGGGTAATACCAGTCATTTCCCTGAGGGACATTGTTTTTTACATCGTCAATATTTTGAGCAATACCATTGGATTCATAGACATATAATTTCCCAAATACTTCACCCGGTGTCCAGGAACCTCTTGCCCCATTTACATTTTGCTCATATTCAACCACATACCCAACATAGTCTGAAACCCTGGCGTGAATGGTATAATTCACTGGTTTTCCCATTAAATTGAATCCACGATCTCTCCACTTAGCTGAAAATTCCCATCCTCTTGTTTCGGTCACCGAATTATTTTCTTTGGGGGGATTTGTACCCAATGTTTCTGGTAAAGGTTCTGCCGGGCCAGCCAAATCATGTGTGGTCCTTTGGTACCAGTCATAAGTAAGCTCAAGTCGGTTTTTAAATGCACTTGCGTCTACACCAAACCCTAAAGTCCGTGGTTTTGCCCATGTTAAGTTTGAGCTGACTAATCCCGGCATAGTAACTATCGGGGCTTTGTTGCCTCCAAGAATTATTTCCTCATCTCCACCAATTTCTGTGCCTAAAGTTGGAAGGTACACATAGTTACCTAACCCATGATCCCCCAGACTAGCGTATGAACCACGAAGTTTAAAATAGCTAATTTGGCTGACAGGCCAAAAATTCTCTTTCGCAATATTCCAACCCGCGGAAACAGAAGGGAAGAACGCCCATCTAATATCTTTTGGGAACTTGGAATGTGCATCGTACCGACCATTAAACTCAATAAGGTACTTTCCTTCATAATCATAGGAAAAGCGTCCAAATACACCACGGGTTGCCCAGTGGTCCAACTCATCATCCACAAATGGGTTATCACCAAATGTCACATGAAGAGCTGGTACAGACGTTGTGTATAAATCCCGATTGGATGCAATGACCTTTTCGGACCTGAAATACTCCTCCTGGTACCCGGCCATAACCAGGAAATTATGGTTATTAATGCTTTTGGTGTATGAAGTGTTTATATCCAGGGTATGGTAGTTCGAAGCAAAAAACTCCCGCCTTACTTCGGAGTAGTTTGGTGCCCTCCCCGAAGGACGGGTTGTTCCGTTTGCACGAATTACAGTAAGTGGCAACGTTATCCTTTCATAATTTTCATCAGCATGTTTCCAGGTATATTGACCATTTATCTCCCAATTCTTAATGGGTGTAATGAGCAAACCACCAGTAACCGTAGAAATATTTCTTATTTTGCCTTCAGAGCCGAGTTTACCCTGCAAAAGTGGCACACTGCTTAACCAGTGCGGACTTCCATTGGGGTTAATGTCGGGCCAGTTAGGCCATGATCTGGACATACCATTAAAAAAGGTATTGTAATCCCGTCCTGTTCCGCCGTTTGGTCCTTGCTCATCAGTTTTGATGTAGTTCATTCCTAAACTAAGGTTTAGCCATTCTGTTGCATCAGTATTGACTTTTAGTAAAGCGTTATAACGATCTTTATAGTCCCCGATCCCTTTGAAAATACCAACAGATTCGTTGTAGCCTAATCCCATATAATAGGAAGTATTATTGCTTCCACCTGAAAAACTAAAATTGTGTTGCTGACTTGGGACTGTACTCCTCATTGTTTTTGCAAACCAGTCAGTGTTTGCATGGGCATCGAAATGTGCCCCCCAGGATCCGTCTGGCCGTGAGATGTTATTATCCTCAATAAGTCCTGCACCATAATCTTTCATACGCTGGATCACTTCGTCTCCGTAAACCGGGCCTTGCAACATGTTTCGCCTGCCTTCGTTAAATTTTTCGGCTGCAACCCAGGAATCAACCCATGAAGGAAGGTTGATTGGAGAACCAAACCTCAAATTCCCATTATAGT
This sequence comes from Prolixibacteraceae bacterium, assembly GCA_028282195.1. Lineage (GTDB taxonomy): Bacteria > Bacteroidota > Bacteroidia > Bacteroidales > Prolixibacteraceae > Sunxiuqinia. Next base: position 4,891 of record JANQII010000279.1, read on the forward strand.
TTACTTTTATCTTTTCATTTCTTTTCCCGCTCTTCGTTTTAATAAGGATTACACCGTAAGGGGCGCGTGAACCATAGATAGCAGAAGCAGCTGCATCTTTTAAAACAGAGATACTTTCCACATCGTTAGGGTTAATATCGCTTAATGTAAGTTCAATCCCATCTACCAATACCAGAGGACCTTTTTGTTCAGGTTTATTATCTTTATCAAATCCCGTGAACCCACGTATATTAAGGTTGGGATCACTCTCCGGGGCCCCATCGGTCAAATCTACATTTAAGCCGGGCACAACTCCCTGAAGGGCTTCTGTTACTGATTTCACAGGACGGTTTTCAAGGACTCCTGTATTAACTGATTCTACAGACCCTGTTAGGTGGCTCTTTTTCTTTGTGCCATAACCAATCGCCACAACTTCTTCAATGCCAATCGCATCTTCTTCCAGTATTATATTGAAAGTTGATTGCTCGGCAACCTCAAGTTCCTGCGTCTTCATCCCTACAAAAGAAAAAACCAATGTTGCACCGGTTGAGACATTGGTTAGACTAAAATTCCCGTCCTGATCCGTTACAGTTCCGGTTGTTGTTCCTTTTGCAACTACTGTTACACCAGGCAAGGGAATACCTGATGAATCTGTTACTGTTCCTGAAACAGTTTTTTGTTGTTGGGAACTATTCCCTGTCGAAAAATTAGATTCTTTCGAACTAAGGGATATAAGAAAGTCATCAACGATCTCATACTTTACTTCGTGTCCTTTGAATAATTGATCAAGTATGTTTTCGACAGTTTTATTGTTAACCTTTATCGAGACTTTCCTTTCTACGTCCACGTGTTCACTGATGTAAAAGAACCGATAATCACTTTTTTCTTCGATTTCTTTTAGTACATCGAGTACATGCTTGTTCTCAACCACAAAGCTAAATTTTGTTGATTGAGAATAAACAGATGCAGAAACCTGTATCAGACAGATCAACAACAATATCATTGTTAGTTTCATAGTCAGTAATACCTTTTTTACTTTTCCGCTGTACAGAAAAGGATTAGTACCATTTTTTTTCATAAATTTGAATGTTTAATTTTAATAATAGTATTGGTGGTAATCACCATTTACTTAACAACTTAAGTTGGTTGGTGTGCCATCACCAACCAACTTGCTTTTTGTGTTTTTATTATCTCATAGGCATTCCCCCTTATCTACTTTTATTTATTAACTATTTCAATCTGCTGATCTACTATTTTATATTCGATCGGTAGAGTGTTTCTTAATATTTCAAGAACTTGTATTATCGTTTCGTTTTTAATTGTTCCATTAAAGTGTAAATCAAAAAGCCTTTTATCTTTTAATATAATATCAACACCATATTTTCTTTCCAGCAACACACACATTTCTTCCAGCTTCATATTAACGAAAATAAGTTTATTCTCTTTCCAGGAAGTAAACCAGCTTGCATTGACCTTTTTAACAATACCTCCTCTTGATTCTTTATCAAAGATGAATTGTTCCCCAGCTTCAAGGGTTATTTCATGTTCAAGTTTAAGCTTGTCTGAAGAAACTATTTTAACACTGCCCTCATCAAGTGTTGTTGTCACTTCCACATCTGGTTCATAGGCTTTTACATTAAATTTAGTTCCAGTTACATGAACATCATAATAGGACGTTTTTACAATAAAAGGTTTGTTTTTATTAGCTTCTACCTCAAACCAGGCTTCCCCTTTTAATTCTACAATACGTTTCTTTCCCCAGTCAGATGGGTTAAAGCTAAGTTGTGAACCGGAATTCAGATATAATTGTGTCCCGTCTGGTAAAGCTGAAAACGCAACAGAAGCTGTATTTGCCGATATTAGGGTTGTGTAGTCATGCTTTTGATTAAATAAATAATAACCCAATGCGCATATGATAATTCCTATTAACAAAACAGCCGCTACCCTGGCAAACTTTGACAACACAAAAGTTTTGAATGGTTTTACATTATTCCGATTTTCTTCCCGAATCTTCCGCTTAATGGATATGAATAGCTTATCGAAATCAGGATAGTTTTTCACATCACCTTTGAATTCCATGAGGTGGTTTAATAAAATCCCTTTAACGTTATATTCATTTTCAGTCAACAAAAATAAATTATGAAAATTATTTAATTCCTTTTCAGAAATATTGCCTGAATAAATTTTTTGCTCGCTATTTTGATATGATTTTTCCATCAAACACATTTTATAGTATAGTACTGGCAACCTGGAGTAACTACTTACTCACCAAGTTATTATTTTTACAAGTTTTTCTAAAAAAAAGACAGACTATCTATCTATCAGCAAGTTATATTACGAATAGATAATAATAAATAGTTGCAGTTAAAGTTTGTTCCAGAAGGTGTTCTTTTAAAAACAGCAATGCTTTGTGTATTTGACTTTCAACAGTCCTTGTAGAAATATTCAATTTTTTAGCAATTTCCTTATTTGTTAAACCTTTTTTCCGACTATACAGGTAAATTTCCTTTCTTTTATCCGGCATTTTAGATACAAGCAGGTCATGCCTTGTTTGCAGTTCATTGAAAACAACCTCATCCCACGTACCATTATCAAAAGAAGAAGAAACTTTGGTAAGTTCAGAAAAAATATGATCATATTTTTTCTTCCTTATGATATCATACACCTCATTCACAGCAATTTTAAAAATGTATGATTTTATATTCCCTTCTATCTGGATTTTGTACCTGTTGCTCCACAGTTGAACGAAAACATGCTGAACTAAATCTTCAGCATCTGAAGCATTGGATAAGTGAAACATTGCAAAACTATACAAACGTTTAGAATAGCGGTCAAACAATTTACGAAAAGCCTCATCATCTCCAGATTGCATACCGGAAATAAGTTGCTGATCGATTTCTTTGTCATTAAACGTCATACTCTAAATTTTGCCTTTTCAAAAATACGACTAAAATGGGTTTATCAAAGGAAGCATAAATAATATTGGAAAATCTAATTTATTTTCCATCCATTAGAATTGAGGTTTTACTGGCTAATATACTAACGCAACATTGGGATTAAAGGTATTGTTTTTCAATGGAGAATTGAATTTCATGTTGAGCAAGTGTGTTTCTGATTTGATGCTGGTCAACCAGTTCAACCGTTATAAACGAAATGTCTGAACCGGATGCAATTATCCCCGGGTAGTCAGTCAAAAGTTTAATTTCGCCTGGTTTTTCCGCTGTGCGCCATATATCTGTAGTTACTTGGGTACCATTTCCCTGTTTTTGTTCAGGGGATGTATCAAAAGCCAGCCAATGACAGGTTTTTTCCTGCATCTCAAACGGTTGGTACATGAATGTGGGCTAGTCAGGATGTCATCTTTTGGAAAGATGACATCCGTTTGAGCAGATAGAAAATGAATTAATATCTTAATTTAAACTTTAAATGCTTTCCGTTTTTTTTCTTGTATCTTGTTTAAAAAAGAAAGAAAATGAGATATAAAATATTCCTGATAGCATTTTTGGCTGTGCTTATCGCGGGCTGTGCCGAGATGCAACAAATAGCACAAACCATTTACAACGAGCAACGTCCTCTTACACAATCTGAAATTATTGCGGGGCTAAAAGAAGCATTGGTAGTAGGGACAGACAGTTCTGTTGCACGCCTGTCGGTAATTGATGGTTATTTAAAAGATGAAGCTGTGAAGATCCTACTTCCCCCTGAAGCTAAAACGATTACGGATAACCTAAGTAAACTTCCCGGTGGTCAGCAGTTGGTTGACAAAGTTATCACTTCTATAAACCATGCAGCATCTGACGCAGCTAAAGAAGCTGCTCCCATTTTGGTGAACAGTATTAAGTCAATGACCATCCAGGATGCGGCAGGTATTTTAACTGGTGGAAATCATGCAGCAACCGAATACTTAAAGCGTACCAATTACAACGAGCTAACTCAATTGTACCAACCTAAAATTCAGCAATCGCTGGATAAGAAACTTCTTGGCAAGCTCTCAGCACAACAATCCTGGGATGAGCTTACCGGAAAATGGAACCAGGTGGCAGGATCATTTGTTGGGCAAATTACCAATCTTGAAAAAGTTGAGACCGATTTAAGCAACTACCTTACCCAACGTGCCTTGGATGGGCTATTCCTTAAAATTGCGGAAACCGAACAAAACATTCGCCAGGATCCTGCAGCAAGGGTAACCGAGTTATTAAGAAGGGTATTTGGCAACTAAATATCCACCCTCAAAGAAGGTGGACTTGATTTGTACCCATAGGGCGATTCAAAGAAAAACAACATAGAAAGTCAAAATAAGAAATAAGGAACAAAAAATGGATTGCAAAGAACTTTCTGATTGGATATTTCCTGTCTGCCGACAGGCAGGCTTATTCAATATTTTACATTTACCTATATGAAAATCATGGCACAGCCATTTAAACATGAGGCTGTCCTCAAAAGTTAACTTAACCGCTAAGTATTTTAAGAAACCGCAAAAGATGCAAAGATTCAATCCTTTTCTATATCAGTGTTTTAATGTTCTTTGCGTAATCTTATGCGCTCTTAGTGGTTTGAATTTTATTCTTTTGGGATAGTCTCTTTTAGATTATAATAAATTATAGCGGCAGGGAACTGAGGCTACAATTATTTTGCCATTGCTTCTGCCTTTAATTCTTTTGGCATTTTTTCAATGGCATAACGTAAAGCTGTGCGTGGCATGTTATTTTTGTTTTTCATCACATAATCAAATACTTCGTTCTGATATACCTGACTGGCAACTTTAAGCATCCAGCCATAGCCTTTTTGTACTAAATCATCCTGATCTGTTAATAAGCGGTCTGCTATTTCAAAAATATCAGTCAGAAACATGCCTTTTCTGGCAGGTACAATTAAACTTACTGCTGATGCGCGTCGAACCCATCTGTTATCTGAAACCGTAAATTCCTTAAACTTTGAAATAAATTCAGGGTACATTTGAATGAACTCCCCCATAGTGTGATTGCAGAATGAATCACATGATGCCCAATTGTTTACATACGAATCAATCCATTTGTAAAAAAGCTTAAAATCGGAAGGTTCATAACTTTTACGCAAATAAAATGACCAATTGCAAGCTACATACGACTCTTCAATGAACCCTGACTGCCATAATAACTCACACAAACCAAGTATTTCTGCTTTACTTTTCCCTTTTAACTGCTTATAGAAATCTTTACTGATTTTATTAACTACAGGCACACGAACTCCATGATATTTTATCTTCTCTTTAAAGAAACGCTGACTGTTGCCCAATGTCTTTTCATCGATGTTGTTCCTAAGTTCTTTTCGTATTTCAGTTACTATGTGAGTCATTTTCTTAAGTGTTTATTATAATTGCCTGAAATAATTTGGCTTAGATTATCGGTTGGCTGATTATATAAATAAACCCAACATTCAATTTCTTCTTTCCCTGAAATAAAAACGGGTATTTTTTCCCTCACGTACAGCCCTTCTTCAACAGCCTCATAGTCATCCAGAACAGGCAACACTTCTCCAGGATTATTCAATTTATAAATAGTTCCATAAACTTTCCCATCCGGATTCTTTCCTCTTACAGCTCCCGGGTAGTGGGTTAAGTCATAAAGGCGCCCATAAAAAAAGCCTTCAGCAACAACATCAGCATTTAATGCCAGGAAATCAGCCATATGGCTATTTCCCGGTTTTTGCAAGGTTCCATATACAAATAAAAATTCCATATAAAAAAATCCAATCCCAGAGTTTTAGAAAAATTTAAATCTAAAAATAATGAAAATCACTAACGAACATTGACAATTTATCCATTTACTAATTTAACGTGAGTTTTGGGTTGATCTTAACATTTTGCAAAATAATCATTGCCCCAAGTCACCCCTTAGCGCACTTTCCGACAAAAACTTTGCGCACTCTGCGGTTAAATAATACCATTTTATGTGTTAATTTATACACGGGTATTATGCCGATAGATATTTAAAACTCAATGATAAACGT
>JANQII010000281.1 GCA_028282195.1 Prolixibacteraceae bacterium
CTATTTAAGGAAAATTCAACGCAGTATAAGCGAACCTGCCTGCGGTAGGCAGGAAAGACGCATAATCAAATGGATGGATAATTTTTAGACAGCTTCTCAGAAGGGGAAACTATTTTTAGAATTCGAATGTCTTTAAAATTCAGCGCTTTTAGGTGTCCTTGGAAATGCAATTACATCACGGATATTGCCCATTCCTGTCACAAACAAAATGAAGCGTTCAAAACCTAATCCAAATCCGGCATGGGGCACTGTTCCAAAACGACGGGTATCCAAATACCACCACATTTCTTCTGCAGGGATATCCATTTCCTTCATACGGGTAATAAGTTTATCGTAATTTTCTTCACGTTGTGAACCTCCAATAATCTCACCAATTTGAGGGAATAAAACATCCATTGCAGCTACCGTTTTGCCATCATCATTTTGCTTCATGTAGAATGCTTTGATGTCTTTTGGGTAATCGGTTAAGATAACTGGTTTTTTAAAATGCTTCTCAACCAGGTAACGTTCGTGCTCACTTTGAAGATCTACACCCCATTCAACAGGAAACTGGAATTTCTTCTTTTTGAAAGGCTTTGAATTTCTTAAAATATCAATAGCCCCGGTATAAGTACAGCGAACAAAATCATTGTCAACAATAAAGTTCAATTTTTCAATCAACTCCATGGAACGCTGATCTTGTGGCTTGTTTTTTTCTTCTTGTGTAAGACGGTTACTCAAGAATTTAAGGTCATCCATGCAGTTGTCAAGTGCATATTTAGTAAGATATTTCAGGAAATCTTCTGCAAGATCCATGTTGTCACTCAGGTCATAAAAGGCCATTTCAGGTTCAATCATCCAGAACTCTGCAAGGTGGCGGGTTGTGTTTGAGTTTTCAGCACGGAAAGTTGGGCCAAAAGTATAAATCTCACCCAAAGCAGTTGCACCTAATTCTCCCTCAAGCTGGCCAGATACGGTAAGGTTTGTTGGCCTTCCAAAAAAGTCTTGAGCATAATCAACTTCACCTTCTTCTGTCACAGGTGGATTAAGCGGGTCCAAAGTTGAAACATGGAACATTTGCCCTGCTCCTTCAGCATCAGATGCAGTTACAATAGGGGTGTGCATGTAATAAAAACCTTTATCGTTGAAATACTTATGAATGGCAAATGCCATGGCATGGCGAATACGAAAAACAGCACTGAAAGTAGCCGTACGAAAACGTAAGTGGGCATTTTCGCGCAAAAATTCAAGTGTATGTTTTTTAGGCTGAATCGGGTAAACTTCAGGATCAGCTTTGCCGTAAATTTCAATTTCAGTGGCAATCAATTCAACTGACTGCCCACTTCCTTGCGATTCAACCAAATCACCTGTTACAGCCAGTGAAGTACTTGTATTTATATCCTTTAAGAAATCTTCTCCAAATTTTTCAACATCAGCAACAACCTGCAAATTATTGATGGTAGAACCGTCATTCAACGCAACGAAATTTACATTTTTACTACCACGTTTTGTCCGTACCCAACCTTTTACCAAAACTTGCTGACCTTTTTGACTTCCGGTCAGTACCTCTTTAATTTTCAGTCGTTTCATTTTGTGTCCTTTTGCAGGTTCTGTAATTATTTCAATTGTTTTTTAGAAAAGGCAAAAGTACATTTTTCTGCTGAAAAACATGTAATTACCTTCTGAAAAGTTTATACAAAAAGAGGGTGTATCAAAAGCCGGCTATCTAGGGAAGAACGAAAAAAATGACATGTAAGGATTTGCTGGTAAGTGTTTTATGGATCAATTTTTAAAGTTGTGGGTTAAGCGTTACGCGTTTCGGGTTACAGGTTACGGGTGAAGTATCCAGCAGCTAGCAGTCAGTATCCAAATTCCAGAAACAACCAGGGAGAAAGTGAAATTGAAGAAGTGAATCTTATTACTTGCTTTCGGGAAAACCAAACAAGTTGTTCCAACAAATAAACTAAGCTTGTTGAACTTAGTTCAGGCTCTCCTTAATTCGGGGCAGGAACTTGGAACTTACTGATAGGGCCTCGTCAAAACTTGACTACTAATTACAATCAGTAAAAAAAGAAACGTCCATGATAAAATAAACGAATAAAAATTAATAATTTATTTTAGGAATTGAGCAGAGTGTTAAAAACTTTAAATAGCAGCCAAAAGCATTTCTGCTAATTCCCGAAGAGTGATTTTTTCTGTAAACGAATAACTTGGGTGTATTCTGATACTGTTAGTTCTATTTCATTGGAATTTCTTAAAATGCTTAAAATCTGCGATATAATCTCACATTTCTCAATATCTTCAGCAATTAAGGTAAGGTCAAATTTATTAATCTTGGTTATTCTTTGTCCGATCTTAAGGCCTGTTTTTTGAGCAGGAGAATTATTCCATAAAGATCTTACAAGTACATGACCTTCATCATTAATTTCAAAGCCAAATCCGAATGTTTTATGACAAAATTCAGGAATAACCAATTCATCATGCAGATATAATTTTTTCGTTACAAAATCTAGGGTCAATGAAAAATATTTGGTTATACCTAATCCTATAGTAGAACCATATGTTCCTTTATCTACATATGCGACAGGTGAGGTAATTGTTTTTGATCCTATTCTAAGTGTGTCAGTTTGGCAAAGAGTATAAACTGTAGAATCATTTGCTCCTTCTTCACTAAATGCTAATGTTACCATCCGACCTATTCCTGTAACTGTTTTGGAAGAACGGACATAAGGCAAAATATGCTCTCCGATCTCTATTAGTGCATCATCTCCTAAATCAATTAATGTCGTTCCTTTAGGACCGCCAAACTGAGCCATTGTATATGGGTAAGCCTTACCTTGCCCCATAAGTTTAATCTTTGAAACATAGTCACCTTTATTTTGTATTTTTTCGATGCTGCTTGCTAGTACCAATTCATCTTGGCTAATTCTCCATACACATTTAGACATCAAATTATTTCCAATGATTCCATCAATGTTACAATGATGATCTCCAGTAACATTGAGCCCTTGAATCACGGCAAAACCAATATCAGAAAACTCAACATTCCCAAGAATAGGGTCTGCGATACCATAAGAGGCTGTAATTGTCACGAATCCATCATTAACTTCTCCTTTTGTTTTTTCCTTTAATCCGATCTCTTTTGCTACTTCCTCTGAAACAACACAAGGAGATCCAGAATCTAAAATAAAGCGATATGTCTTATTTGAGTTTTTGAACCTTACATCTTCAATGATGTATTTACCATTGATTATAGATGCGTTAAGCTTTTGTATGAAATCAGATGAGATTACCTTCCCCTTTCTTAGTAACTTGTGCGGAGATTGGGCAATGTTTATTAATGGAGTTAATAAAAAAACAAATATCAGGATTTTACATCCATCTGGTTTTAGCTTTAACTTTGCCATTATTTCTTACTACAATTTTAAGATCCCAGTTTCCGTCATTATCGAAGTCAACTTTGTAGACATCTCTTCCTCCATAGATTCTTCTCATTTCCTCGGGAGTAAGTTTCTCAAGTTGATCCATAGTTATTATGATTTAATTGTAATTTTTAATAAATGTAAAGTTTTTATTTAAATAATGTAATTTCATTCTGCAAAACAATTTACAATGGCGTTCCTGTGGCTTCCTCTTGTTCCCCTACCCTGCTCGTTTTACTAAACGAATATTTTCAAAGGATTTTCTCTCCAATTCCTAACGCTTATTTATTCATTCTCTGCTTTCCTGTTTACATCTAGAGCCAGCAAAGGAAAGGAAATGAACTGGATATAGCTTTCCTTAATAATAGTGACTGTTTGAATTGTTTCTGGAAGAGAGAAGAACGACTTAGCAAAAACTTTGATCCAAATAATATAATCAATTATACAGTAGTCAAAGATTTAAGGATCTTCAAATTGATTCAATAATTGTATTCCAATTGTGTACATCTGGCTCATCACCATCCTGAATAGCCCTGAGTTTTTCATAGAGTTTTGTGCTCATTGGGCCTGCTTCTGTTCCGTAATTATATTCCTTGTCAATATCGGCATCATAAACACGCTTAATGGGTGAAATTACGGCAGCTGTTCCGCATGCCCCAACTTCTTCAAAAGACTCCAGTTCTTCAACAGGAACTTTTCTACGTTCAACTTCCATTCCTAAGTCTTTTGCGAGTTGAATTAAACTCATATTGGTAATTGAAGGAAGAATTGAATCGGATTTCGGTGTTACGTAGGTATTATTTTTTATACCGAAGAAATTAGCAGGACCACACTCATCCAGGTATTTTTTCTCTTTAGAATCCAGGTAAAGGACTGCTGAAAATCCGCCTTTTTTAGCTTCTTTGCCTGCAATTAAACTTGCCGCATAGTTTCCGCCAACCTTATATTTTCCGGTACCCTGTGGTGCAGCACGGTCGTATTCACGCATAATCAACAAATCAGTTGGCTTAAATCCTTCAGGGAAGTAAGGGCCAACAGGCATTACAAATACCATGAACAAGTACTCTTCCGCTGGCTTAACACCAATCTCCGGACCTGTTCCAATAAGTAATGGGCGGATATACAGTGATGCGCCACAACCGTAAGGAGGAATGAATTTCATGTTCTTCTTCACAGCCAGGCTAACAGCTTCGTTGAAAATCTCAATTGGAAGTTTTGGCATTAAAATCCCATCACACGAGCTTTGCATGCGTTTCGCGTTTTCTTCCATTCTGAAAACACGAACTTTTCCATCTTTTCCCATAAAGGCTTTCAATCCTTCAAAGCATTCCTGTCCATAGTGCAGGCAAGTTGCTGCTATGTGCATGTTAATGTGTTCAGAGTCGCTTATCTCAAGAGGGCCCCATTGTCCATTTTTGTACCAGCAGCGAACATTATAATCTGACCTGGAGTATCCAAAGCCAATGTTTTTCCAATCTTTATTTTCCATTTGTGATTTAGTTAACTTCAATTTTTTCAGCACCTAAAATAACAAAAAAAAAGCCTGAGAATAAAAGGGATATCTCACATATGTAAAGAAAAATAATGTTATAAAAATATACTCAAAAACACTAAAAAATGGATTCAATAGAAAATGAGACCTGAATTTTAGAGTATAAAATTAAAAAGTCTGTAAAATTTATGGATTGACAAAAAGCTTTATTGAATAGCCATTATGCCTTCGGATATTTAGGACCCGGTTTTCAGCCAAAATAAGATATTGTCCTTTGATACCCGTGAGCTTCCCTTCAACTTCCGGAGATTTATCAAAATTTAAACTGTTGATTTTTTGTGGATATTGGTTCACCGGATAATCCAGGTTGACAATTGAATTATCATCTGTTACATATTGTTGCAATTCAAGAGGCAGGTACTGCTTAGCTTTGTTTTTTCCATCTGTTAAATCAATTGCCCCGTCAACTTTATTAAGGAGCATTTCTCTCCAGTTCGTTTTATCGCTGAAATACTTTTTCAGAAAAACTTCAATTACCCCTGCAATATGTCTGTTTGGTGTTTTAGCTAATTTAATGGCACTGCCAGCCCCTTGATCAATCCAACGGGTCGGAATTTGGTGATGACGCGTGACCCCAACCTTTAAACCACTTGAGGCTGCAATATAAACAAAATGATCAATCAAGTCATGCTTCTCTGACCATTCCATATTGCGGGAAATACCAAACTGGGCTTTGGAAAGTTCCGGTCTCATAATTGTATCACTGGCCTCGGGTACTGTTTTGTAACAAGAGTAACAAAAGCCCTGGTTAAAAGAAGTTTTGGTTTTCTTTCCACATGAAATACAATTGATCTGGCCTTCAAAAACCATTTTAATAGCTGAACCGATTAATTCATTCATGGCTACTTCCGAATCACCAATTGGTAAAAAGTATTGGATAGGATTAGCAAACTCAGTTCTCATTTTTACAATGTTCCCTTGGTATTCCATGTTGTATTCAGTTACATAGTTTCAAAATTCTAAAACCAGATTTAATCCAATAATTCCAAAACGTCACGGATATCTTTAAGTTCAAAAAAGCGATCACTTTTAATTTCGTTTGGATTCATCTTTTCGTATTCCCAGGTTGTATAGTAAGGAATATATGCTGCTGAACCTCCCAGGTTTATTACCGGCAATACATCTGATTTTAATGAGTTCCCAATCATCATAAAGTTCTCAGCAGGTAAATCAAGATGTTTGATCAACTCCTGGTAATTACGTTCTTTTTTATGGGTCATCACCTCAATGTGATGAAAGTATTTGTTTAAATCAGATTTTTTCAACTTACGTTCCTGGTCAAGTAAATCGCCCTTTGTAGCCATAACCAACCGATATTTCTGCGAGAGTTTTGTCAGTACTTCTTCTACACCCGGAAGAACGTTTACTTCTTTGTGAAGCATGGTTTTCCCAATTTGAAGAATCTTTCCGATTTGATGTTGGCTAATCTGGTGATTGGAAACTAAAAGTGCAGTTTCAATTAATGACAAAATAAAGGCTTTGATTCCATATCCGTAAATCTCCAGGTTTTGAACTTCAACCTGAAAAAGTTCGGTCATTGTGTTTTCTTCAATGTCAAAATCTGATAGGATTTCACAGAATTCTTTTTCAGCATCCCTAAAAAAGTTTTCATTTTCCCACAGGGTATCATCAGCATCAAAAGCGATGATTTCAATATTGGATAATCTCATTCTGTAAAGATAAAAAAGGCTACCAAAATTGGCAGCCTTTCAAGTTATAGAATAGTCATTTTTTAAAAATTAGATCTTAGGTAATTTCCATGGTGCACGGTAGGACGGAGTTAGCAATTTGTTCGCATCATCATTGTTTTTAAATTTGCTATTCTCAGCATCCCAATCAAGACGGACTCCCGTTTTAAGTGCAATATTACCCAAATGAGCAATTCGTGCAGTGTTGGCCGCTTTTTCAACACTGCAATTTAAATTCCTGTTGCGGGAACGTACACCATCAAGGAAGTTTTTCATATGAGGGCCGTGACCCGATTCAACGCATTTCTTGTATTCTACACGTTCGAGTTTTGGCTTGCCTTTTACAACTTCAGGAATTACCTCCCAACCGTTACGGTCAAGGATTAAAGTACCATTGTTGCCCACGAAAGCAATTCCATGATCGCGACCATAATAACCATCACCAATGCCAATTCCATGATCCCACATCATCGTGAAATCATCGAATAAAAACATGGCTTGCTGAGTGTCCGGGGTTTCGGCTGCATCATTAGGATATGCAAATTTGCCTCCCATTGCCATTACCGATTTTGGGGCTTTAACTTGCATTCCTAAAAGGCCAAAATCGATTAAGTGAACTCCCCAGTCAGTCATTAAACCACCTGCGTAGTCCCAAAACCACCTGAAGTTAAAATGAAAACGATTCGGGTTGAAAGGACGCTTTCGTGCAGGCCCTAACCAAAAATCATAGTCAACTCCTTTCGGTGCTTCTCCATCAGGTTTAACAGGCACTTCACCAATCCAGTTAAGGTATGTCCAAATACGAACTGTACGGATTTTACCTAATTTGCCGGAATGAACGTAGTCTACCGCATCAAGGAAATGAGCATCGCTTCGTTGCCACTGACCAACCTGAACTACATTTTTGTACTTGTTGGCAAACTTTTCCATGATGTTCACCTCTTCGATCGTGTTCCCGAGAGGTTTTTCACAATAGATATCTTTGCCAGCCTTACAGGCTTCAACAAATTGCAAACAATGCCAGTGGTCTGGCGTGCTGATAATTACAACATCAACTTCTTCGTCTTTAATTAGATCTCTGTAATCTTTATAGGACTTAGGTTTTTTACCCTGAAGCTTTTCAGTTTCTGGGATCCGTTTGTCTAATACTCGTTGGTCAACATCGCAAATTGCAACACATTCGGTATTCTCCTGGCTTAAAAAAGTTCTTAGGTTATGAAATCCCATTCCACGTACACCAATTAATCCTGCACGTACCTTTTTTGTTGGAGCACAAGAATTCATAGCTGTTGACATTGCCGTTGCCAGTCCAACTCCTGCAGTTGCTACAGCAGTCTTCTTCAGAAACGTTCGTCTATTTGTTTCCATTAAAAATTAGTTTGATGGGTTTATTAACGAAATTATTCCTTTTGCATTGCATCGTCAAATGCTATATCCGATGGAACAAAGTCACTAAAGCGAACAAATTCACAAGCTTCTTCTGCTCCCGCCTCTCGGTTCATGCCGCTGTCTTCCCATTCAACGGAAAGCGGGCCATTGTATTTGATATCGTTTAATGCACGAATAATATTTTCGAAATCAATTTTTCCACGTCCAAGGCTGCGGAAGTTCCAGTAGCGGCGGTTGTCCCCAAAATCAACATGGCCACCAAATACACCAACAGTCATTGGCACATCGCTCCAGTAAACATCTTTCATATGTACATGGAAAATTTTATCTGAAAATTCGTAAATGAATTTTACGTAATCAACATGTTGGTAGCCAAAGTGACTTGGGTCATAGTTGAACCCAAATGCCGGATGGTTGTCAATTGCTTTTAAGGCACGCTTGGTTGATTCAATATCAAACGCAATTTCAGTTGGGTGAACTTCCAAAGCAAATTTCACACCCATTTTCTGATATTCATCCAGGATAGGTTTCCATCGCCTGGCAAAATCTTCAAACCCTTTATCAATCATTTCCTGTGATGCCGGAGGGAATGAATAAAGCATATGCCAGATGGAGCTTCCGGTAAAACCAATTACGGTATCCAGTCCCAACATTTTGGCAGCTTTACCCGTTTTAATCATTTCTTCAGCAGCACGTTGGCGAACACCTTCGGGGTCGCCGTCGCCCCAAACGTGCGGAGGCAAAATATTTTTGTGACGCTCATCAATGTTATCGCAAACACACTGTCCAACAAGATGGTTTGAAATAGCGAATAATTTCAAATCGTATTTGTCAAGCAAAGCTTTACGTTCGTCACAATAAGCCTGGTCTGCTTTGTCAATTTCCATGTGGTCACCCCAGCAGCAGAGTTCAACACCATCATATCCAAAATCTTTGGCTTTTTGTAACATGGTTTCAATGGGAAGATCGGCCCATTGGCCTGTAAAAAGAGTTACTGGTCTCGCCATAATATTATTTGTTTAGTTGATTGATTATTCAAAAGAAACCCATTTAATGTCGTCATTGTATCCCGCTTCAACAACCTTGTCAATAAACATCATACCGCGGATGCCATCTTCAACTCCGGGGAAGTCGAGCATTTCTGCTGTTGGTGTTTCACCATTCATTTTAGCACGAACAGTTAACGAGAAGTTGCGGTAAATATTTGCAAATGCTTCAAGGTAACCTTCCGGGTGACCACCTGGTGTTCGGGTATTGTGGGTTGCAAGATCACCCATTTGACCCGTTCCCACGCGAACCATTTCTGTTGGTCTGTCTGCCCATTTCAGCCAAAGTGTATTAGGCTCGGGCTGAAACCACTCCAGTCCACCTTTTTCACCATACATGCGAATTTTAACTCCATTTTCTTCACCGGCAGCAATTTGAGTCGCCATTAAGACACCACGAGCTCCATTATCAAAACGCATGAAAGCAGCACCGTCATCATCAAGTAAACGACCCGGAACAAATACGTTCAATTCTGCACAAAGTTCGGTTACTTTCAATCCTGAAATATATTCAGCAAGGTGGTGAGCATGTGTACCTATATCACCCATACATCCGGCTTTCCCGGAACGTTTTGGGTCAGTTCTCCAACTAGCCTGTGGGTTTCCACTATCTTCCAGCTTAGAAGCCAACCAACCTTGCGGGTATTCAACGTAAATTCGTTTTATATCACCAAACTCGCCTTTAGCTACTCTCTCTTTGGCATCTTTAACCGCCGGATAGCCTGAATAAGTGTGAGTTAAGGCAAGTGTTAAACCGGTTTCTTCAAGTTTGGTTTTTAATTGAATTGCTTCATCCAAAGTAAATGTAATCGGTTTGTCCAAAACAACATTGAAACCATTATCAAGAGCGATCATTGCCGGATCGAAATGCACAAAGTTTGGAGTAACAATGCTTACAAAATCCATACGTTCACCCTCAGGAAGTTTTGCTTCATTTTCAAACATTTCCTGGTAAGTTTTGTACACCCTGTCCTCAGGAAGAAAATATGATTTACCTGAAGAAATTGAAATTTCAGGATCAACACTGAAACATCCGCAAACTAATTCGATTTGGTTATCCATGAAAGCTGCAAGCCTGTGAATTGCTCCGATAAAAGCATCAGAACCTCCACCTACCATGCCCATTCTGAGTTTTCTATTCATAGTTTAGTGGTTTATGATTTTTATTTTATAAAGTCTCAAAGTTATAAAACTTAGTAAGAAAGAGGAAGTATTTTTTAAAAAACATAACAGACCAGAATGGATATTTGTTTTTGTGTTAAAATTGTAAGGTCGGCATATTATTTTTATTTTTGAACCAATGACTAAACCTAATTAAAATGAAACGCAGAAACTTCTTAAAAAAGGCGGCTGTTGCCGGTATCGTCACATCAAGCATGGGTATTAGCATGACAGCTAATGCAAGTACAAGTTCAAACAGGAAACAATTCAAGTTGAAATATGCACCTCACCTGGGAATGTTTAAAAATCATGCCGGTGATGATCCTATCGACAATATTAAGTTTATACATGATCAGGGCTTTAGGGCAATCTTCGATAATGGCTTGATGAGAAAGGAACCAGCACTTCAGGAGAAAATTGCCAATGAGTTGGCAAAAAGAAATATGGATTTAGGCCCGTTTGTATTGTATGCTGATTTCAAAGTCAAGTCTTTTGTTACCCAGAACCCGGAAATTAAATCCATGTTGAAAGATTTAATGAAACAAGGCCTGGATGTGGCTAAACGCACAGGGGCAAAAACTGCTTTAGTCGTGCCAGGCAGGTTTACGGATGATTTAGAGTGGGATTATCAAACAGCTAATGTAATTGATAATTTACGTATGTGCTGCGATATCGTTGAGCCTTCAGGATTAAAGATAGTACTTGAGCCGTTGAATGCGTGGACAAACCACCCGGGATTGTTCCTGACCAAAATCCCACAGGCGCATATGATTTGTAAGGCCGTTAACAGTTCAAGCTGTAAAATTGTAAATGACCTTTACCATCAGCAAATAACAGAAGGTAACCTAATCCCAAATATTGATATGGCCTGGGATAGTATTGCGGCTTTCCATACTGGGGATAATCCAGGGAGAAAAGAGCCGGGCACCGGTGAAATTAATTACAAGAATATTTTTAAACATATTTTTGATAAAGGTTACGATGGTGTGCTTTGCTGTGAGCACGGTAAAAGTATTGAAGGAAAAAAGGGAGAAAAAGCTCTAATTAAGGCATACCGTAAAGCGGATAAATTTTAAAAGCTAATCCCCGTACCTAAAGATAAATATGATTTTTCCTGAGTTGGATTATAAACCATCAGGAGCTTTAAAGGAAGAGACATCTTATTGGTTAATGGGATGTCTTTTTTTATCACCACGCTTGTATTTATTACTGAAAACTTATTGGCATAATACCCCTTGTGCGTGGTAATGCCAGCTATTGGTTCAACGCTGAGGTTTAAAATGTTAAACGGGGCAGATACTTCGGCATAAGTTGAAAAGTACGGGTTACCGGTTTTCGGGTTTTTATCTCCGAAAAAGAAACTGGATAAAAGAAGTTTTACAGGAACCTTTTTGCTTGCTTCTTTACTTATAGCCAATTCTGTAGAATGACAGTTCTCTCCATCTTTAAACTTGAAATAGTTGTTGTTCTCTCCAATCTTTGGGTTGTAATAGTCATATATGGTAATTTGGTAACTGCCAAACCTGAAAGAAGGGATAATATCAATTTCGGTATAGGTATCATCAAACGTTTTGGCTGCCCACAAATTAAGAGAGAATCTGCCTTTTGAAAGTGTCACTGATGGCTCTACACTTGGGCTTTCGCCAAAGCCCATTCTACGCCACATATGCTTTGAATAGATAAGCACTTTTCCGTTCAGTCTCCATTCGGTTTTATTCCCTTTTGAAAAAAACCCAGCCAGGCAAAAAAGTAACACTAAAAAAGTTTTTCTCATGCCAGAATTTTGCGGCAAAAATAGATTTAGAAAAAAAACAGAAACAGGACTTTTGTTAGCAAGTTACGCGGTAAGTTTTAATTCCCTTATCAATACCTCTGAGTTTAAGCATGCCAATTTCGTGCAAGCTAAATCCATCAGGTTTAATTTTGCGTTGGATATCTTCAGAAATCAGATATTGAGAATCCAGTTCTTTATTCATTTGCTCCAGACGAGCAGCGATAATTATATTTTTCCCAGCCAGTGAAAATTGTCTTCGAACGTCATTGCCAATATTTCCAACAATGATTTTCCCCCGGTGAAGACCGATTCGTACATGGGTTGCAGGGATTAGCCCTGCTTTTTCCATTTCCTTCATTTTGCGGGTAATTTCTACACCGGCATCAAAGGCATGCTGAACATATTTTTTATCATCACTTCCAATACCAAATGAAGCCATGAAACCATCGCCTAAAAACTGGTTGATTACACCTTGCTTCTTGTTTATAATATCAATAATTGGGCTGAAAACCTGGTTTTGATAATGAATTACTTCTTGAGGAGACTTCGTGTCAGCCCAGGTGCTAAAATCTTTAATATCCATGAACATGATGGCGGCATCAATAATTCGTGTAGAAACCTGGTCATTGTTATTGATTAGTTCATCTGCAATTTCTTTTGAAACCTGCTGTCCAAGTAATACTTCAACTTGTTTTTGTTGTTGCTGAAACTCAATACCCCTTAAAAGCTTCTTTTTCATTTCCTGTGCTACTAAACCGGAAAGAATTCCAAAAAGAATAAGCGAAAAAGTGCGGGCTCCATACAATTCAATAAGTTGAGGAACATTTTCAGTAATCTTGAAATAACCAATAGCCCAGTAGGACAGGAACCCATAACATATAGCAGCAATTATCCCTGCGAGTATGCTTACATTCATCTCAAGGTGTAAAGCGGACAGAATGATCAGGATTATATAAAATACATAACCATTATATTCTAAAGGGAAAAGTGAATGGTCGAACTTCACAGATGAAATAAGTATGAGGATTGGAATGGCAAGTTCCACTGTAATGTTGATATAAGGAATAATGCGGGAGACTAGAATATTTTTCTTTTGCATGTAAGAAAATCGCATATAAACCAATACCTCAAATATGAGAAAAATGAAAACACTTACTGTAAGCCTTCCAAGCATATCTCTTTGGTTGAGTTCATTATCAATTAATTCGGTGAATATGCTGTGAAGTATTGGGATAAACGAAATGCTGAAGACCATCAGAACAATGATGATCAGAACACGTCGTTTTTCACTTTTTAAAAACTCTTTATTTAGCTCAGCTCTGGTAGCCTGGTCTATTCGTTTTGATTTCATAAATGAAATTTGTTGCAAGATACAACAAACATGCTTGAGAGGTCAAACTTCATCGGCGAATTGAAGCATTTTACCGTTTTTTATCTGCTTTAAAAATTTATATCTTTCTGAAAAAAATAGCCTTATGAAAAAATTATTGATTCTTTTCCTTTTAGGTTTGTGGCTGCACACAGCTTCAGCCCAGGATTCAAATAGCATTACCGGGACTTGGTGGAATGATGAAAAAACATCAAAGATTGAGGTTATTGAAAAGGATGGACACTTCTTTGGCACAATCGTTTACATGATTCCTGAGAAATATGAAAACGGGAAGCCACCACTTGATGATGAAAATCCTGATCCAGCTTTGCGTGATCGTTCTGTTTTAGGCCTGCAGATTCTTAGTGAACTGAAGTATAATCCGAAAAAAGAAGAATGGCAGGGCGGAAGAATCTACGATCCCCAATCGGGTAAAACTTATGATTGTTTCGGATGGTTTGAAGATGGTAACCTGGACAAATTATTCCTGAAAGGTTATGTCGTGGGTATTAAATGGCTTGGGAAATCCACGGAATGGACACGAACCAGTTTAAATTAAGCTATCCCGAGACCTGTACATCGAATCCGGCATCCTTAACTTTTTGGGCAATTCGTTCAAGTTCTTCAAGAGGGACTTTTGTCAAGGTATTAATCGGGGTATCCCGGTCAATGGTGTAAATCATTACTTGTTTAGGTTTGATTTGCTGAATCAATTTAAGCCATGCTTCGACTTCCTCAGGGCTTGTGTTGTCAATGTGTTCCCCTTTGTGTTCACCACGCACAAAAAGTGTTTGGATAATTGCCTGGTCGCCGAATTGTTTTAGTTGTTCAACGGTTGAATTTAGGTCAAAACGCCCCATTGGACAATCCAGTTTTTCAATCGTTTCTTCAAAAGCTGAATCCAGTTTCTGAATGTTGTCTTCCACTTTTAGCAACGCTTCAAACACATCCTTTTTATGATTCATGGTTGTATTGGTCAAAACAGCTATCCGGCATTTGGGGGCAAATTGATTTCGCAATATAATTGTATCATCTATAATTCCGGCAAAGTCTTTGTGTAGGGTTGGTTCACCATTTCCTGCAAATGTGATTACGTCTGGCAACTCGCCTTCTTCCTTCATTAAAATGAGCTGATCACGCAATTTCCTTTTGACATCTTCACGGGAAGGTAAAACAGCTTTCGTTTCTCTTCTTTTAGGAGTCCATCCGCACTCACAATAGATGCAATCAAACGAACAAACCTTGCTGTCGTTTGGCAGCAAATTTATTCCAAGTGAAACCCCTAAGCGCCGGCTTTTTACAGGACCAAAAATTGTTTTGTCAAAAAGAAATGTGCCCATCCAAATTAATTTTCGGCAAAAGTAAGGATTATTTATCAGTAGTGTCCGGTAAAATGTAGATTAATGGCTAAAGCCCCTTTCATTCCCGGGTTTCATGGAGATTGTCCAGGTAATAAACAAACCGCTAAGTACGCTAAGGGTACATAAAGAGCGCAAAATCTACACGATTGAATATCTACTTCTTATTATTCTTTGCGTTGACTTATGCGATCTTTGAGGTTAAATATTCTTCTTTTCGGATAACCCCTTATTTTTCATAAAATGAAATATGAACCGGATACTAAGGATTATTCATAAAGAAAATCCCAAATCCCAGACTCCAAAATTTAAAAATCATAAACTCAAACTTCAGGCATTAATTTTTAGATCAGTTTTTTCAAAAAGCTATTTACAGTTAGCCTCATATTTTTGAAATCAATTCCGGAAATAACGATCAACCCAGGTCTTTTATTTATTTCTAGGCTGCCGGCTTTTTTCTCCAGTCCATTTGCTTTTGCCATTTCCAGAGAAAAAACCCGTATCAATTTTTCAAGTTCAAGATTTGGTTCTTTCTGCTGAATATTTTTTAATAGGTTCAACGTTTTTTTTGAGTCTTCCAATTCATCAATTGAAAAGGAAGCTAAATTTGATAGGAATTGAAATTGATTTATAAATTCGTTGAGGTTAAAATGAGCTTTCGGGGCTACAAAATCAGGACAAATAATTCCATTGTGAAATTCTAATCCGGATTCCTCCTGAAAATTATCCTTTGGGTCAATCAGATGGATTATGGTACCCGTATGATCCGTTTTTACAATTCCTTTTTTTATTGGAGCTGAAGTGATAGGAAAAACATAGTGTGCAGCAAACTTTTTCATTTTGCCTGATCGAAATATAATTACAAAGCTTTTTCGTCGGGTTTTATCTTGACCGCTTCTTTTTTATCAAACTCTTCCTCTTGCATAACAAGCTGATCGATTACTTTTTTGTAAATGCGCTCATATATTTTAGGATAACCCGAGTAGTAAATAATTGACTCGATAAAAAGTGTGTCTTCAACACCATGTTTTTCAAGAATGGAAAAGTGGATGTCATGATCAGTAAAAGTTATAGAGTCATTACTATATTTCTTCTTGTTATAAACTGCTTCAGCCAAATGAATATCGTAAAGAATTTTTGCCATTTTTTTCTCGCTGATCAGGTTTTCGGGTTTTTGATAGCCCGTTTCTTCACAAGAATAAATAGCAAATAATACGATGCTGAGAATGAGTAATGCTCGTTTCATGAAACCAATTTTACAGCGCAAAGGTAGGAATCCACTTTCTATTTTCGAATAAGAATTTCTTAAAAAGATTTAAAAGGGATTTTTTAAGCTGAGTTCAAAGATAATTTAGTCATTGGGTAATTGGCCATCATAGCTCATTGTCGTGTAATGTTAACTCAAGATCGGAATCTGAGAAAAATACGTATTGATATTCAGTGTTTTTAGGATCAAGCCGAAAAGAAAACAATTGTTTCCTACGTATTCAATAGCTTCCCAATGTGTTCAAAATCCAGATCAATGGTAAGAGTTCTGTGACCAGGCAAGTTATATCGTTGTTGAAAGCCGATTCCAGGCTGTGTTGTCAGTTGGAAAATGACTTGATAATTAGCGCGTTAATGGTGTATGCTGCAATTCCAGCAACCCGCAACCCGATATTATTTTCTGAATAATTTTCTGAAAAAATCATCAACCCGATCAACGGGCTCTACAAGTATATCGAACTTTTTAAGGTTGATTGTTTTCCCGTTTTTGGGGATGAAAATCTTTTGCATCCCAAGTTTTTCTGCTTCAGCAATGCGTTGTTCCAGCCGGTTTACTGCCCGAATTTCCCCTGACAAACCCACTTCACCGGCAAACGATAACTTTTTATCAATTGGCATATCGAAGTTTGAAGAGAGGATTGCTGAAATCACGGCCAGGTCAATCGCCGGATCGTCAACTTTTATTCCACCAGCAATATTTAGGAAAACATCTTTTGCTGCAAGTTTAAAACCTGCCCTTTTTTCAAGAACAGCCAGTAGCATGTTCAGCCTGCGCAGGTCAAAACCTGTTGACGAGCGTTGTGGTGTGCCATAGGCCGCAGTACTTACCAATGATTGGATTTCAATAAGTAAAGGTCGGTTCCCTTCAATGGATGCTGAGATGGCCGTGCCACTCAGACCTTCATGATCAGCATTGATGAGTAGCTCGGAAGGGTTGGCAACTTCACGCATTCCTTCATTGGTCATTTCGAAAATTCCCAGCTCGGAAGTAGACCCGAAACGATTTTTAATTGCACGAAGAATTCGATAAAGATATTGGTTCTCTCCCTCGAACTGAAGAACTGTATCTACCATATGTTCCAGGACTTTTGGCCCGGCCAAGCTTCCTTCTTTGGTAATATGCCCGATTAAAATAACCGGAATTCGGCGTTCCTTTGCAAACTTTAATATTCCATTAGTGCATTCCCGAATTTGGCTAACAGTACCCGGAGATGACTCAATATGGGCAGTTGTTACCGTTTGTATTGAATCAATTATTAGTAATTCCGGTTCAAGCTGTTCGCAATGGGTGATAATATTTTCAAGTGAAGTTTCGCTGAGAAAAAAGCAATTTTCATTTTCACGCTTTAGTCGGTTTGCCCTTATTTTAATTTGCTGAATGCTTTCTTCTCCGGAAACGTACAGGATTTTTTTGCCAAATAAATCCAATGCAACCTGAAGTACCAATGTTGATTTACCAATACCAGGTTCCCCTCCCACTAAAACCAATGAACCAGGGACAAGTCCTCCGCCAAGTACCCGGTTTAGCTCAGTGTTATGACAGTCAATTCGTTGAATATGTTCTTCTCCCACTTCAGCTAATTTTTGTGGTTGGGCTCCGCTGGCTGTTCTTGAAGGGAGAGGGTTTTTGGTTTCTTTAAGCTGAACCTCTTCTACATAGGTGTTCCACTCACCACAGTTATTGCAACGGCCAACCCATTTGGGCGATTGGCTTCCACAATTCTGACAAGTATATACGGTTTTTACTTTAGCCATGCTTAACTGTTTTTTATTTTTTCAATCAACGAAGTAGTTGAAAATCCTTCGGTGAGTTCAATCGTTTCTACTTTTCCTCCTTTTTCCAAAACAATGTCAAATCCTGCAATTTCTTCTATTTCGTAATCTTTCCCTTTTGTAAGCACATCAGGCTTAATTTTATTGATAAGATCGTAGGGAGTTTTTTCGCTGAACAAGATCACTGCATCAACCATTTCCAAAGAAGCAATAAGAATTGCGCGCGACTTTTCATCGATGAAAGGCCGCTTTTCGCCTTTTAATGTTTTAACCGATGAATCCGTGTTTAAACCAACGATTAATTTATCGCCTAAAGCTGCAGTTTTATCAAGGTAATCAATATGCCCCCGGTGAAGAATATCGAAACAACCATTCGTGAAAACCAGTTTTTGGTTGCTTGTTTTCCAGTTTTTCAGGCACTCAAAAAAATCATCGAATGATTGAAATATTTTTTCAGAATAATGTCTCATTGATTAATACAAAGTTTTAATTATTTAGTGCCAATAAAAAGATGATTAGTAAACAAAGTATGCGGAGTACTGATTAAATTGATATCAAATTTTAAAGAAGATTCTATGGTTGACTTTGCACTATGAATCCTGAATGAAATCTGCCAACCTTCATCAAAATATGCGATTAATGTATTATGGTTATTAGGTTTGAATGTTAGTTCTATTAAGCGTGAAGGAAGTTTTAGTTTTGGTATTGTTGCTCTTGGTTTTATGTTTTTAAATGGTTGGTTTAATGTGCCCTTCATGTTAAAAGCCTGGATTTCTAATTTGTATTTACTTTTAATTAGTTTGTAGAAATCGTTATTACCTACCAAGTATGATACTAAGCTGGCGGCAAAGTTTTTTTTATCTTTCTCTTGAATTAATAAAATTTCTTTTTTAAACGCTTCCAGTATTGGGGTATAGACTTCTTTATTTTTATCCTGGAAAACTTCATCCCATGTTGTGTTTTTATTCTGACGATTGATTGAGCTTAGTTTATCAAATATTGGTGATATTTCTTCAAAATAACTGTCAGAGCATTTTATTCCGGCCCATTTTTTCCCGAAGTTCAATTGACCAGACAAACGAGAATGCTTTAATGCCCTATGATTGTTTTTAGCAGAAATCCCAATTTCCCATTTTTGAATAGATCGGATGAATATAACATCTCTAACATCCCCGCTTTGTCCTTTTTTATCATTGGCAATTTCCAGTTGCAATTCATCTTTTTCAGAAATTCCATGTGACAACCTTGGTTCAATGTCCATGAGAAAATTTACAGCGGCGCTTGCATTTAAAACATATGCATCTTTTTCATCAGCATCAAAGCTTTCAAAATATTTTTTTGCGGTATTAAAAGGTTCATTTTTAACTATCGATACTCTTGTTAGTTTGTTTAGTCTATTGTAAAATTCAACTAAAATTGAATATTCAAAAGCTTTTCCAGTTTTTGTTTGTTTGACCATTAGGTGATTTCGTGTAAGATTTTATCTTGTGATTTTGCTTCCAGGGGTGCTTTTCCCAATAATCTAGCTCGTATTTCTTTGGCAAGGCAGTAAGCAAGTTGTACTGGAACGGCGTTCCCAATCATTTTGTAACCATCAGCAATATTGTCATAGTGAAATATAAAGTTATCAGGGAAAGTTTGGATTCTTGCACATTCCCTAACACTTAGTCTTCTGTAAAGATGCTCTTTGCCTTTGACAAATTCTCGTTTGTTTTGTTCAATAAATTCCATTTTTGGAGCTTGGGGATGAAGCGGAGCATGACGCGCCCCTGCCTGAATTGTAAATGAGACCTCATCCCAGCTTCTAACCCTGTTTCTAGACATGAATATACTCGAGTAGCCTCCATTCATGTATTCATGATTTGGGATATGGCAACGACCATTATTTGCATTTTTTCCATTTTTTGCACTTAAAACATTCTCAGTTAAGTCACCAATGGCTTTGCTTAACGGAATAAAATCATCATTGCCTTTTGGAAAACTGAAGTCAACTTTTAAATCTTTTCTAAATCCAATAAAGAATACTCTTTTCCTGTCTTGTGGAACGTTAAAATTTTTTGCGTTTAAAAGATCAAAATGTAAATCATATCCTACTCCTGCTTTTCTAAAATGATTTTTTATGTTTTCCAAAGCATCTTTATGACGCAGGAGGAGCATTCCGGAAACGTTTTCTGCTAAAAAGAACAATGGCTGTTTTGCTTCAAGCAATCTTATAAAATCAAAAAAAAGTTGTCCCCGATTGTCTTCAATTCCTTTTAATGATCCTGCTTCACTCCAGCTCTGACAAGGTGGACCACCTATGATTCCATCACATTTGGGAATTTCATTACTAGGAATTGAAGTAATGCTCCTTTTGTCTAAGACTGTTCCAGGGTGATTTTTTTCATATGTTTTCCAGATGCTTTTATCAAATTCATTTGCCCAAATGATATCAAATCCTGCTTTTGAGAAACCTAAATCAAGCCCTCCTGCTCCGGCAAAGAGTGAAATAATTTTCATGACTAAAACTTTAAATTTCCTTGTTTAACATTTGTTTGTCGATAATATCTGAGTTTTTGTTCTGCTAGCGATAAAGCCTTTTCAGAACAACAATTCGAGTAAATTTTTTTGGCAAACCTTTCACTGAAAAGCTCATCTTTTAAAGTTTCTGGGTTAAGGTCAAAAATACTTGCTAATTTATCAAGCCTTTTTTCATCAAACTCTCTTTTGTTGTTTTCTATTTTGCTTAAGTTGGCCGAATCCATATCTAAGCTTGCTGCCAACTTCGTCAATGTCATACCTTTTTTATTCCTCAAGTATCGAATATATTCCCCAAAAGTTTCTTTCATTTGACTTGTTATTATTTTCTTGTCATTGGCAGACAAATATATTCTTTTTTATTGTTATAAGCAAGTTTCTAAAAAGATATATTGATCTATGTGAATCAAGGGTTGAAGCTGAATATTCAGGGAAATCCTTGATTTGACCTCTTCCGATTCGGTTGATAGGCTGATTGTTCAAGGTGTTATCA
>JANQII010000284.1 GCA_028282195.1 Prolixibacteraceae bacterium
TTGATAACACCTTGCACAATCAGCCTATCAACCGAATCGGAAGAGGTCAAATCAAGGATTTCCCTGAATATTCAGCTTCAACCCTTGATTCACATTACTTGTTAAACACCAGCTTTGGGTTATACTTTACTCCATTTTTTAATTCTACTATATAACTCTCTTAAGGGTTAGGGCATAAAATAGAAGCACTAATTCCTACTGCCTGGTTAACAAACATTTCATTTCATCTGCTTCACTAACCTTCTCGAAAAATCCCCTAAAATCATTATAAGATTCGGCTGGATGTTTTCCTTTAATCAGATGAAATTCTCTCGTATACGAGATTGTGTTTCCTTCAATTTCAGCTTTCGCTTCATAGTAACCATATGGTGATTCTATCACAATTGGCGCAGGTATTTTCTCAACAATAAAGCCTTCAGGCAGATTATATATAACCTTATCAATATCTTTATACGATCTTTTCACTTCAACATCGGATTCCCTTTTTCGAAGATAACCGGGAATATAGGTTTGCTTATTCATCAAATTCAATGGCAGGATTAAACGATTACCCATAGCACTGGCATAACCTCTTACAATTAAATTAATGTTTTCATTGGCATGAGGGATCTTTGCTTTATTTTGTTCATGGTTAAAAGCTGACAAATGAAAGTTGGGGATATCAATCCTTCTGAGCATATACTTTTCCCTATCCACTTCATCCATTCCAAAAATTCCGTACATGTCCGAATATTGAAGTCCTGTATATTTAGCAGAAACATCAGCAACTCCATTCCCTTCTGAATCAATGCTAACCATCACCTGCCGGTCTAAAAGATTATCCTCAAGGGTATAAGCTTTGGTACGTGCAATCTCCCCTCCATCTTCTTTAATCAATAAAACATCCCGATCATCGGTAAAATCACTTAAAAAGCCGCATGGAAGCTCCTGGCTTGTACATTCGAGCCAAAGTGTATCTTTTTCTAAAGGGACACACAAAATAGCATGATTAAACTGGTTTGAAGGGAAGCTATGGTTTAGACTTTGAGCATTATCCCCTGCATAAACCAGTGTATAAACAGACTCGATATCTATTGATTCAAGCAGCGATTTCATATAATTACTCAATGCCTTACAATCACCGTAGCCTAAGCGATCCACCATACTTGCTTCAAAAGGCTGCCAACCTCCCATACCAACCTGAATACTTACGTAGCGGGTTTTATTTTGCATGTACTCATATACCAGCTTAATCTTCTCAAAATCAGTTGAAGCATCTTTCGTTAATTCCTTCATTTTATTAGTTGTTTCTTCGGAAAGATCATTTTTCCCTTCATTCAGATTGGCAATAAAGCTTCCGTAAGATTTCCAGGAATCATACTTTCCCTCATTGCCTTTTATATTAATAAAAGAAGGTGCTAACTGAATTATTGGTGTATATTCTGATAGATTTTGAGAAAATGGCTCTCTCTTTCTGGCAACATAATTATTAATTTCCCATTTCTTAACCTGAATACCATCTTCATTTGTTACTTCAGGTTCACAATCCAAATTTTTCTGATTGACCCTTATAGCATCCGGGTCACTGGATTTAATAACAAAAACAGCCTTTTCAACAGCTATATTGTACCCTTTAAATAAATGCCAGGTTGGAAAAGAAAAAATTCCGTTAAATTCCCTTTCAAAAGAATATTCTATCGTAAACGGGTAGTCTTTAGTCTGTGGCTCAAACACCTTCATCCTGTTATCATCATATATCGAAAAACTTGATGTAGCACTTACATCCATAATGTCATCCAACTTTATACGATGCAGTTTTTTCCCTTCTGCAGAATAAACAGCTGCACTAATATCACGGATGCTTATAAATTTGTTATAAAATTCTTTTATTACTGAAAGAGGGTAGCCATTTTCATTTAGGATTGTTATTGCATACGTAATTTTCTCTGTCGCCCTGCTTTTTGATTTCAACTCAAATTCATGGCTTTCGTACCTTACTACTGCTTTAGCATTTGCTTTTAGTTCTGATGACAACTCACTCACCGGATATTTTACCTCTTTTTTGGCAGAAACAAATTGAGGTAAGAATATTATTGATACACAAATTATAAACCATACTTTTTTCATAATCATTTACTATAAAATTAATACACTATATCCCTCAATTAGATTTTTTTGAGAATAATTGGTTCAGCTTGTTTTTTACAATCTGAGCAAAAAATTCTTTTAAGTATGGATATTCACCCTGAGCAAACAGCGTTTTATTAATTTCAATTTTACTTTGCATTATAATGGTATTACCCTGCACACTGTAAGTCATTAAAAAGCTACCTCCTTTTTCGGGAAGAAATAAACGAATAGGCTCAGGGACTTCGGAAACGGTATAGTTCCCGGGAAACTCAAACTTTACCGTATTTTGCTTATAAGAACAATAGGGGTAGTTTACAGGGTACGATCTTTCTTCTATTTTAAATTTGTTTTCTTTTTCTTGTTCAAAGAGATTCAGGTTGATCATCAAAAGATCATCAATTTCCTCAACATGCCTTTTCAGTTTTATGGTCCAGTTTTCACCCAAATCAGAATAAATATCATCCATATTCTTAAACTCAAAATCTGTAATCGTCAAGCCTGAAAATTCAGATTCACAACTTGCCAGATAGTCATCCTCACTATTATAACCAGCATATTCTTTTCTCTTGTTATAAGCTGCATAATCCTGAAACCTGGCGGAACGGATTCCCGTAATAGAATGATCATCTGTAAGTTTTAAATCGTGATAAATTCTTTCCGTATCTTTTTTATCGGTTGAAAGGGATATCCACTCTGTTTTTTCTTTTGAATAAATCAACCGTCCTTTATTATTAATGGCACGCACAGGGATAAGTCCGACAGGCATTTTTTCTTCAGTCGGGTCAAGAAGAATTTTTTTCCCATCAGTTTCTACACAACAAATCAAATAATTCAGCTTATTACTACTTGGTGTAAACATTGATAATTGCCCATTATCCCTTGTACTAAGAACCACCGGATAAGCTTTGATATCTAAACGATCAAGCAGCTTAATCAATAAGAAATTTATATCTGCGGAATTTCCTATTTTTTCTTTAAAAACAGACCCGATTGCAGTAGTTGAAGACACATTATTCTTTCTATCATTCCATTTGATGCTTTTGATTTCTTCGTAAGCCATTTTAAGCTTTTCCTCATCATTTGTACAACTGCTTCCAATTTTAGCAGCCAACTCTTTCAGAAAGCCACAAGAAGCCTTCATTATTCCTCCAAAATAATCGCTCTCGTATAAGGTTTCTGCTACTTGTTCCCAGGTTGATGCGTAGTCTTCATAAAACCCGGGGAAACTTATTCTTTGTATTTCAAACTCAAACTTGCTGATGTAGTTTTTATAGGAATCCATGTAAGGTTCTATTTTGAATGCAGGAACCTTTGATGCAAGCCAATGTCCTTTCGAAGGTTGCGAAATGCCAATATAGCCAAAGTAGTTTTTTTGGTAATCTATGTATTGTGAGGACTCAACGATAAGCTCTGACAATTCAACCGGTATCAATTCCTGAAACTTCCAAATCCTGGGAAGACCAAAACTGACAACCTGAATATCGATAACAGAACCAACTTTAACATTGGGCATTGCTACATTTATGTTATAATAATTATCATAAACACGCTCTTTAAATATTGATTCTTTCTTAAGCTTAGATTCAACAAGCTCGCCGTTTTCCAGGTTGTATGTCCTGCCCCGAACTTTTGTATCGGTTCCCATGGAACTGTAGGACCTGTCACCCCAATCAGTACCACTTTTTTTCAGGATCTTGATTCGTATTGTCTGAATAAATTCAAATCGATCAGAATTAAAATAGCCATAGTTACATAGAATAACAGCTTCTGCTGTAGAATCAGGTTCATATACTGTCATCTCAACATCCTCGATATCAGGTTTACCAAATTTAATTGGTGCTTTAGCTGCATATGTGCTATTAATACAAACAAAAAGAAGAATTAGACACAATGCGGATTTGTTCTTGATAATATTCATAATCAAAAATTTAAATAAAGTTCAACATATTGTATTGAGAGAGGTGGAAGCAGAACATACTTTCAGTTGTTTCAACCAAAAATAAGGAAAATAGAATTACCGACAATGCACGAACGTTAAAAAATGAGCTTATTTCATTGACATAGTATTTTTTATTTGAAAAAACAAGAAAAAGGGGGCCTTAAAGTTGACTATCCCCCAGTCCTTCCCCAGGGAATTCTTTTAACTAATTTGTACAGGGGTGTCATCTTTTGGAAAGATGACACCCATTGCTTACACGAGGAATTCTTTTGATTAAAAATTGATTTATTGGTATCTAATTAACCAGATCGTCTCCTCTGATCAAACCATCTTCAAGTCTTATAATCCGTTTCCCGTAGTTAGCAAACTTTTCATTGTGGGTTACTTGTATAATCGTCATCCCTTCATCATTTAGGGTTTTAAGAATGTCCATAATCATTTCCCCCTGTGAAGAATGCAGGTTTCCTGTAGGCTCATCGGCAAGCAAAAGTTTTGGTTTCCCAACAATTGCCCGGGCAACTCCAACCAATTGTTGCTGCCCCCCCGAAAGTTGAGTTGGGAAAAGATCTTTTTTTGCCACCATGTTAAAACGATCCAACAAATCGGCAACCATTGCTTTTCGCTCTTTGCCCTTAACCCCTTTATAGATGAGAGGGGTTTCTATATTCTCATAAACCGTCATTTCTTCTATCAAATGATAAGCCTGAAAAATGAAACCCATAAAATTCCGGTGGTAATCTATTTTCTTTTTTTCTTTGAGGTTGAGCACTGGTTCGTCATATAGGAACAACTCACCTGCCGAAGGCTGATCAAGTAAGCCAATAATATTCAGCATGGTTGATTTACCCGAGCCACTAGGGCCCATTATTGATAAAAATTCACCTTGATTAACCTCCAGGTCTATTCCCTTTAATACAAATGTTCTCTGGAATTTGGAATCGTAGTATTTGTCGATGTTTTTTAATAAGATCATACGTTGTTTATTTATTTGTTAAATCCAAAAGTTAATACGAATATGCTGCTGTGTCATTTTCTGCAAGTGTTTTACGATTTCAGTATAGTCAAGAATAATTTTGCCCTGTTATTGTGTCATATCTAACTACTATTTTGTTATTTCTGACTGCTATTTTGTCATTTCTAACTGATGATTTACGATTTCTGCTTGTTAATTTGCCATTTCGTTCAGTTGATTTGGTATTTCTGCCCACCCAATCAGGGCTTCACCTGAAGCGAAACCCTGGCTATTCGTATCACACAAAGGTTCCCTTGAATTTGGAACCGTAATATTTGATCATGTTTTTTAATGATATCATCGTGTTGATTTTTGATTTCAGTTTACTCGTAACTTAATGATTCAGTTGGGTTATTTCTTGCTGTTTTTATAGTTTGCCAGCTAATTGTCAGAAAAGCGATTGTTCCAATCAATACAATCGGAAGGGCAAAGAACCACCATTTCATATTTGTTCGGAAAGCATAACTACCCAACCAATTATTCATGATTAAAAAAGACAATGGAAGCCCTATGATAACCGCAGTAATAATCAGAAAAATAAACTCCCTGGAGAAATTATAAAACAGATTATTTGTTGTAGCACCAAGTACTTTTCGAACACCCATTTCTTTAACCCTTAGCAAGCCACTAAACAAGGACAAAGCCCACAACCCCAGGCAAGCTATTAAAGTTGCCAAAGCTGCAAAAATGCCAAATACGTATCCAAATCTCCTGTCTTGCCGGTATTGTTTGTTATAGTACTGATCAACGAAAAAATAATCAAAAGTTGATTTTGGGAAGAAAGCCTGCCACTTCTCCCTGATCCTGTTTGTTGCCTGAAGTGTTTTATCCTGAGCTAGTTTTACTGAAATATATTTTGGCCTCAACCAAGCAATCCGGTTGTACATTAACATCATAATAGGGGTGTAAGCTTTATTCAAACCTTGCTGATGATAATCTTTTACGACCCCAAGAATCTCAACAGGCCTGTTTTGTCCTTCCAGCATTACTTTTTTTCCCAAAGCTTCTTCATTATTGCTGAACCCAAGGTACGAAACCGCTGATTCATTAATCACAATTCGGTTGACATCATTTTTGAATTCTTTAGAAAATCCCCTTCCGGCAATAACTTCCAAATCATAGGTATCCATATAGTTGAAATCAACAGAAAGCATTTCGTAAAGCTTATTTTGTTTTGCAGGATCGTCTGCCCGATGGTTTGAAAGAAAAGTGGCAACTTCCATACCAGGAACTGCATTTGACATGGTAGCATTTCGCACCATTGGCATTTGCCTTAATTCTTTTAAAAAAGCCGGTAACTTGTTTTGAAGCCCTTCTGTATGCCCCGGAAAATTTATTGTTAAGGTTTGATTTATATCAACACCCAATGGCTGATTTTGCATAAACCGGAGTTGCTCATACACGATAGTAGATCCGCAAATCAAAACCAAAGAAGCAGCAAATTGAGTCACTACCAACGTTTTTCTAACGGTATTTGCTGTTTTTGAATGTACATATTTTCCTTTCAGAATATGAACTGGCTTTACCGAAGATAAAACAAAGGCCGGGTAAAATCCGGATAGGATTAAACCACTTAAAAAAGTTACAGATAATACTGTCCAAAAAAGAGGTTCACTGAAAATAAGAAAGGATATGTGTTTCCCTATTAACTGCCCGAAAAATGGCATGGCAATAAATACCAGGATAGTTGCGATAAAAAATGAGATCAAATTAAGCATGAATGATTCCAGCATAAACTGGATGATCAATTGTTTTTTGAATGCCCCTGAAACTTTTCTGACACCAACCTCTTTGGCCCTTTCCAATGATCTTGCAGTCGTTAAGTTAATGTAATTGATCCAGGCAATAAGCAGTATGGCAAGTGCAACCAATATCAATGTCCCTATTGCTTTTTTATTCCCTTTTGCTTCCCGTTCATACTGTTTTTGCGGGGCCAGATGAATATCAGTTAACGGATTTAATTTAATTCCCCATGTTTTATTTCTCAGTGCTTCATGAGTTTTATATTGTTCGGCCATATCCGGGAAAGCCGCTTCAACCTGTTCCGGTGAACTATTTGGGGAAAGCAGGACATAAGAATACGTTTCATGCAAATACCAAAAGTCCTTTTTCCAATTGGGCAAAGTTTCCCATGAGATCAATATTTCATAGTCGAAATGCACATTCCCCGGCATTTCTTCCATGATACCGGTTACTTCGCAATTCAACGTTTCATAAGTTGTCCTTACTGTAAGCAGCTTCCCTACAGGGTTTTCATTCCCAAAATATTTCTTCGCAATTTTTGGGGTAACAACAACTTTATTTGCCCCATCCAGTACCTTATCCGGATCGCCTTCGATTAATGGGAAAGAGAAAATTTTAAAAAATGAAGGTTCGGTTACCACAACTTTGTCTTCCCTAAATTTACGATCACCGTGGTTCACAATGCGTTGGGTTCCTGTAATATCAACTCTAACAAAATCTTCAATGCCAGCGATATGCTTTTTCATAGCTGAAGCATATCCAAATGAAGCTGTTGCCCAGTCATCCGTTAAAACATCACCCTCAAAAAACCGGCTTTCCACCCGGTAAATCCGATCTGCATTTTGATGCATTTCGTCATAACTGTTTTCAAAACCAACGTAGTTTAAAATCAGAATCGCTACTGACATCCCAATGGCAAGTCCACTAATGTTGATCAGGGTAAACCATTTCTTCTTTATCAAATTTCTGTAAGCCAGCAATAGGTAGTTGTGAATCATACTTCGTTGAAATTATTCCGTTTAAGTCCCTTCATTTTCCAATTTGGGAGTTTGACTAGTTTGCTATTCAATATTAATGCCGAATTGATTTTGTTCTTATTATGAAACAGTTGTAAAAAGACGTTTGCAAAACCTGTAAAATATTTTTACAGTATCTGTCTAATTTTTAATCACTGTTCATATCTAAGTGTATCGACCGGATTTCGCGTAGCTGCACTCCAGCTAATAATCCCGAACTTTGATTTTTATTCATTACACGTTTAAATTCCAGGGGCATTTCAAACTCACGTTTAAAGGCCATGCCCTGTAAGCTAAATTCAACAGCCAAAGCTCTTTGATAAACCACCTGCTGAAAGCCATTTCCAAGATGCTGCTGCACTTGCATTGCGCATCCAATTATTTTGGATGTCAATTCAGAATATTTATACTTATCACTTATACTCATCGTATTTTATATTAAAATTATAGCACCCAAAATCATCATTCTAAATCATGGTTCAAGACTACTATTCATACCTCAATACCTCTATCCCAACACTCATCACATTTTGTGCTGCTTTTAGTGAGGGTTTCACTTGGAGTGAAACCCTCACTACTCATACCTTAAAGCCCCAACCGGGTTTCGAGTAGCCGCCCGCCAACTTTGCCAGCTAACCGTCAGTAATGCAATTCCTAAAGCCAGTACCCCTGCCAATGCAAAAATCCACCAACTTAATGTGGTTTTGTAGGCGAAGTTTTCGAGCCATTTATTCATGGCATAGTAGGCAATTGGGCAGGCGATTATAAAAGCACAGGTTATCCATTTTACCAAATCATAGTTTACCAACTTTAATATTTCAAAAACTTTAGCACCATTTACTTTACGTATTCCTATTTCTTTAATTTTCATTTCCATGATGTAAGATAACAGTCCAAAAATTCCCAGACAGGCAATAAAAATTGCAAATGCTGAAAAGCTTATTATCGATTTTGCCAGTACTATGTCTTTCTGGTACATAGTTCTTAAGCGATCATCAATAAACTCGTATTCGAATGGTTTCCCAGAACTAAGTTTTTCCCATTTTGCTCTCAGAAAATCCATATAGGCTTTAACATCTGCTTTTGTATGCGCTGAAAAATGCATGGATGACAATCCAACATTTTTAGGCGTATTCCACAATACTACGGGCTCAATAGGATGGTGTAAAGAATTGAAATTGAAGTCCTTCACAACACCAATTATTGGAAATCCCCTAATGGTCGCTTCTAGCGGATTTGTAACATCATAATTTTTTACAAAAGTTTCATTTACAATCATCGTGCGCTCATCAGCTAAGTTGTCTTTTCTGAAATCTCTTCCTGCCACTAATTCGAGTCCCAATGTTTGAAGAAAAAGATCATTGACCCGGATGTTATTATAATCAACACTTTTTTCATTGATTCCCGGCTCTTTCAATTTTCCGCCCCAAATATTAAAGGTATTGATATAGGATGTAGAACGACAACTTGATATAGTCTGAACATGATCAGTCACGGTATTTATGTATGCATTTTTTTTATCTCCTAATTTTGAGGTTGGTATGGTTACTATATTTTTTACATTTAAACCAAGATCTTTTCCAAGGCTATAATTTATTTGTTTTGTAATAACCAAAGATGAAATTATCAGCGCAATGGAAATAAATAACTGGAATGTAACCATCGTCTTCCATACACCATCATAATTTTTCTGGTTAGCTTGTAAACCTTTTATTTGTGCAACGAGAATAGGACGTCCGCTTAAAACCGATGGAATTAATCCTGAAAAAAGAACTGTAAAAAATAATAATCCAAAGGCAATAATTGCGGATGTAGAATTGGTAAAATCAGAAATCTGCAATGGATAGTTAATCAACTGATTGAACCCAGGCAAGCTTATGGAAATAATTAGTATTGCCAAACAAAATGCAACAACAGAAATAATACACCCTTTCATAAAAAGTTGCTTCTGCACTGAATTTCTGCTTGCACCAAGTATTTGCTGAATACCAACATCCTTCTTCCACTTCAATGAAGTTACCAGCAAAAGATTATTGTAGTTAATAATTGCAAGAAATAGAATAATAATTCCTATTCCGAGGAGAATATAAGTAGTTCTCTTACTTCCATGTTTTGTAGGATCATAAGCTTTGGCTTTATGGAAGTACAGCTCACGAATAGGAATAAGCTTTGTACTAAATACGGGGTTAATCTTTTCAATTTCTTCTTTTGGGAGAGAAGCCAGAAGCGCCTTTGACATGATCCCGCTTACCTGAGCCGAAGCAGCATTATTTTCTATTTTGATGAATGGAATATTACTCCAATCGGTAATATCATTCCCGAAAAAATACCTGGCTGATTTGTAACTCACCAATCCATTGATCTGAATTGATGAGCTGGAAGGAACATTCTCCAGAATTGCCCCAATAATAGTTGGCTTATCGTTTAATAAAACTTCTTGCCCAATTGGATTTTCAATCCCAAATATTTTGTCAGCAATATTTTTAGTCAGAACCAGCTTGCCAGGTTCATCTAATGAATTTGAAAGATTGCCTGCATGGGTTTCGAAAGAGAAAATTTCATCGAAGTATTTATCTGAAAAAGCTAAACGTTCAATATTAAACCTGTTCCCCTTGTATTCAATCCATGCTCCGTTATCCCAGTCCCATCTGCTGTAATTTAGAAATGTAATTGTTTCAATACCGGGAACATTATTACGAAAAAGTTCAATCTCTTTTAAAGAGAGATTTGATGCTAAATCAATATCTGCCTTTGATTCAACAATTTCAAACTCCGGTTTAAAAATTCTGCCAACATTTTTATGAAATGCATCATAAGTTAACTCACGATAAACATAGGTTGACAGAAACAGCACAGTAGTAAAACCACAAGCAAGACCTAAGATATTCAATATTGTAGTTCTCTTTTGTTTTATTAGGTTTCTAAATGCAAGTTTCCAGTTATTAATATTTAATTCCATCATAATTTATTTTTTAGTACTTATTGACAAGTCTCCAGAATCTCAGCTTTACTCATACCTCAATGCCTCAACTGGATTACGCGTAGCTGCCCTCCAGCTTTGCCCGCTAATAATCCCGAACTTTGATTTATTTGATTTCATGAGGACTCTGATTTTTATTTATTACACGTTTAAATTCCAGGCTTTTGCTGCCAAAATTTATA
The DNA here is from genome assembly GCA_028282195.1 of Prolixibacteraceae bacterium. Taxonomy (GTDB): domain Bacteria; phylum Bacteroidota; class Bacteroidia; order Bacteroidales; family Prolixibacteraceae; genus Sunxiuqinia. The sequence goes on from JANQII010000284.1 coordinate 10,982, forward strand.
AGTAGCCCAACTTCCATTTTGTATGCTTCCAAATAATTAATTGCCTGGACCCAATCTGCCCTCATTTATAAAAAAGGGGCATCTCAAATTCACGTTTAAAACCAAGGAACTGGTTTGCAAATTCGATTGCCAAAGCCCGCTGGTAAATTACTTCCTGAAAACCATTGCCAAGATGTTGGTGTACTTCAATCGCACATTTTATAAAATCTTTGTTCAGCATTGCGAATATTTCGGAAATCTTGGCACCGTTAACTTTGCGGATGCCGATTTCTTTTAAGGACGATTTAAAAAAAGTACAGGTATTTTTTTGTATTTTTATTACTAAATCAAAAGGGTTTATAAATGAAAAACTGGACGAACCATATTGAGGCCAATCCAAATATTTTATATGGCAAACCTGTAATAAAGGGTACACGGATACCGGTTGATGTATTACTTGAAAAAATGTCAAATGGTCAAAAATTTCAGGAAATAATCCAAAGCTACCCCGATTTAAAAGAGGATGATTTATACGCCTGCCTGGCTTATGCTTCTTCCCTGATAAAAAACGAAATAAGTATACCAGTGGCTTCGTGATGAAATATTTTGCGGATGAAAATTTAGAATATCCTATAATAAATTTCCTAAGGGACAACAAAATAAATATTCTCGCGGTCAGGGAGATTATGAAAGGTGCTACAGATTTGGAAGTAATAGAGTACGCCTTTAAGAAAAATATGCTTTTAATAACTTCTGACAAGGATTTCGGAGAGTTGACTTTTAGGTTGAAAAGACCAAATTGTGGTATTATCCTTCTTAGGTTCCCTGATGGTGATAATACGGAAAAAGCCGAATTGTTACTCAAAGCCATAAAAAGACCGGATGATGAAAACACAAAAAGCAAATTCATTGTAATTGACCAATTAAAAATTAGAATCCGTAACGTCTTATAAGTAACTGTTAGGAAATTATCCTTTTATTTTATTATGCGTCTTACCTGCCAGCCGGCAGGCTGGTTTCGGTTATCCTGCGTTGAATTTTCCTTAAATAG
>JANQII010000286.1 GCA_028282195.1 Prolixibacteraceae bacterium
TCAGGCTATAATGAAGGGTTTGTTTGGGGAAATTTTGAATGGTTAGCCTCAGTTACCCTTATTATGCTTGGTTTAATATTCGCCCCTTTTTACTTTAAAAGTAAGATTTCAACGTTACCCGAATTTTTAGAAAAACGTTATGATTCACGATCACGAACTGTGCTGGCATTTATTGCAATTATAGGTGCTTTATTTGTACATATTGGAATGAGTCTTTATGCTGGTGCAGTTGTTTTTGAGACATTCTTTGGGATCAATGTCTTAACCTCTATTGTTGTGATTTCGATTGTAACAACAATTTATACTGTATTAGGAGGTCTGAAGGCAGTTGTGGTTACTGAAACTGTACAATCTGTTATTCTTATCCTGGGTGCAATAACGTTAACAGGCTTTGCCCTTTATGCGTTATCCGATTTTGGCATCAATTCATTAACAGAACTAAAAGAAAATATAAAGCCTGGTCAGTTGGACATTCTTCAATCCAAAGAGAGCCTAAAGGCTTCAGGAGGAGATGTAGGTCTTACATGGTATGCTTGTTTATTGGGTTACCCTGTTTTAGGGCTTTGGTATTGGTGTTCGGACCAAACTATTGTTCAACGGGTGTTGGGGGCAAAAACGAAAAAAGATGCCCAATTGGGATCAATATTCGCAGGGTTCCTGAAAATATTACCTGTATTTATTTTAGTATTTCCAGGTGTTATTGCCTATGTGTTGTTTAAAGATACAATTGGTACAAATGCAAATATGGCCTTGCCTGTAATGATAAATAAATTATTGCCGGTTGGTCTTAAAGGACTAATGGCCGCAACCCTGCTTGCAGCATTAATGAGCACAATTGCTGCAGCGCTTAACAGTTCGGCAACATTGATTGCAATAGATATTGTTAAGAGGCTGAAGCCTGGGGTTTCAGACAGAAGGCAAATTCATATTGGACGTTATGCAGCTGTTGCGGTGATGCTTCTTGCAATGGCCTGGTCCACACAAGGTGATAAGTTTTCGAGCATATTTGAAGCAATTAATAAAATTGCTGCTGCAATAGCACCTCCTGTGGCTGTTGTTTTCTTATTTGGGGTTTTTTCAAAAAGAGGAACTAAACAGGCAGCTTTTATAACCCTCATAGCAGGATTAATACTTGGGGTAACTACTTTTTGTATTGATTTTGAACCAATAAGTGGTTACATGTTTCTGACCAAAGGATGGCAAATGCCATTTATGATGCAAGCCTGGTGGCTCTTTGTGATTTGTGTCGTGATCTATTTTACAGTTAGTTACTTAACACAAAAACCACCAGCAGAAATTACGGATAATTATACCTGGGATAATCCACTCGCTGTAATTAAAGGAAAGATTACAGGTTTTGGTGATGTTCGTATTTATGCAGGTATCTTACTGTTGACTTTAATAATCTTATATATAGTTTTTTCATAGATTTTAATACTAGTAGTTAGACAGCTTGTTAGAGCGATCCGGATAGTTTCAAGTCTATCCGGGGTAGCTCTAAAAAAAAGAAAAATTGAAAAAATGAGACAAGCGATTATGCCTTCACCAGGTAAAATTGAGTTCGTTGATGTTCCGGTGCCAACAAGCTTGAAGTCCAATGAAGTGTTGCTTAAAATTCAAAAAATCGGGATATGTGGTAGTGATATCCATGTATTTCACGGAGAACACCCGGCAACTCCATATCCTGTTGTTCAGGGACATGAATATTCAGCAATTGTTGAAGCTATTGGAAAAAAAGTGGTCAAAGTTCGACCAGGAATGAAAGCTACGGCAAGGCCCCAACTGGTCTGTGGAGAGTGTGGCCCTTGCAGGAGAGGACATTACAATGCATGTCAAAACCTGAAAGTTCAGGGATTTCAAGCCCCGGGAGTGGCTCAGGATTATTTTGTTGTTCCCGAAGATCGATTGATTGTTTTACCGGATTCCATTTCGCTTGAACAAGGGGTTATGGTTGAGCCAGTTGCTGTTGGGGCACATTCGACAAATAGATCAGCCGATTTAAAAGGGAAAAATATAGTTGTGTCTGGTGCAGGAACAATTGGTAATCTGGTTGCCCAGTTTGCAAAAGCTCGTGGAGCTAAAAAAATATTAATTACAGATGTCAGTAATTATAGACTGGAAATAGCAAAAGAATGTGGTATTGAAGCTACATTGAATGTTAACGATGTTCCGTTTAAAGATGGGGTTAAATCATACTTTGGTGACGAAGGTTTTCAGGTGGCATTCGAAGCGGCAGGGGTACAGGCTTCTTTAGATGTTTTGATTGCTAATGTTGAGAAAGGTGGAGATGTAGTAATTCTTGGAGTATATGCCAATAACCCTAAGATAAATATGTATTATGTAGGGGAGCATGAGTTAAATATCTATGGTTCAATGATGTATAGGCATGAGGATTATGAAGAAGCAGTAAAAATGATTGCTAATGGAAAAATCCAAACTAAACCACTCATTTCAAAACGTTTTCCATTTTCAGACTACTTGAAGGCATACGAATATATTGACAATCAAAAAGATAAAACCATGAAGGTAATAATCGACCTTTAGCTTACAAAATGGATAGGAAAAAAATAGTTACAGGTATTGGTGAGTTACTTTGGGATTTATTACCAGAGGGAAAACAGCTTGGTGGCGCACCATGTAACTTTGTATTCCATGCATCCCAGGCTGGATGCGAGGCATTTGTCGTAAGTGCCATAGGTGATGATATGCCAGGCGAAGAGATTAGACAAACACTTAACTCGCTGAATATTAATGATAATTATTTGCAAACAAACTCTTATGCAACAGGTAGTGTCTCTGTCATCTTGAATTCTAATGGAAATCCCGATTATACAATTCATGAAAATGTAGCCTGGGATTCTATCCGGTGGAACAATGAACTTGTCGGCTTGGCAAAGGAAACAGATGCGGTATGCTTTGGCAGTTTGGCCCAAAGAAGAACCCGGTCGAGAGAAACAATAAATAAGTTCTTACATGCTACATCCCACAATTGTCTTAAAGTTTTTGATATAAACTTAAGGCAGAACTTTTACACAGAAGAAATAATTTATGAGTCCTTTAAACATGCTAACATCCTTAAATTGAACGAGGAAGAATTGCCTGTGATTACAACTATGTTTTCTCTTGAAGGAAATGTGGAAAAGCAGTTGGTGACATTACTGGAGAGATTTGGGTTGAAATTTATTGCTTACACTATGGGGGCAGGTGGAAGTAAACTACTTAATAAAAGCGAGCTTTCTTTTGTTAAATCACCAATGGTCAAAGTTGAGGATACAGTAGGTGCGGGGGATTCATTTACAGCTATAATGGTTGCCGGTATTTTAAATGGTGTTTCATTAAAAGAGATTCATGAAAAAGCTACAGAAGTGTCGGCTTATGTTTGTCAAAACCGGGGAGCAACACCTGTCATTGATAAAGATCTATTGAAATATTAAATGAAGTTGTTTGAAGTAAATGGGGAATTTCGAGAGTGACCTATTGATTTCAGTGGCGAAGCTCCATTTTTCTTGCATAGCCATAGCTACGGAAGAAAAATTAACTGATGTCCAATGGGATCAACCCCGAGTGCCCGGGGGCATTTTTTCAGATTTACTTTAAACAACTTCAATAAAACCAAAAATAGAAGACGAACAAATGGAAATGTTTTTATCGTGAAGAATGGAGGCACAGCCATTGTACGCATTAGTTAAATAAAAAATAATAAAATATTTTATGAGTCATTTTAATTACCATCAATCAACAGAGATTCTTTTTGGTAAAGGACGGATAAATGAACTTGGGCAGCTTGCATTGAAGTATGGATCTAAGGTCTTGTTGGTAACTACTAAAGCAACAGTTCCGGCATTAGAGAAACAATACGCTAAGGTTAAAGCTATTTTAAGTGGTGCAGGCATTGAAGTTTTTCATTACGATGGAGTTATTCCTAATCCGACTATTGAAACGATTACTGCCGGTGCCGAAATGGCAAAAAGTTTTGAGGTAGAAGTTATTATTGGCTTGGGAGGAGGCTCTAGTATGGATTCGGCCAAAGCTATTTCGGTGGAGGCAACACATCCTGGTACTTGCTGGGATTACCTTTTTTATAAATCTCCCCAACCCGATCAAACAAAGTTGTTACCGGTTATTGCAGTTTCAACTACTTCAGGTACCGGATCGCAGGTAACACAGGTTGCAGTAATTACAAATACCCGGGAGCGTGATAAATCAGCATTGTACAATAATGTGCTTTATCCACAGGTCTGTATTATCGACCCGGAATTGATGTTATCGGTTCCTGAATTTATTACAGCTACCACTGGCTTTGATGTTTTGTGCCATGCTTTTGAAAGTACAATTAACCCGGGAACAGGGGCATATGTTGATTTGTTGGCATGGGAAGCAATTACTCTTGTTGCAGCGTACTTACCAAAGGTATTATCTGATTTAAATAACATTGAGGCAAGAGAAAAGATGGCATGGGCTGATACATTGGCTGGTTTATGTATTGCTAATGCCGGGGTAACACTTCCTCATGGCATGGGTATGGCAATTGGTGGTATGTATCCTCATGTTGCTCATGGCGAGGCGCTTGCAATTGTATATCCGGTTTTTGCACAATTTACTTACGGAGCAGCGGTGTTGCAGTTTTCAAAAATTGCCCGAATTCTAAATCCGGAACTAAATGCTGTAACTGATGAGGAAGCTGCGGAACAATCGACTGCCGAAATTACCAAATTCCTAAAAAGCATTAAACTAAATAAATGTCTGAGCGATGTAGGCGTGCCGGAGAGTGAAATTGAAAAATTGGCGGATCAGTGTATGGTATTGCCTGATTATGAGGGAAATCCACGAGTAGCGACTAGGGATGAAATGCTTGAACTAGTTAAATCTTGTTATTAAAAAAATGAAATTACTTTTCCAATTATAAACCAAAAATTTTGAGACTATGAAAAAAAAATTAGTATTAATTTACTTGCTCCTGATTGCAACGCTGAGTGTGTACTCACAAACCCGAACGGTTAGTGGGAGGGTTACTTCAGCGGAGAACGGAGAAAGCATTGCAGCAGCTACCATTTCGGTGAAAGGAACCACTCGTGGTGCAATTACTGATATGGATGGTAATTTTACTTTAGAAATTCTAGCCTCACATGCCGAAGGAATACTTGTTGCTTCCTTTATAGGTATGAAAACGATGGAAATTCCTATTACTTCCTCAAGCGTTTACAATTTTGTTATGGAACCTGACCGAGTGGGTATAGATGAAGTTGTCGTTACGGCCCTTGGTATTACCAGGGAGAAGAAAACACTGGGATATGCCGTTCAAAACCTTTCTGCTGAGGATTTGAACCAGGCCAATGATGCTAACCTCGTAAACTCACTTTCGGGTAAGGTTGCAGGTGTGCAGGTAACAAGTGGCGGTAGTACCATAGGGGCATCTTCAAGAATTGTTATAAGGGGTAATGCCTCTTTCTCCGGAAACCAACCTTTGTTTGTTGTAGATGGTACCCCTATTGATAACAGCACAACCAACCTTTCAGGTGGTGGTGGTATCGATTGGGGTAATACTGCTTCTGATATTGATCCAAATAATATCGAGTCGATGACAGTACTAAAAGGAGCCAGTGCATCAGCTCTTTATGGTAGTCGTGCAACAAATGGAGTAATTCTTATTACTACTAAAAAAGGCAATATAGAGAAGCGCAAAATTGGCGTTGATGTTATATCATCTGTTGTAATCGATCAGCCGTCATATTTCCCAAACCTACAGAATGAGTATGGTGGCGGTTGGGATGGAAGTGAATATATTCACAAGAAATACAATGCCGAAAATGGAACTTCTTTGTCTTATAATGAATATGCCAGGCAATTCTCATACAACTATGTCGATGGAGAAGGCGGTGGAATAAATGATTGGCAGCCTATTAACTGGGGTCCAAGATTAGATGCCGGACTCCGTTTAGATCAGTGGTCAACAGGGCCAGATAGCCCGTGGGTTTCACGTCCTGATAATGTGAAAGAGTGGTTTGACCCGGGCGTAAATATTGAAAACAGTGTTGCCATTTCGTCCAGTAGTGAGAAAGCTTCAGGCAGGTTGACATTTACAAACAGAAATAGTACTGGTATTATTGATAATACAGACCAGAAACAGAATACTATTGCAGGAAACTTTTCTGTAAAACCTTCTAAATGGGTTACCGCTGTTGGTAATTTTACATACCTTAGAAAGGAAAGCGATAATATTCCCAATAATGGTTATAGCTGGGCAGATATTTTTGGCTGGCTTCAACGCGATTTTCCAACACAAACCGTAAAAGATTTATTTTATGAAAAGGGAAATGAAGACTACATGTTCCCGCAAAATGACAATCCTTTTTATACGCAAAGAAATACAACTAGTTTTACCAGGGATAGATTCTTCGGAAACTTTAGTGTAACTTTCAATATAACAGACTGGTTGTTTGTAAATGGGCGATACGGTGTTGACTTTTACAATGAGTACAGAAGTGATATCACCCAGTCAGGTACACGTAGGAACCTGCGACAAGGTAAAGGTGGCCAATTTGACGATACATCTATTTTTACTAAAGAGTCGAATTTTGATGCTACACTTAATTTCGATAAAACATTTGGTGATATTCGTGTTGATGGTTTGGTTGGTGGTAACTACAGAAACGACCAATACAAAAGCATGGGTTTAGGGGCCAATGATTTAACAGTTCCTGATCTTTATACGATATCCAATGCAAAAGGAACGCCAAGAACAAGTATGTATAAAAGGGAGTACGAAACAAACAGTGTTTATTTTGCTGTGAACGGATCCTATAAGAATTATTTGTTTTTAGGAATAACCGGTCGTAATGACTGGAGTTCAACTTTACCGGCTGATAATTGGTCATTCTTTTACCCTTCTGTAAGTTTAGGTTTTAGTATTACAGATGCTTTCGAAATTGAATCAAACATTTTATCATATGCTAAGGTGAGAGCAAGTGTAGCAAAAGTGGGTGGCGATACGGGTGCTTATCAGTTGGCCAGGACATATGGTGCTGGCACCTATAATTCAATATCAACTTTTAGTCCAACAAGGACACTTCCTCCTGTAGATTTACAACCCGAGGAAACTTCGTCTTTCGAAATTGGAGCAGACCTGAGAGTTTGGAAAGATAAAATTGCGGTAGATGTAACTTACTATAAACAAACAACGGTTAATCAAATTCTTTCGGTAGCTACTTCACGTACAACAGGTTACGGTGCTATGAGGTTAAATGCCGGTGAGATTGAAAACAAAGGTGTTGAACTTATGATATCAGGTAGCATTCTGGATAATCCATCAGGATTGAGATGGAACGCGTCAGTTAACTGGGCTACTAATAATAGTACTGTTAACACGCTTTATGGAGACCTGGAATCTTATGTAATTTCAAGCGGATTTGGTGGTGCTAAATCGCTGGGTATCCCCGGTGAAGAATGGGGTGTTATCTGGGGGCTCCCTTTTGTTAGGAACGATGCCGGGAAAGTGGTTGTAGATTCACGAGGGATACCAAAAACAACCAGTGTAGGGGAAAAATTGGGAACAGTTACACCGGATTGGACAGGTGGTATTACAAATATGTTCAGATACAAAGGATTTAATTTAAACTTCCTGATTGATGCAAGAATTGGTGGCGATATTTTTAGTACCACTGCATGGCACTCGTACCCAACGGGTTCGTATGCTGTAACAACTGCAAACAATGTACGCGAGGAAGGATTAATTGTTGATGGTGTTTTTGAAGATGGTACACCAAATGATATTCGGGTTTCTGCCCAGGATTACTTTGGGGGATCATGGATGTGGAACAATCACGAATATTCAATACTTGACGGAAGCTACATTAAACTAAGAGAGGTCGTACTCGGTTATGATTTTGATGTTCAGAAAATTAAATGGATTCATAAGCTTAATCTATCCTTGGTTGGAAGAAACCTGGCAATCCTTTATCAAGACAAAACAACAAAGGACCTGGGTATTGATCCTGAAGTTGGTCTTGGAGGTGGTGAAGGTGGTGTCGGTTTTGAGAATTTCCAGATTCCAACCACCAGAAGTTATGGAGTAAAGCTAAAAGTTAACTTTTAATAATTGTTTTAAAGATTAGAATTATGAAAAATATTATAAAAGCAAAAGTAATAATACTGGCTGCCGTGTTATTGATTGTTGGTGCTTGTACCGATGATTTTGAGGAGATGAACACGAATCCCAATGCGGCAACAAAGGTGCCGGGAAGCAATGTCCTTGGATCATCCATGTTGACTTCTATGTATACCCTTTTTGGAACAAGGCTAAACTGTTATTATACAGGTGCTTATTCTGGTTTTATCAGCGCACCTGACTATGAGTACAGGGTTGATATCAATAATAGCATGTGGAGAAGTATGTACAATGCTATGATTGATGCCAACGATGCAATGAAAATTGCAGAAACCGAAGAAAATGATAACTTGTATGCTGCTGCTTTAACCTTTAGAGTGTATAATGCGCATAAAACTACCGATATGTGGGGAGACGTGCCTTATTCTGAAGCTTTTCAGCTTGAGGACGGTATGTTGTATCCTAAATATGATTCGCAGGAAACGATTTATAAAACCCTTTTGGCAGAATTAAAAACTGCCGCTGATATGTTTGATGTTAATGGAAAAGATATTGGCGAAGGTGACTTTTTACTTAATGGAGATGTATTAATGTGGAAGAAGTTTTGTAACTCCTTGCGTTTAAGGATTGCTATCCGGATGTCCTCAGCTGATGAAGCTGCCGCGAAAACAGTTATACAAGATGTACTTGGTAGTTCAGCCCAATACCCTATAATGACCGATAACAGTGACAATGCTTACTGGCATTTCCCGGGAATTGCCCCTGATGAAGAAATTTGGTACGAATCAATGGGAACAGCACCAGGCGCCGAAAAACATTCGAGATGGAGAATGCAACAACCACTTATCGATGCTTTATTAAATAATAACGATCCTCGTTTACCTGTATATGCTGATAAAAATGATTTTGGTGAATACAGTGGACACAGGTTTGGTCCCAACGATCGGTCAGATACACTTAATACAAATCCATATAAATCACATATTGCTGACTGGTGGATGAACGATCCTAAAGGTTTTGTACCTTATATGAATTGTGCTGAAGTATATTTCTGTTTGGCCGAAGCTTATGAAAGGAACCTGGCTACTGGTGATGCCCAGGCAGCATATGAAATGGGTATTACAAAATCTTGTGAGGAAAGTGGTCAGATTACTGCAGGTGATATTGCAACATTTCTTGCCGAACCTGAAGTAGCCTGGGATGGGGGAACAACATCAAACCTGGAGAAAATTGCATTGCAAAAATGGATATGTTTATTTAAACAGAGTGTTGAAGGATGGTCGGAAGCGAGAAGAACTGATGTACCTTTGTTAACCGGTGTGGCTGAGGATTATGCAGCATCACATAACAGGCCTCCTTTTAGAATGGCATATGCTGATGAAGAGAAATCATTAAATACCAACTTCCCATTCAATGTAGTAGAGGAAGATATCTTTTATGGTACGCAAATGTGGTGGGATAAAAGAACTGGTGTAAAATAAAAACGATAAGTGCTTATGGAAAAGAAACAGGTGCGTCAATAGACCCTATCTGTTTCTTTTTTCAATCATATGTTAAAAATACCAATTCTTCCACACCTGACCAGGTAATTCCTGTAAGGTTAACTGCAAACGAATACCAGGCGGTTTATATAAGTTTGATCGTATTTAAATGAAAAACAGTTTAGCAATAATAATTTTTGCTTTTTTTATTCTTTCAGGAGCTTGCAAAAAAGAAAAGACTTTACCCAATATAATCATATTTCTTGCTGACGATTTGGGATATGGTGATCTTGGCTGCTATGGAAATCCGATTATTAAAACACCCAATATCGATAAGTTTGCTGAAAGTGGTGTAATATTGACCGATTGTCATTCGGGTGGAACTGTTTGTTCTCCTTCCCGTTCAGCATTATTAACGGGTAGAAATCCATATCGCAGCGGATTTTTTTATATTCATGGAAGAGATACCTATCTTAAAAATGAAGAGATTACAATTGCTGAACTCCTTCGTGAAAAAGGATATGAAACCAGTTTTTGGGGCAAGTGGCATCTTTCAACCCTTGAAAAGAACAAGGTTAACCAACCAGGCCCCGGAGATCAGGGGTTTGATTATTGGATGGGTACAACGGTAAATGCATTTGATGGCCCTAAAAATGCAAAAAAGTTTATTTTGAACGGAAATCCCGTTGGGGAAGTTGATGGCTGGTATTGTGATGTTATTGTTGATAAAGCTTGCGACTGGTTAAAAAACAAACGAAATAAAAGTAAACCTTTTTTTATGTTTGTAAGTTCTCACGAGCCACACACTCCCATATCGCCACCGGAAAAATACAGTAAGATATATGACAATGCTAAAGTGAACGAACTGGAAAAGGGCATTAAATATGGACAAGTCACACGTCCTCGAAAAGATATTTCATCGAATAAAAAGGAATATTACGGCACAGTTAGCCAATTGGATAACGCCTTTGGTCGGCTAATGAATACTCTCGGGGGTCTGGGGTTAAAAGAAAATACCCTGGTGATTTTTACCAGCGATAACGGCCCGGAAACCCCTGTAACAATAGAAGAATCGTTGGGTCAATGGGATGACCCTATTCGCGATAAATGTTTCGGAACACCCGGTAATTTCAGGGGGATGAAAAGATTTCCTTATGAAGGAGGACACAGGGTGCCCGGAATTGTAAGTTTTCCCGGATTTATTCCTGGCAACACCAAAAGTGATATACTTTTTAATGGTACTGATATTTTACCTACACTTTGCAGCATAGCAGATGTTGATGTTCCTTCAGGTAAAGTAATTGATGGAATCAATGCATTTGAAGCATTCCTCAATAAAAAAGTAAAGCGTGATAATCCTGTTATTTGGTTTTATCCCAATTATGGTGATACCTATTTTAGGATGCCTCAAATGTCGATGCGTAATGGGAACTATACTTTAATTGGTTGGTTACCCCGGAAACCCGGTTCAATGGGATTACAATACTGGATGGCCAATTACGACCCGGATAAATTTGAATTATACGACATAATACTTGATCCTTCACAAAGTAACGATATATTTAAAAAACAATCCGAAATTGTCGATTCGTTAAAAAAAGAGATGATAATTTTATGGAGAGAAATGAGGGATGAAGGATTGGCAGGAAAAAATATACAGAAATAAATATCATTATAATGAGAAAAATATTTTTTATCACCTTCGTAATTTTACTTGTTCCAGGCGTGTTTAATGGTTCTCTGGCTCAACGATCAGAACTATTAAAAATTACGCTTGAAGACTTGTACGAAAAAAATACATTCAGCCAAAAGGGAATCAATGCTGTTCGCTGGATGAAAAATAACAAAGCCTATTCGGCATTGGAAACTAATCCTGAAACAGGAGGGAAGGATATTATAGCGTATGACGCGGAAACGGGACAAAGAAAGGTTTTGGTTTCAGCAGGCAATCTTGTTCCTGAAGGTAAGGAAAAACCACTGTTAATTTATGATTACAGCTGGTCGGAAGATAATAACAAATTATTGATTTTTACCAACACCCGAAAAGTATGGCGCTATCACACCCGTGGTGATTATTGGGTACTTGATTTAAATAGCAGGAAATTAGTACAGATTGGTAGTTCTATGGAACCTGCCCGTTTAATGTTTGCCAAATTCTCGCCAGATGCAAAGAAGGTGGGCTTTGTTTATAAACAAAATATTTTTGTGCAAATCCTGGCAACAGGTGAAATAGAGCAGTTGACTGACGATGGCGGGGACAATATTATAAACGGAACATTTGATTGGGTCTACGAAGAAGAGTTGAGCTGTCGCGATGGCTTCAGGTGGAGCCCCGACAGTGAAAAAATTTCTTTCTGGCAATTAGATACCGAGGGGACAGGTACTTTTTACCTTATCAATTACATCGATTCAATCTATCCTAAAATTATTCCATTGCCATACCCTAAAGTGGGTACCGACAATTCTTCTGCAAAAATTGGTTCCGTTACTTTAAATGATAAAAATATTACCTGGATGGATATCCCCGGCGATCCTCGAAATCATTACCTGGCACGAATGGAGTGGGCCAACTCATCCGACGAATTGATAATCCAGCAATTAAACCGTTTACAAAACACGAATAAAGTGTTCTTCTCAGATGTGAAAACAGGGGCTTCAAGGGTGGTTTATACCGAAAAAGTAGAAACCTGGCTCGATGTTTATGACGATATGACCTGGCTTAATAGCGGGAAAGAATTTACGTGGTTGAGCGATAACACAGGTTGGTTGCATCTCAACAGGGTTTCATACGAGGATGGAAAAATAAATCCAATCACATCAGGCAATTTCGAAGTAATTAAATTACTGAATGTTGATCAGGAAAGAGGCTGGGTTTATTACATTGCATCTCCCGATAATGCAACTCAACGTTATTTGTACAGGAGTCGCTTAAACGGTAAAGGAGGGCCGGAACGACTTTCTCCTGATGATGAACCCGGGCAGCATTCCTATAATATATCGCACGATTGCAAATATGCCATCCACACTTTCTCAAACCATAGAACCCCCCGAAGGTATGAAGTCGTGTCGCTCCCAAACCATAAAGTGCTAAGGGTTTTGGAAGATAATAATGAGTTAAGGGAAAAGTTAAAACAATATACTATACCCGAAAAGGAATTCCTGAAAATTACCGGGGATAATGGGATTGAATTTGATGCGTGGATGATTAAACCACTTGATTTTGATCCTCAGAAAAAATATCCTTTGGTGTTTTACATTTATGGCGAACCTGCGGGCTCAACTGTTCAGGATACCTGGAATAGTAACTTATGGGATCAATTGTTGGCACAAGAAGGGTATATTGTTATGAGCATAGATAACCGTGGTACAAAAACACCTCGTGGCCGCGAATGGCGAAAAAGTGTTTATGAAAAAATCGGGATAATAGCTCCACAGGACCAGGCGGCATGTGCCCGAAAAATAATGGAATGGGATTTTATTGACCCGGAACGAATCGGCATATGGGGATGGAGCGGCGGTGGCTCAAACACCTTAAACTGTATGTTCAGGTATCCTGAAATTTACAAAACAGGAATAGCCATTGCTTTTATAAGCGATCAGAAGTTGTACGATAATATTTACCAGGAACGTTATATGAACTTGCCGTGGAACAACCCGGAAGGTTATCGGGATGGCAGCCCGATAACCCATGCCAAAAACCTGGAAGGAAACTTAATGTTGATGTTTGGCTCGGCGGATGATAATTGCCATTATCAGAGTTGCCAAATGTTGGTAAACGAATTGGTAAAACAGCATAAATACTTTACAATGATTGATTATCCCATGCGGTCGCATAGTATTAATGAGCGGGAAAATACCACGATGCACCTGCGGATGACGATGTTAAACTATTTTAAAAACCATCTTCCCGCAGGAGGAAAATAAAGGCTGAAATATGAACACCAGGAAACCAATTCGAATAATTAAAGCTGGGGAGATAAAACAGTATTATTCAATGAAGCAAGCCATTGATGCTATGCACTGGGCATTTTCATCTCTTTCTTCGGGCGATAGTTTTGTCCCTTTACGATTTGTCTCCAAACTTCCCACGAAAGAAATGCTAATGCTTTTTAAGCCGGCATTTGTAGCGAAAGAAAAGCGGGTTTCAGTAAAATTCCTTACGCAAAAGGAAAACAACTTTATCCCGGGAATTCCAACCATACAGGGAATTGTTTTGCTGATTGATTCAGTTACCGGGGAAATAATGTCGATTATGGATGGGGAATATCTTACTGCATTGCGGACCGGTGCGGCAAGCGGATTGGCAACACGCTTTTTTGCAAGAGAAGATGCGGAAACATTGGCATTATTTGGATGCGGCACACAGGGTAGGACACAGTTGGAAGCTGTGGCTTGCGAAAGAAGCATTAAAAAAGTTTTAGTTTTCGATATAAATAAGAAATCGGCTGAGCAGTTTATTTCAGAAATGACAACTAAGATGCAAATGGAAATAGTACATTGCAAAGATACTTCCCGATTAAAAGAAGTAGATATTATCTGTACCGCAACTGATACTAAATCCCCGCTTTTTTCCAGGGAAGAGATAAGGGAAGGCGTTCATATCAATGCAGTTGGTTCTTTTCAGTCGAAAATGCAGGAGCTTGATCCATTTATAGTAAAGGATGCAAAGGTGTATCTTGACCATGCCGGGCCTTGCCTTAAAGAGAGTGGGGATTTGATAAAGCCATTAGAGACAGGTTTGATAAATCAAGATCATGTTTTGGGCGAAATTGGTGATTTTTGTCTTGGTAATTTATCGGGAAGAGAATCCGAAAAAGACATTACCGTTTTTAAAAGTGTGGGTGTGGCAATCCAGGATTATGCCATAGCTACCGATATTTATAATAATTCTATAGAAAAATGTTTTGGACAAGAAATACGTCTTTTTGATTAAAAGGAAGAAATTTTGGATTTCCGGGTGGGGTATCCTGCTGAACAATATTGCGTTAAAAAGACGAATAATAGGATAAATGAATAAATTCAAAACAGTCTCTTAAATATAACGTGAGTTTTGGATTCAATAACTTGTTTTTCAATGGTCTGTGGTATTTGTTTGTGTTGATCTTTGTTCGCGCTCTTGCGGATCCTTATGATCCTTTGCGGTTTATTTATTTCATTGGTTTTCATCGGATTATTTAACCGCAAAGTGCACAAAGTTTTTATCGGAAAGTCCGCTAAGGGATACCTTGGGGCAATGATTATTTTGCAAAATGTTAAGTAACTGTTAGGAAATTGTTTTTTAGAATTATTATAGCGTATTTCCTGCCTGTTCGGCAGACAGGGATAAATTCCTAACAGTTACTAAGATCAACCCAAAACTCACGTTAAAATAGTGTCGAATAGTAAGCTGGGATTTTGTGTCTCATACTTTTAAATTTAAACAGTTATGAAAAAACTACCTGGTATTTTTAATGATGTTATTGGCCCGGTTATGAGGGGGCCTTCCAGTTCACATACAGCTGCATCATGGAGGATTGCAAGAATTGCTGTTCAGGTTTTAAATGAACCTTTGGTGAAAGCTTTAATTGAGTTTGACAAGGATGGGGCATGGGCACCCAACTATCGTGAACAGGGAACAACTATGGGAATTGATGGAGGTTTGCTGGAACTCGATATCACCGATGAAAGGATGAAGGACGCCGAGGGCTATGCACGTGAAAAAAATGTGTTAATTGAATATAAAGTAAGTTCTTTCCCTACCAACCATGCAAATACCGTTCGTCTTACCCTTTGGGGCCGTTCAAAAAAGAAAGTGCAAATAGTAGCAGTATCCCTGGGGGGTGGTTCTTTCGAAATCAGGTCGGTTAATGGCTTTGGTGTAAAAATGAATGGCGATTTGTATGAAATTATCGCTTTCACCCAAAAGGAAACTGATATTTCCGAACAACTAAAAAACAATATTCCGCGTGAGGTTAAATTTCTGTTTCAGCAAAACGAGGATTTTAGCATGTATGAATTTAAATCTTCACTGCCATTTTCTTCTGAATTTATAGCCCGGTTAAAAGAAAATAGGTTAATGCAAGATTTTGCTGTTGTCAATCCAGTAATGCCTGTAATTTCTGGCAGGGAAAGTGAAATGCCCTTTACTTCCATACCGTCACTTGTAAAATATGCCACTGAAACAGGTGCCGATTTGGGAGGACTCGGTTTGGTTTACGAAAAATGTATCAGTGGAATGCCTGAGCAGGATTTAAAACTGAAAATGAAAGAAATTATTCAAATTATTCATAAAAGTATTGATACAGGCTTAAAGGGAACTCACTACGAAGACAGGATTCTGCAGCAGCAATCGCACTTGATTGCCAAAGCCGAGAAAGAAGGCAAAATAAAGGATTCTGTTGTTAACCGGATAGTTGCAAATGTTTCGGCAATTATGGAATCTAAAAGTGCCATGGAAGTGGTTGTAGCAGTACCAACTGCGGGTTCTTGTGGTACTGTTGGAGGGACATTGCTTGCGGTTTCGGAAAATTTAGGTTCATCAAAAAAAGAATTGATAAAAGCATATTTTGCAGCAGGTATAGTTGGTGCTTATTTTGCACAGGGGCCTGGTTTTTCAGCCGAAGAACATGGTTGCCAGGTTGAGTGTGGCGCCTCCTCCGGGATGGCTGCTGCCGGAATTGTACAAATAATGGGAGGTACGGTAAAACAAGCTATCGGGGCTGCTTCGATGGCTATTCAAAACATGATTGGGTTGGTTTGCGATCCTGTAGCCGACCGGGTTGAAGTACCTTGCCTGGGCAAAAATATCAGTGCTGCTGTAAATGCATATTCTTCTGCAATTATGGCCATTTCCGGTTTCGACCCTGTCATTCCTCTCGAACAGGTTATTCAAACAATATCAAGGGTTAGTAAAACAATGCCAACTTGTGTAAAATGTACTGGCAGGGGAGGTTTGGCAATAACTGACGCTTCTGTAATTCTTAAAAGAAAATTAAAAGGGATAGCAAAGTAACAGTGTTTTGATTCAGAAAAAAAAGACTACTGACCGGGTAAAATAGAATGAAACCGCTATGCTTCTTTGTTAACCTAAGCTCTACGAAGTATAGCTTGACAAGGAGCCAACATTTTTACAATACTTGACCCGCTACGCGGAAATTCCCTGTGGGAGATAAAGTATTGTAAAACAGGGTAAAAACGAAGTAAATTATTCCACGTGATGGGTTAACAAATTTTATTCGGACAGTAATGAAAAAAATATTTTAAATAAAATAGTCAAACCTGAAACCAAAAACCATGAACAAAAAAAACAGATTTAAAACACTAACAGTCGCATCTTTTCTCGTGTTGATCCTTTGTAGTCAGGTAAAAGCCCAGAAACCAATACTTTCCTGGAGTTTTAATGAAATTAATAATCGAACAACCGTAGAACAACAAAGTGGTATTGCTGATACGCTTGAAGGTAATTTTAATTCAGCTCCTGGTATTAGCGGCAACGGTTTACGCCTTGACGGGTTTACTGCCTGTTTAAAACACAACAGCAGAAGTATTCCGGTTCCTGACAAAGAAATTACGGTTGAAGCCTGGGTATCGCTTGGGAATTACCCCTGGAACTGGTGCCCTGTTTTAAGCACTGAGAACAATGAAGTAAAAGGCTACCGGTTAATGATAGGACCTCATGGTCAGGCTTCATTCCAGGCTGCAATAAGCGAACAATGGATTTCCTGCACGACAGAAAGATTAAGCATTCCGCTGCGTAAGTGGATGCATGTGGTGGGTGTTTACAGGGCCAATAGAGATTTAACGGTTTATATTAATGGTGAAGTGAAAGCACAGATGCCCATACAGGGTACAATAGGCTACGCGAGGGGTAGTAATTGTATAATCGGTATGGTAGCCAATCCTGCTAAACCTGTTGATATACACCGCACCTGGGGTACATTACCACACTATTTTGGCTTGAACGGTATTGTTGATGAAATTAAAGTTTTTGATATAGCAAAAACTGAAAACGAAATTGCAGGCAATTTTGCCGGCTATGAGCTAAAAACACCTGATATTAAACCACACAAACTACCTGATATTGAAAAACACCCGGGGCGTTTTGGTGCTTTTTATACCAAGTTGAAGTATTACGATGGATGGGATAATTTATGGCCCGTTGATCAGGATCCGGATATTGTGGTGTGTTTCGATAAATTACCTGTAAAAGTGGTGTTCTGGAGAGGGATACGTTATGGTACATCCTGGGTGTCGGAGAATAACAACTGGATGTCAGACCAAAGTGTAGAAGCCTGGGGAGTGGGGGATAACGATAATGAAGGCTGTTTTGAACACATGCAAGACCGTCATTGCCGCTTTTCTCATGTAAGGATTATTGAAAATACCGATGCAAGGGTTGTGGTACATTGGAGATATGCTCCGGTAAGCGCTTACAATAATACCTGGAGGGTAGACCCTAAAACGGGTTGGGAGTGCTGGGTTGATGAATATCATTACATTTACCCCGATGCGGCTGGTATCAGAAAGGTGTCGTGGAAAAAAGGCACATTAAAATACCCGCGCCAGTTTCAGGAGTCACTGCCATTGTTACACCCCGGTCAGGTAGAAAGTGATTTGCTTCACAAAGATTTTGCCTATGTAGCCGATTATTCTGGAAAAATTAGACCTGTATCGTATGTAGAAAATCCCAAAAAACTTGACTGGAACAATCCTGACCCTTATACCGTTCAACAGTACAATTTCAAGTCTGAAAACAAACCTTTTATATGTTTTGAACCGGGTAACAAAATGCTTATTAGAGAGAATAACATTAGCAGGTATAACGAGCATGGTGGTTGCAACCATTTTCCGGTTGGCCAGGCAAGGTGCGATGGACGTACCAGTACCACATCCGACCGCCCATCGCATTGTGGTAGCTTCCCAATTTCCGATCCTGTAATTCACCAAAATGGTGATCGTAACTATTGGAATGGATTGTATGGAATAAACGATATGGAGGTGAAGGAAGTAATACAATTAGGCCGTTCGTGGGCGTATGCACCTGAATTAAATGTAAAAGGAAACGATTTCATATCAAATGGTTTCGACAGAAGTGAAAGGTGTTACCAGTTGGAAAATAAGGCTTCAAAATCAAAGAAACTTGAATTGAGTATTGCAGGAACTGTAGAAAATCCAATTTACAATCCGGCATTTGTAATTAAAAACTGGAATGCCAAAGGTGCAACAGTTCTCGTAAATGGAAAGCCTGCAAAAGATGCCCGGACCGGGATCAAACATGAATTGGAAGGAGATGACCTAATCGTTTTTTTGTTTCTTAATAAAAATGAAACGGTAGATATTGCAATACAGCCTTGAAAGAGAAAGTATAAATTTTATCGTTAACTTATAATCATATGGAAAGAGTTATTACAAATCTAAAATCGAAAATAACAATACTCCTGGTTGTATTGAGTTTGTTATCAGGCTTGACCTATTCGCATGAAAAGGACAGAGCAATGGATGTACCCGAAGACGCAAAAGAAAGCTTACATGCCATTTACGAAAAAAACGAATTTGCACCAAAAAGATTTCGGGCACAATGGCATCCCGAAAGTTCGGCATACTTAATTTTGGAAAGTGAATTGAATAAAGCGGGCCAGAAGTTGGTAAGTTATGATGTGAGCAGTGGTAAGCGCACGGAATTAGTAAATGTTGACAGTTTAGTTTCGCAGGTAGCTTCGGAGTCATTGGAGATAGAAGGTTACACCTTCTCGCCCGATGCTAAAAAAATTCTGTTGGAGGTTAGTAGTCAGAATGGTAGGAAAAACGAAATAGAACATTGGATGTTGGAACTAAAAACAGGTAATCTTAAAAAAGTGCTTGTCGGATGGAACAACAGCATTTCCCCCGACGGGCAAAATATCCTTTTTTCGGAAGAGGGAAACCTGTTTGTGTACAGCATACAAAGTGAGAAAAAAATTCAACTAACCAACGATGCAAAGGAAGGTGCCATTTCCAATAACAGGGCCATTTGGAGCCCCGATGGCAGTAAAGTTGCATTTGTACAGTCGGATGCTTCTGATGTCAGGCTCAGGACAGCACTTGTCCCTGGCGATCCATCTTATCCGGGAGTAAGGGAAACCAGGTTTGCAAGGGTAGGCGAAGCCATTACGAAGTTACGTGTTGGTGTAGTAGATGCCGAAGGAAATGAGGTGCGGTGGCCTTCTATTACAATTCCAAAAGAAGGATACTACCTTGGGCAAGTAAGCTGGGCAGGGAATTCCAATGAATTGCTGGTAGAAAAGTTAAGCCGCTTCCGCGATAAAAGGGAGTTTCTTTTGGCCAATGTTGAAAACGGAATGGTATCTTGTATTTTTGAAGATTCTGATCCGGCATGGGTAGTTGCCAGTTACCGCAAAAACATTGGATTGGAATGGATTAACAACCATACCGGTTTTCTTGTTTTAAGTGAAAAAGATGGTTGGAGGCATGCATATCTTGGTTCACGCAATAGCCGAAAACAGGAATTATTGACACCCGGGGATTTTGATATTATTGAACGTGTTGGTGTAGATGAAAAGAATGGGTGGTTTTACTATAATGCATCACCTTCCAATGGTACCCAAAAGTACCTGTACCGTGTTCGTTTAGACGGGAAAGGTAAACCCGAACGGGTTTCTCCAATGGATCAACCAGGTACCCACAATTACAATCTATCTCCTGATGCAAAGTGGGCGTTTCATACCTATTCGTCGGGGAGTACACCTCCGGTAACGGAACTTGTTCAGTTACCAGGGCACAAGGTTGTTCGGGTGTTGGAAGACAATAGTGAACTGCGCAAAAAAATGGAAACCCTGAATGTTCAGCCTAAAGAATTCTTACAGCTTGATATTGGCAACGGCATTGTTATGGATACCTGGATGATTAAACCACGTGATTTCGATCCTTCCCGGAAATACCCGGTATTTATGTATGTTTATGGTGAGCCTCATGGGCAGACCGTAATCGATTCCTGGGGGCATGCCTATACCGACTACCACAGGGTAATTGCCGATCTTGGCTACCTTGTGGTGTCTATGGATAACCGGGGTACTCCATGTCCGAAAGGTGCTGCCTGGCGACGCGCAGTATCGGGGAGCTTAGGGCCACTTTCCACCGAAGAGCAGGCAGCCGGGATAAAAGAGTTGGGGCGTACCAGGCCATACGTCGATCTTTCCCGTGTGGGCATATGGGGTTGGAGTGGAGGAGGGTCGAATACCCTCAATGCAATGTTCAGGAAACCGGATGTGTATGATGTTGGGATTGCTGTTGCACCAAAACCTCAGCCCCACCTGTACAATGCATGGTTTCAGGAGATTTATATGAACACGCAAGAAGTAAATCCCGAAGGTTACCAAAAATCTGCGCCCATCAACTTTGCCGAGGGATTGGAAGGTGATCTCCTTATAATACATGGTTCAGGCGAGACCAATACCCATATTCAAATAACTGAAGGGTTGGTGGACAGGCTCATAGAGTTAAATAAACAATTTGATTACATGGTATATCCTAACCGCGACCATGGCATTAGGGAAGGAAAGGGGACTTCTCTGCATTTGCGGACCCATATAGTCAGGTATTTGTTGAGGCACCTGCCCCCGGGGCCACAATAACTGGACGATCGGCAAATGATTAATCGGTTTAAAAAATCTTGTAATCTGAAAAATAGGATGAAAATTATTGTAGGGATATTCGTGTTGATTTTATTTTTTTCAGTTGAAAGTAACGCGCAAAAAAAAGTGTTTTTGGGGGCACCACATGAGTTTACCAGACAAGATACATTAAGGGGAAGTATTACTCCCGAACGTGCCTGGTGGGATTTAACGTATTACCATTTAAAAGTTGAGCTTAATCCCAATGATAGCAGTTTTGTTGGAAGCAACCTGATAAAATATCGGGTGATAGGACCCGGCGGGCTGATGCAGATAGACTTGCAACCGCCAATGACAATTACGCGAATTTCGGAAAACGGGATAAATAGGGAATTCACCAAAGATGGTAATGCCTGGTTTGTGAAGCTAAGTGATAATAAAATATCTGGTGATACTGCTTCTATACAAATTGAATTTGGTGGAAAACCTCAAATTGCCGAAAGGCCTCCCTGGCAAGGTGGTGTTAGCTGGGGCAAAGACAGAAATGGTAATCCGTTTATTGTGACAGCAAACCAGGGTGACGGAGCCAGTTTATGGTGGCCCTGCAAAGACCATCCTTATGACGAACCCGACAGTATGCTGATAAGTATTACTGTCCCGGACCCATTTATGAATGTTTCAAATGGAAGGTTGCGGAAACATGAACATCATCCCAATGGTACCAATACTTCTCACTGGTTTGTTTCAAACCCCATCAACAATTACGGGGTAAATATTAATGTTGGCGACTATGTTCACTTTGGGGATACTTACGATGGTGAAAAAGGGCAACTGGATTGCGATTACTGGGTTTTGAGTTACAATAAAGAGAAGGCGAAAGAACATTTTAAGCAAGCGCATCTTATGTTGGAGGCTTTTGAATATTGGTTTGGGCCTTATCCTTTTTATGAAGATGGTTTTAAGCTGGTGGAGGTTTCTTATCCGGGTATGGAGCATCAGAGTTCGGTAACATACGGGAATGGGTTCAAAAACGGATACGGTGGGCGGGATGTAAGTAGTACCGGCTATGGGATGAAATTCGATTTTATCCTGGTTCACGAGTCGGGGCACGAATGGTTTGCAAATAGTATAACCAATTGGGATGTTGCAGATATGTGGATACACGAGGGTTTTACAGCTTATTCCGAAAATCTTTTTGTAGATTATTATTGGGGAAAAGAAGCGGGTGCAGCCTATTGTCGTGGAACTCGCTTGAATATTTCTAACGACAGGCCCATAGTTGGAATTTACAATGTAAACAAAGAGGGGTCGGGAGATATGTATGCAAAAGGGGCCAACATGCTACATACCATCAGGCAAATTATTAACAATGATAAACTTTGGAGGCAAATCCTAAGGGGCCTGAATACGGAATTCTATCATCAAACGGTTACATCGGAACAGATTGAAAACTATATAATTGAAAAAAGCGGACTTGATTTAAAACCCGTTTTCGACCAGTACCTGAGGGATACCCGCGTACCTACTTTTGAATATGCCCTTGTAAATGGCAAAATGCGTTACCGTTGGGGAAATTGCATAAAAGGGTTCAAAATGAAGGTTAAGGTAATTGTCAATGGGCAGGAGCATTGGCTTCAGCCTATTCAAAAGTGGATGGATATGAGCCTTGAAGAGCCCATACATACGGTTAATGTTGCACCTGATTTTTATGTCGCAAGTTTTCTTATTGCAGAAATTAATTGATACATTACGGGACTATTTAAATACAAAAATGTAATGTCAAAAGGCAATAATAAAAGTTCTCTTCAGCTTTTTTCTTCCAGATGGGGCTTTATGCTTAGTGTTTTGGGTATAGCCATTGGTACCGGTAATATCTGGCGGTTTCCACGGATTGTTGCCCAAAATGGTGGAGAAGATGGTGCTGGAGCATTTCTAATTGCCTGGATCTCATTCCTCTTTCTCTGGAGTATCCCGTTAATCATTGGCGAATATGCACTCGGAATGAAACACCGCAGCGGTGTTGTTGCTACTTTTATCAAAACGGCCGGTAAAAAGTTTGCATGGATGGGGGCTTTTGTTGCTTTTGTTGCTACAGCAATTACATTTTTTTATTCCGTAGTGGTTGGCTGGTGCATCTATTATTTTATCTATACACTTACTCATGCCTTGCCAAATTCAATGGAAGCCGCAATGTCTGTCTGGAATAATTATCAAAACAGCGGATGGCCCCTGGTTTCGCATGCGTTGGCTATGGGATTTGGGGCGCTGGCAATATGGAAAGGTGTATTTTCTATCGAACGTGTAAATAAAATTTTAATTCCTACACTCCTTGTAATTCTATTTTTAAGTGTAATCAGGGCATTAAGCCTGGAAGGTGCATGGGATGGGATTTCATATTTGTTCAAACCGGACTGGAAACAATTGGCTGAACCCGGAATTTGGGTGCAGGCATTAACGCAGAATGCATGGGATACAGGTGCTGGTTGGGGTTTATTCTTAACCTATGCAATCTATATGAAAAGGAGATTTGGAATTGTAAAAAATGCCTTTGCAACAGGAATAGGAAATAACTTTATTTCATTGTTGTCAGGTATGATGATTTTTGGAACTGTTTTCGCCGTTTTGCAAACCGATATGGGAATGGCAAAACCGGAGATTCTTGAAGTGATGAGAACGAGTGGACCTGCTTCTACCGGTTTAACTTTTATCTGGATGCCTCAACTGTTTGCGCGTATGTTTTTAGGAAATCCATTGTCTATTCTCTTTTTTCTTGGTTTAACATTTGCCGGTTTTTCATCTTTAATCGCACAAATGGAATTACCAACCCGGATCCTCATTGATGGAGGGATGAAACGTCCACTGGCAATTCTTAGTGTCGTTTTAATAAGTTATGTGTTTGGTATTCCTTCAGCCAGAAACCTCAACATCTTAAGTAACCAGGACTTTGTTTGGGGACTGGCATTAATACTGTCAGGCGCTTTTATCGCCTTTATTCTTATCAGACAGGGTTTATCAAATTTGAGAAAGAAAGAAATTCAGGGAAACAGGGATGACTGGAAGCTTGGTGCCTGGTGGGAACTAGTTTTGAAATTTTTTATCCCTATTGCGGCAATTGTACTATTAGGTTGGTGGCTTTCCCTTTCAGCAACCGGAGGCCAGTGGTTTAATCCGCTTAGCACTTACAGCCTTCTAACTTGTCTGATGCAGTGGACCATCATTTTAACCATTTTCGTATTGATAAATCGCTGGATAAATAAACGAATGGGTAATTAACTAAAACAGTCTCTAAGTTACTATTTAATAAATACCCCCGATATCTATCCAACACTGCTTGATTTAATGGGATTGTCAGAACAAGTACCTGGGGGAGTTAATAACACATTGAATAACATTTATATTAGTAATGTGAATCAAGGGTTGAAGCTGAATATTCAGGGAAATCCTTGATTTGACCTCTTCCGATTCGGTTGATAGGCTGATTGTGCAAGGTGTTATCAA
>JANQII010000320.1 GCA_028282195.1 Prolixibacteraceae bacterium
CTAGTAGTGAGTTCTTGAATTAACGTGTTACTCATCGGATGACTAAAATGCTCAATATCAACAGAGTCATCCGATGATTTTTTCAACGAAACTTTATGAACGCACTACTAGAGATTTTAATAACCGGTTCATGGTTTAAAATGGGCAGGCGTATTTTCACCTGTCCTTTTTTTGCCTTAACTAATTTTGTTAAAAAAAAATTACATGTGGAATCTTTTCATTTAGAAAATAAATATTACTTTTGATGCGTATATAGTATATACGCAATGATAATTATATGCAAGTGTGAATAACATTGACCTGCTTATAGCGCTATATATGAGCTTAATGAAAAAAGTTATGCAACCAATGAAAAAGAATTGACTTGGAAATTGCATGCACCTTTTTCTGATGAAATTCTTATGATTGAAAATATTGAAAGGACAAAAGAGGTACATATTTTTGAAATTGCAATGGAGATGGAAGTGGTAAGGGTGCAATATTACAGAGGATTTAAGAGGTTGAAAACAAAGGATTGACCAGAATAATAGTCATTCCGGGATTGTAGTAATACTTAAAGAAAAGGAAACATGATCTTAATAATATAAACCTGTTTAAAGTTAAAAGCTTAAAGTGGCTATAATTGTATGAAATAGTGCTGTTTGTTAATGTCATGAATGGTGACACTTTTTTTTAACTAACCCACCCTGATCCCGAGCACTCGGGATCGTCCCTGCCTGCTGCAGGCAGGCAGGCAGGCAGGGAGAGTCAAAAAAACGAATTGTTCAATTCAATAGCATATAATTATCATTTAACTTTTGACAACTTTTATTAACACAAAAGAAGAATCTTTATTGAGGGTTAATCAATTTTGAGATAGACATAGTTGAGAAAGTGTACTAATAATTTAGTTCCTGATCCGGTTGAAGCCGGTTTTTTTTGCAATGAAGTGTATATGGTATATACGCACATAATTAATATAATAAACAATTATCATATGAAAAGTAATTACATCCTTACAGGTAT
Source organism: Prolixibacteraceae bacterium (assembly GCA_028282195.1). Classification (GTDB taxonomy): domain Bacteria; phylum Bacteroidota; class Bacteroidia; order Bacteroidales; family Prolixibacteraceae; genus Sunxiuqinia. Next base: position 1,006 of record JANQII010000320.1, read on the forward strand.
AGCAATCACACTAATGGGGTTAGCTTCTTGTAATAAAAAATTATCTCAGAAGCAACAAGCTAATGAGTCCACACCTGTACATGTGCAACTGGTTGAAAAAGCAAATGTTACAATCTATAATCAGTATGCCGCAAATATAGAGGGCGAACAAAACATTGAGATTCGCCCCAAAGTTGATGGATTTATTGACAAAATCTACATCGACGAGGGAGTTGAAGTAAAAAAAGGACAACTTTTATTTAAGCTAAGTTCTGAACCATTAAAACAAAAGGTAAATGCTGCAAAAGCAACTATTGAAGTTGCTAAAGCTCAAGTTGCAGCAGCTCAGGTAGAAGTGAATAAGATTGCACCACTGGTTCAAAAAAAAATTATTAGTACCGTACTATTGGAAACAGCTAAAAGTAATTTAAATGCTAATGAAGCACAGTTACTTGCAGCGCAAGCTAATTATTTGAATGCAAAGGAGAATTTGGAATATACTTCCATTAAAAGTCCGGTTGATGGAATAGTTGGAAGTATCCCTTACAGAATTGGGAGTCTTGTGGGACGTACGGAAGCACAGCCTCTTACTACCGTATCAAGTATTAGCAATGTATTTGCATACTTTACATTAAATGAAAAGCAATTGCTTCAATTTAATCGTCAGTTAAACGGAAATAGTATTGCTGATAAAATAAAAGAATTACCTGCCGTTGAATTAATTCTTGCCGATGGATCAACTTATGCTCATAAAGGAAGAATTGAGACAATAAACGGAATGGTGAACCCTAAAACCGGAAGTATTAGCTATCGTGCAATCTTTCCTAATCCATCAAATCTGTTAAGAAGTGGGATCAGTGGAAAAATCATGTTAGCAGTTAATAAAAATGATGTTTTATCAGTTCCTCAATCGGCTACTTATGAATTACTAGGGAAGAAATTTGTATACCTGGTTAGTAATGACAATAAAATATATACCAAAGAGATCAAAATTGGAGAACCAGTAAATCAAAGCTTCATTGTTCAGGATGGATTACAAGAAGGGGATACTTTTGTTTCAGGCGGCTTAATGAAGCTTAGGGAAGGAATGAAAATTCAACCGGTAAATCAAAAGCATTTGCCTCATGATAATGCTGCATTATCGAAAAAATAGGAACAATCTTTTATTTGGCATAATTAATAAATATTTACATGTTAAAAAAAATTATTGAACGGCCGGTATTATCAACGGTAATATCCATACTAATTGTAATAGCAGGGCTTCTTGCTATTATATCTTTGCCCCGGGAGCAATTTCCTGAGATCGTACCACCAACAGTTGAAATCTCCGCAAGCTATCCCGGAGCCAATGCGGAAACCATACTGAAAAGCGTTATTGTACCCATCGAAGAAGCGGTAAATGGGGTCGAAAATATGACTTATTTGACATCTACTGCCAGTAATGACGGAACAGCAACGATTAAAGTTTATTTTAAATTGGGAACCAACGCTGATATTGCAGCAGTAAATGTTCAAAACAAAGTTGCAACTGTAACCAGCAAATTACCACAAATTGTAATTCAATCTGGTGTAACAACCAAAAAAGTAATGAATGCGGTATTAATGTTCGTTTGCCTGTTTTCCGATAATGAAGATTTAGATGCAACATTTGTGGCGAATTATACCCGTGTTAATATAGCCCCGAAGATAAAAAGGATTAGTGGGGTTGGTGACGCCCGTGTTTTTGGGGGACGTGAATACTCCATGAGAATCTGGCTGAAACCAGAAAAAATGGCTTCGTATGGTTTAATGCCCCAGGATATAGTTAATGCTTTAAAAGAGCAGAGCATTGAAGCATCGCCCGGAAAATTTGGTGAAAATTCTTCACAGTCATTTGAATATGTAATCCGGTACAAAGGGAAATTTTCAAAAAAGGAAGAGTATGAGAATATCATTCTTCGCGCGGAAGGAAATAGTAGTTTTTTAAGGCTAAAAGATGTCGCAAAAGTTGAACTGGGGTCACTTAGCTACGCGGTTAATAATATGACGAATGGTTTTCCTTCTACCACAATCGGAATTTACCAAACATCTGGGTCCAATGCCCAGGAAATTATTCGGGAAATAGAACGTAGCCTTAAAAAAGAGAAGAAAGATTTTCCTAAAGGAATGGATTATGTGATTCCTTTTAATGCAAATGATTTCCTTAATGCATCGATAAACAAAGTTGTAACCACTTTATTTGAAGCATTCGTTTTGGTATTTTTAGTTGTATTTCTTTTTTTACAAGACTTTAGATCAACTTTAATTCCTGCAATTGCAGTACCAGTATCAATAATTGGAACGTTCTTTTTTCTTCAGTTATTTGGTTTTTCGATTAACATGCTTACCCTGTTTGCTTTGGTTTTGGCTATTGGTATTGTGGTAGACGATGCTATTGTTGTGGTGGAAGCTGTTCATGCCAAACTCGACAAGGGGGCGAAAAATGCAAAGAAAGCAACACTATCTGCGATGAATGAAATTACCGGGGCAATCATCTCTATTACTTTAGTAATGTCGGCAGTTTTTGTTCCGGTATCTTTCCTAAAAGGATCTACAGGTGTTTTCTATCAGCAATTTGCCATTACACTTGCCGTAGCAATTGTTATATCAGCAATTAATGCCCTTACATTAAGCCCTGTACTTTGCGTGTTACTATTGAAACCGCACACTACTGGAGAAGGACAAAAGAGAGGAATTACACAACGTTTTCATTTAGCTTTTAACGTTGGTTTTACTTCTCTTACCGAAAGATACACCAAATCTGTTCGATTTCTGCTGCACAGAAAATGGATGTCAGGTGCAATTCTGCTTGTTTTTATTGTTTTGGCAGGATGGTTCTTTAAAAATACTCCAACAGGGTTTATTCCTGGTGAAGATATGGGAGTTATATTTAGCGATATTACCCTACCTCCCGGAAGTACTTTGGAAAGAACCTCTGAAGTTGTGAAACAAGTGGAAGAAGCTGTTAATGCAATAGATGGTGTAAAAGAAAATATGTTCCTTGTTGGCTATAGTTTATTAAGTAACACAAATGGTGGCTCAAAAGCATTTGGTGTTGTGAAATTAAAAGATTGGAAGGAACGTAAAGAAGATCACTTAAAAGCAAATGCAATAATCGGGCAATTGTTTCAAAAAACAGCAGGTATAAATGACGCCAGAATTATTTTCTTCAATCGACCAACTGTAAAAGGTTTTGGTAACTCTGCCGGATTTGAAATAAGATTGCAGGATAAATCAAATGGATCATTCCAGGATTTAATGGAAAAGAATGGGGAGTTTCTGAAAGCATTAAATATGCGCCCGGAAATTAAATATGCAATTACTTCTTTTAACACAGGCTTTCCTCAATATGAAATGGACGTAAATGTAGAAAAAGTGAAAGAAGCAGGCATTTCAGTTAACAGCTTGTTTTCTACGCTTCAAGGGTATTACGGGAGTTGGTATGCTACCGATTTTAACAGATTTGGAAAGCAGTACCGGGTAATGATCCAGGCTTCCCCGGAAGATCGTGAAACAATAGGATCAATGAATAATGTATTTGTTCGTAACAAGCAAAATGAATTGGTTTCAGTGAGTCAATTTGTGAGTATGAATAAAGTAAACGGACCCGATGTAGTAAATCGATTTAACTTGTTTAACTCTTCCATTATTAATGGTAATGTAAATCCAGGCTATAGTACAGGTGATGCCATTAAAGCGATTGAAGAAGTTGCAGCAGAAGTTCTCCCATCTACTTATGGATATGAATTTTCGGGAATAACACTTGAAGAACAAAAATCGGGAAATCAAACCATCTGGATATTTGTTTTGAGTTTGATTTTCGTATACTTTTTACTTGCAGCACAGTACGAAAGTTACATCCTTCCCTTATCAATCATTTTATCTCTTCCTATTGGAATATTCGGAGCCATTTTCTTCGTTAAAATGACCGGTTTGGAGAATAACATATATTTTCAGGTTGCATTAGTTATGTTGATTGGATTATTAGCAAAAAATGCAATTCTGATTGTAGAATTTGCTTTACAACGCCGTAAACAGGGGATGGAGTTATTGCAGGCTGCAGCTGAAGGGGCTAAAGCAAGGTTACGCCCGGTTTTAATGACCTCGTTTGCGTTTATTTTGGGGCTAATGCCTTTGATGCTGGCAAACGGTGTTGGAGAAATTGGTAACCGTTCTATTGGTACCGGTGCTGTTGGCGGTATGTTAATCGGAACTGTATTTGGTGTATTTGTAATTCCTGCATTCTTTGTGATTTTTCAAATTATTCAGGAAAAGATTAGCGGGGCATCAAAAGTGGAAGAAAACAAATTGGGTACAGCGGAATAATCTAAAACAAAAATGAAAAAAAGATATATAATTATTAGTTTGATTTTAATAACATTCAGTTTTCAATCCTGCTTTGTTGCAAAAAAATATCAAACTCCGGGAATCAATATGGATGATCAGTATAGAAATGTATCTACTACTGATTCAGCAACCCTGGCCTTAATGCCCTGGAAAGAATTATTTACTGATAAAAAATTAAATAGTTTGATTGAAGAAGCATTAAGTTCGAATTTAGATCTCTTAATGGCTGTAGAAAGGGTAAATACCGCCGAAGCTTATTACAAGCAAGGAAAAATGGGATATTTACCAACTCTAAACCTAAGTGCGAATGGAGCTAATTATGAACTATCGGATAATAGTTTAAACGGAATTGCAGCTGGAGGAAATGGTTCTAACTATGAAAATTACCAATTAAATGCAAGTGTATCGTGGGAAGCTGATATATGGGGAAAAATAAGAAGCAGTAAAAGAGCCTACCAAGCCAGTTATTTACAATCGGAAGCATCCAAAAGGACGATAGAAAGCACCTTGGTTGCCAATATTTCATCTGCATATTTCCATCTTTTAGCCATTGATGCACAAGTTAATGTAGCTAAAAAAACGGTAAAAACCAGAAAGGAAAGCTTTTTAACCATGAAAAGCTTAAAAGAAGCCGGACAGGTAACAGAAGCTGCTGTTAAACAAACCGAAGCACAATTGTACAGCACTAAAATACTCCTGTTAAATTTAGAGCAAAATGTAGTATTACTTGAAAATACAATTTCTTTATTTTTGGGACGTAATGCCGGAAATATATCAAGAGGTAATTTAGAAGACCAGCAAATTAGTACTGAGTTAAAAACCGGATTTCCAGTGCAATTGCTTCGAAACCGTCCCGATGTAATGCTTGCTGAATATGAACTAATAAATGCATTTGAGCTAACCAATGTGGCACGGAGCAATTTCTATCCCAGCTTTAGTGTTAACGCAAATGCAGGACTGGAAAGTGTGAATTTTGATGACTGGTTCAATTCCGGATCCATTTTTAGCAATATAATTGGTAATCTGGTTCAACCCGTGTTTAACTCGCGAAGAATTAGAACTCGATACGAAGCTGCAAAAGCGGGTCAGCGCGAGGCCCGGTTTAATTTTGAAAAAGCTCTTTTAACTGCAAGTAAAGAAGTATCGGATGCAATGTATTCTTATAAAATGGAAAGGGATCAATACCAAATTCGTTTAAAAGAATTACAGGCATTAACCGATGCGGTTTCTTATTCCGAAGAACTACTAAACAATGGGTATGGGAATACAACCTATTTAGAGGTTTTAACTGCCAGGGGCAATGCTCTTTCGTCAGAAATTGAAGCTATTGGTTCAAAGTTTGCGCAAATGAATGCCATTGTTGAGTTATATCTGGCCCTCGGAGGAGGTTGGAAAAAATAGAAATAAACATTAGGGGACCGGATCAGGCATGGTGGGTTAAAATGTGTATAATTGAGCGCTTTTATGATCCGGTCACTCCTTACAATATCGATAGAATTAATTTAACGTGAGTTTTGGGTTGATCTTAGAAGCTGTTTAAATTTTATTTTTCAGAATGATTATGATGTATTTTTTTGTTTAGACAAGGCGAATTTGAACGTCCCGGTGACCCGGGATAAGGAAAATTCAACGCAGTATAAACGAACCTGCCTGCGGTAGGCAGGAAAGACGCATAATCAAATGGATGGATAATTTTTAGACAGTTTCT
>JANQII010000335.1 GCA_028282195.1 Prolixibacteraceae bacterium
TTTCCTTAAATAGCGGGTGCTATTCGTGTCAAATTCGTCTTGCCTAACCAAAAAATACGCTATAATAATTCTAAAAAATAAAATTTAGACAGCTTCTAACATTTTATAAATTTCATAGTGGTTTCCGTGGTGCACAACCGACGTGTTCCCGTACACAATTTCCCATCTGTATCCAGACAGGAAATCTCACACAATCCAACACGAAAACTTATGATTTACCGCTGATTGTTCATCCCGCTTATGCGGAACTTTTTCCCTTCGACCTACGGACTCCCTGTAAAAAGATAGAACGATCAATGCTGAACTAAATAATATTTATTTGAAAAGATAATTATTTTTTAATCTCTTTTTTCAAATCCAAATCTGCTTCATGTACATACTGAAATGCATAATAAGAAGGATGGCTGAAGTTCATATATTTTAAAACTTTAAACGCATTGAAGTACTGGAAAAACCGTTTTTTAAAAGAATCAAATTTTGAGCTGTTCGCTTTTATTTCCTTTAATGCCTCAGAGAAGCCATCTTCTAACAAAAACTGATTCAAAGATTCTGAGAGGTTTACTTCATTTAGTCCACTATGCTCTTCGGTTGATTCATAAAGCTGAGAAAGCAAATCAAATAATTGTTTCAAATCCTGAAACGCCTTAAAAGAATAAGTTTCCTGTAAGCTTTTATCTCCATTCATCCATTTTTGCAAAACCGGGCCGGTCCCAAATGGAACACGGTCCGAAATCCTGGCCGAAGGGAAAACACAAGTTGTATCAATTTCACCGATCTCTCCCAACTGACTTAGTTTATGCAGAAAATAAAAATCTTCGCCGGCTTGCCGACGGTTCATTCCCCCCTGCTTTACGTAGGCATTTGCTTTCACGGCAAAAGCAGAACCAACCGTATGAATGGCATGTGGGTATCCTGTATATGAAAGTGCGTTTTTATAATAATGAAGATACTTTTCATAAAGTATCATCCCCTGCTTGTGAAGTTCATCCTCAAGTTCATTAATTCGATGTTTAAAACGAATACATGCACCCACTTGCTTTTGTTTTTTTTGGAAATGATTTTCAATTGCAACAAAATAAGCTGGATCAACCAAGGTATCTGCATCTAATGAAATAATAATCCCATCTTTATTTTCAATAGTCGAGAACCGACGAATGGCTTCATCCATCCCTGTTTTTCGTGCCAGGCCTGCACCTGCATGCTTTTTCGGGAAAAGAGGAGGAGTCAAAATATACAAATCAAAAAAAGTATCGGGCTTATTCTGCTTCCATGATTCAACCAGTCGAATTGTTTCCCTGTTTTGAATTTCAACTTCCTTTTTTGAATCCTCAGACTGATTAACAACTAAAAAAACTTCAACTGGTTGGCCGGGGCACTCACAGTCTGCTAATGAATCCAGCATCCTTGTAACTTCAGGCTCATTGTAAACCGGAACGACAACAATCAAGCCAAGTCCATAATCAACTGCTTCAGGAATAAATTCAGGATATACGATATTTCGTTGTATGTATCGTTCAGCAAAAGCCATAGCCAAAAATAAAATTTAAATATCCACCCTCAAAGAAGGTGGGTTTGATTTGTACAGGGGTGTCATCTTTTGGAAAGATGACACCCATTGTTTACACGATATTTTACATTTCCTGGTATGAAAATCAAGGCAGATCCTTTTAAACATGACCACCATCGAAGAAAGTGGTTTTATAGATTATAATAAAAAAATCCGGGCAAAACCCGGATTCATTTTATTTATGTTGTGATTCATTATTGCTTGTTAGCATGATAACGCTCATTCAATGCATTCATTACTTCTTTTGTAATATTATGCGCGTCATCTCCAATCAATACACTATTTCCTGCATTTAAAATGTAGTTGTATTTTTTGTCTGCATTATACGTCTCAAGATAATTCATCAAACTATCGACCAGCTGTTGCTGATTTGCTGCCTGCATCTCTGCAAGTTTTGTTGAAAGTTCCTGGTCTAATTTCAAAATTTCCTGTTCCTCTCCTACCAAACGATCTCTCTCTTGAATGGCACGTTGCTGAGTAATAAAACCTCCACGTTGTACTTTTTCCTGGAAAGCAGCTGCTTGTTCTTCAAATTTTCTTCTCTTGTCAGCATATTCGTTTGTGTATGCTTCCTGGTTTTTTGTGAAATTATCGTGTAGTTCCTGAGCCAAATCGTAATTCACAATCAATGAATCAACTTTCACATAAGCAATTTTCAATCCAGCTCCCTGTCCAGCATCCTGAGCTGAATCATTCCCTTCATTTACAACTTTACCCCCACTAAAATGTAGTGCATAAATTACGATAACGGCAACCAAAAGTACCACGTTCAAAATCAACGATGTGTTCTTCATAAGATTTTACTATTCATTTAATCTGAGCCAAAAATAAAAATTAAAATGCAGCTAACATCTTTTTCTCAAATATTTTTTTGTTACTGATAAACAATGATTAAAAATGAAAACCTGCGTAAAATCATAAGTTGACGCTGATAAACATCATTGAATTGACAGCATTGGTAATTGTATTTTTAACTTTTATAAATACAACTGTCATTTGCATATATTATGATCAATAAGACTATTGCAAATATTCTTCCTCATTTGCCGAAAAAACTCATATGGGTTTTCTCGAAACGATACATTGCCGGAGAAACGATTGAAGATGGGATAAAAGCTTCCAAAAAGCTAAATGATGAAGGTATTACAGTTACAATTGATTTGTTAGGGGAATTTATAACAAACCTTGCTCAGGCTGAAGAAAATAAAAACAAATACCTTGAAATTATTGAACGTTTCACCAGCGACGAATTCGATGGTAACTTTTCATTAAAGCCAACCATGTTTGGTTTGTTAATTGATGAAGAAATTTGTTATAACTATATACGTGAGATTGTTGCTAAAGCTGCAGAGAAAAACAATTTCGTAAGGGTAGACATGGAAGATTCTCAATGTGTTGACGCAGAATTGAGAATATTTAAAAAACTCAAGAAAGAATTTTCAGGGCATGTAGGTTTGGTTGTCCAGGCTTATTTGAGACGTACGTTGGATGACCTTAATAACTTGAACAACATACCAATGAACGGGTATCCCCTTAATTTCAGGCTTTGCAAAGGAATTTATGTAGAACCTGGTCATATTGCATTTAAAGGCTACCAGGAAGTGCGTGACCATTATATGGAGGATCTCGAATTCATGTTCAAAAACAACATTTACGCGGCAATTGCAACACACGATAAGTATCTGGTACAGGAATCTTATAAATTGATTGAAAAATATCAAGTACCAAAAGACAAATATGAATTCCAGATGCTTTATGGCGTTACCCCCGATCTAAGAAAATCAATTGTAGAAAAGGGGCACAAAATGAGGGTTTATGTTCCTTTTGGTAAAGATTGGTTTGGTTATTCTACCCGCCGGTTAAAGGAAAACCCGAAAATGGCGAACCACATTATAAAAGCGATATTTTTTAGGGGTTAATTTTTAAGGATTAATTTAGGGCAGTACAATTGAGTGCTGCCCCTGTTTTTTTCTAAAAAAGTATTATTTCATCCAATGGCCTCTTCGGAACATGATGAACTCCTTCTTCATCCCTCCAGTATTTATAGTCAGCATCTTTCATTTCTTCCAAAACGACTTTCTCCGCTGGTTTTCCTAAAGCAATTACTTGTATTATTTCATATCGTTCATCCAAATCCAGCAATTCCCTAAGTGCTGTGCGCTGCACCGAAGCTAAAATAAAACCTCCATATCCGGCTTCAACCGCTCCCAGTAAAATACTTTGCGCAGCAATTCCATCATCACAATAATAATTATTTGAAATCCCGGTGTCATGCAGCATAATGATATAAGCTGCTGGCTGCTCCCCTTCTTTCGGACCACCCCAATCTTTAATAAACCCAGCCCAACTCAACAATGGAAAAACGTTGGAACAAAGTTCTTCATCTGCTACCAAAACATACTTTAATGACTGAGCATTTCGTCCACTTGCAGAAAAACGTGCCAGCTCAATCCAGTCCATTAACAGCTTTCGCTTAATTCGTTCTTTTTGATGAAATCTTCTATAGCTCCGGTTTTGTTTTATTAGGTCTTTAATCATGTTTTTTGATTTTTATTGAAACCGGAAAGTTAAATAAGATTTTAAGAAAGAAGGTAATAATCAAATAAAAACATTACTTTTAAATACTGAAAAGGATAAGGGAGAGTATACCGAATTGACCAAACTATAGAGGTATAGAATTTAAGTTCTCCACTTATCCTTTCTCTTTTAAACGACATGCTTCCCTAAATAGTATAGTAAAATGAAACGAACATGAAAAAAATAATTATTCCCATGTATGCAATGAGTGATTATTCTTTTCATGAGAGTTCCCTGTCTGCCGACTGGCAGGCATCCGTCAACTGAAAAAAAAATTCAACCGGATGAAAAACGAATTGGTTAAAGTTGACTTTTTGTTGTATGTTTGCATAACAGAACAGCACACCTAAAAAACCATTATGGTAATGAGTAAATTTCATTTCAAAGTTGAACCACATTCTAATCAGCTTAAATTCCAACAACTTATCGATTCAATTAATGACGCAATTAGCAGGGAACTTTTAAAAGAAGGGGATATTTTGCCCTCTGTAAATCAAATCTGCAAAGAAAGTTCTTTGTCCCGGGATACTGTTTTTAAGGCTTATTCAGAATTAAAAAGTCGTGGAATTATTGAATCTGTACCGAATAAAGGATATTTTGTTACTAAGGCAACTACCAAAGTATTTTTGTTTTTGGATACTTTCAAAGCCTATAAAGAAGTACTGTATGGATCTTTCCTCGAGAATCTTCCTGAAAACATCACAGTTGACTTACATTTTCACCACTATAACATCAATGTATTTGAAACAATTATTAAAGAAAGTTTAGGCAAATACACCAAGTACATTGTGATGAATTTCAATCACGACAAAGTTCCCGAAATCATTAAACGAATTCCCGAAAATAAACTACTGGTTATTGACTGGAAAATTAATTCGAATAGAAATAACTCAACTATTTTTCAAGACTTTGGACAATCTCTTTATAATTGTCTCGAAGAAAATATTGAAAAGATTAAAAAATATGAGCGGTTTGTTTACTTATATCCTGAGTTTACTTATCATCCCAAAGAATCGATTGATTTTTTCGAGAAATTTTGTGCTGACTACAAGTTAAACAGTGAAGTTATACTTAAAGTAAAAAACTTCCAGTTGGATGAAGGGGATTTGTACCTTTTGGTAAGTGATCGTACCCTGGCCCGCTTCCTGGATCAAAGTGATCAGAAAAAACTATCCCCAGGTGTTGACGTAGGTGTAATTTCTTACAATGAAACACCTATGAAGAAGTATGTAAAAGATGGTATCACAGTTATATCGACCGACTTTGAAATGATGGGCAGAAAAGCAGCAGAATTCGTAGTAAATGGAGACCATGTTAATCTTCAAATACCTACCAAACTGACTGTTAGAAACTCGCTCTAAAGTTTATGCTCTAGAACATAAAACCCAATTTTGAAAACGGAGTATCAGAGTATATTTTTGCATATTTAGCATACCAGAACAGAACGGCTTAATTATAGTAATCACTTAAACGATAATACATGCACTTATTAGGCTTTGATATAGGCAGTTCATCTGTCAAAGCATCATTAATAAAAGGTGAAACAGGAGAATGTTTAGCTTCTGCATTTTATCCAAAACAAGAAATGAAAATTACAGCTATCCAGGCAGGATGGGCAGAACAGAAACCTGAGCTTTGGTGGGAAAACCTTAAACTGGCATTAGCTGATGTACTTTCTGCCAGCAAAGTAAATCCTGCTGAAATTGACTCGATTGGAATTTCATACCAAATGCATGGTCTTGTTTTAGTAGATAAAAATCAGGAGGTTCTTCGTCCATCAATTATTTGGTGTGACAGCCGTGCAACTGGAATCGGGGAAAAAGCCCTGAAAGAAATCGGTGAGGAAAAATGTTTGCAAAACCTGCTAAACTCACCTGGAAACTTCACGGCCTCAAAACTTAAGTGGGTAAAAGAAAATGAAGCTGAACTTTATGAAAGGATTCATAAAATCATGCTGCCGGGAGACTACATCGCCATGAAGCTTAGCGGTGAAATTAAGACCACAGCAAGTGGCCTTTCTGAGGGAATCATGTGGAACTTCAAGGAAAATGATGTGGCCGACATGTTGCTTAACCACTATGGTTTTGAAAAGGGATTGATCCCGGAAATTGTTCCAACCTTTTCGGTTCAGGGTGAAGTTTCCGGGGCTGCAGCAAATGAACTTGGTTTGGCAAAAGGAACTAAAATAAGTTATCGAGCTGGCGACCAACCTAACAATGCTCTCTCATTGAATGTGTTAAACCCAGGAGAAATTGCGACAACAGCAGGGACTTCAGGAGTTGTTTACGGAGTTAGCGATGAAATAAAATATGATCCTCAATCCCGTGTAAATACATTTGCCCACGTAAACCATACTGCAGAAGCCAACCGCTTAGGTGTTCTTCTTTGCATTAATGGAACTGGAATTCTTAATTCATGGTTGAATAAGAATATAGGAAAAAGCGCCTATTCTTACGAAGAAATGAATGACGAAGCTTCAAAAATCCCTTTAGGCTCTGAGGGTTTAAGCATTCTTCCTTTTGGAAATGGTGCTGAACGTGTTCTCGGCAATAAAAATCCGGGGTCGGTATTTGGGAACTTAAATTTCAACATTCATTCTAATGCCCATTTATTCCGTGCAGCACAGGAAGGGATTGTATTCTCTTTCAAATATGGGATGGATATCATGAAAGAGATTGGAATTCATGCAAATGTAATCCGTGCGGGTAAAGCTAATATGTTCTTAAGCCCAATATTCAGAAATACACTTTCAGGAATTACAGGTGCTACTATTGAATTGTACAACACCGATGGTTCTATTGGTGCGGCCAGAGGTGCAGGAATTGGCTCGGGTTATTATGCAAATGCAAAAGAAGCTTTCAGCAATTTAAAGAAACTTGAAACGATCACTCCTGACACATCTAAGAAAGCTGAATACGAATCAGCTTACACTAGCTGGAAAGATCAATTAGAAAAATCTATTTAATTAGTAAATAAAAACATCCAATTAAAATATTAAATCATGACAGTTTTTAAAGGTAACAAAGAGTATTTCCCGGGAATTGAAAAAATTAAATATGAAGGTCCGGATTCAAAAAACCCACTGGCATTTAAGTGGTATGACGAAAACCGTGTTGTAGGTGGAAAAACGATGAAGGAATACCTTCGTTTTGCAGTAGCTTACTGGCATACATTCTGCGGTGATGGTGGCGATCCATTCGGCCCTGGAACACAGGTCTTCCCTTGGGTTGGTGCTGCTGATCCAATGGAAGCTGCTAAAAAGAAAATGGATGCTGCTTTTGAATTCATAAGCAAAATAGGTGCTCCTTTTTATTGCTTCCACGATACAGATGTAGTTGGTGATGGTTCAGTTTTTGAAATTGAACAACGTCTTGCAAAAATGATTGACCTTGCAAAAGAAAGGCAGGAAGCTACTGGTGCAAAACTACTTTGGGGCACTGCTAATGTATTCTCAAACCCACGTTATATGAACGGTGCATCTACGAACCCTGACTTTAATGTGCTTGCAAATGCAGCAGTTCAGGTTAAGAATGCAATTGATGCTACTATTGCTTTAGGTGGTACCGGATATGTTTTCTGGGGTGGCCGTGAAGGCTACATGAGCTTACTAAATACAGATACAAAAAGGGAGCTTGACCACTTAGCTAACTTCCTGACAATAGCAAAAGATTACGGTCGCAAGCAAGGTTTCAATGGAACATTCCTTATTGAACCAAAACCCATGGAACCAACTAAACATCAATATGATTTCGACACACAAACGGTACTTGGTTTCTTAGCTAAAAATGGTTTATCAAATGATTTCAAAATGAATATTGAAGTTAACCACGCAACATTAGCTGGGCATACATTCGCGCATGAACTAAGGATGGCTGCTGACGCAGGCATGCTGGGTTCAATCGATGCAAACAAAGGGGATTACCAGAACGGATGGGATACTGACGAATTCCCAACAAATATTTACGAAACTACTGAAGCAATGCTTGAAATTATCAGCGCTGGTGGCTTTACTGACGGAGGTATTAACTTTGATGCAAAAACACGTCGTAACTCTACTGATCTTGAAGATATCTTCATTTCCCATGTTTCAGGAATGGATACTTTTGCACGTGCATTGGTTATTGCAGACAAAATCCTCAAAGAATCTGACTACCTGAAAATCAGAGAAAATCGCTATGCTTCCTTCGATTCAGGTTTAGGTGCTGATTTTGATGCAGGCAAACTTTCACTGGAAGATTTATACCATGCTGCCAAAGAAATTGGCGAACCAGCTCAAATCAGTGGTAAGCAAGAAATGCTTGAGCAATTAATTAACTGCTACATTTAATGGCATGAAACGTCAAAACTCATTTTATATAGCTGCCATCACTTTGGTGGCAACTTTAGGTGGTTTACTCTTCGGATATGACACAGCCGTTATCTCCGGAGCCGAAAAATCAGTTCAAGCCTATCTCGTAAATAGCCTGGGGCTAAGCTCCTGGGCCCACGGAGCAACAATTTCCAGTGCATTAATCGGGTGCATCATCGGTGGTGGTCTTTCCGGCTTACTTGCATCTACTCTTGGACGAAAGAAATCCCTAATGCTTGCAGCAGTCTTATTCTTTGCTTCAGCCTTAGGCTCCGGGCATCCCGAATTCTTGTTTTTTACAAAAGGTGAACCAACAATGGGTTTGTTGTACATGTTTAATTTCTACCGAATTATTGGTGGCATTGGTGTTGGCTTGGCCTCTGCAGTTTGCCCCATGTATATTGGAGAAATTGCTCCTGCTAACATTCGTGGCCGCTTGGTTTCAATCAACCAATTTGCTATCATCTTTGGTATGCTGGTAGTTTATTTTGTAAACTGGGGCATTGCAAACGGACAAACTTTGGAATGGATTAACACCATAGGCTGGAGAAGAATGTTTGTTTCTGAAGCTATCCCTGCCGGAATTTTTGGGATCCTTTTGTTCTTTGTTCCTGAAAGTCCCCGTTACTTAGCAATCAATCATGATGATGAAAATGCACTGAGGATTCTTACTAAAATCAACGGAGTTGAAAGAGCAAAAGAAGTCTTGGCTGATATTAAAAATACTGTCGAAAAATCATCTGCGAAGCTTTTTGCTTACGGTAAAATTGTAATTATTATCGGTATACTGCTTACTATTTTCCAGCAGTTTGTCGGGATCAATGTTGCTCTTTATTATGCACCACGGATTTTCGAAAGTATGGGAGCGGAAAAAGATGCTTCAATGTTGCAAACCGTGGTAATGGGCCTTATCAATGTTATTTTCACTGTTGTTGCAATTTTAACCGTTGACAAATGGGGAAGAAAACCTCTACTAATGTTGGGATCTATTGGAATGGCAATTGGCATGTTTGCTATTGGAGCACTATCATTCATGAATATTATTGGTATTGGAACACTAATTTTTATTATTGTTTATACCGCTTCATTCATGTTTTCATGGGGACCAATCTGCTGGGTACTTATTTCAGAAATATTTCCAAATAAAATTAGAGGCAAAGCTGTTGCTATAGCAGTTGCTGCCCAATGGGCTGCCAATTATTTCATTTCTTCTACTTATCCTGCAATGATGGAATTCAGCGGAGGGATGACTTATAGTTTCTATGGACTTATGAGTGTTCTTTCTTTCATTTTTGTTTGGAGAATGGTGCCTGAAACTAAAGGAAAAACATTAGAAGAAATGGAAAACCTGTGGAAAAAATAACGCCTTATTTTTTTATAGTTTAGTATTACGACTAGTACAAATGAGTGCTCTTTTCAGGGCGCTCATTTTTTTATATAATAAACTGAAATATTGAACAGTTTATGCCTATTTTTATTGCGCCATAAATGAAAAGCCATGATTAACAACGAGAAACTTGAAACAATCAACCAGGAAATTAACAACATACTCCTGAAGTTGTCTGAAATGGAGAATGTTTATTCCAGTCAACTTTCAAGCGTACACCCAATTTATTCCAGAAGTGCTAAAAACCTTATCCACTACCTGGCATTCAGAAGTTTTGACGTAGATAATCTTCAGGAAAAATTAAGGGAACTTAGCCTTCCCAGTTTATCAAATATTGAAAGCCATGTAAAAGAAAGTTTGCTCAACATCAAAACCCTTATCAATTTTTTGCGGGGTGAAGCTGTTGAAGAAAAAGAGCAAGGTACCTTATCCATATCGGAAAGCAAAAAGTTACTGAACCGCAACACGAAACTTCTTTTTGGTTATAAATCAAAAAAGAGGCGCACCCGAATTATGGTGACTTTACCAGGTACTGCTGCCGAAGATCCTGATTTTACATATCGACTTTTAAGCTTAGGAATGAACTCAGCACGTATTAATTGTGCACATGACAATCCTGAAACCTGGGAGCAAATGATCCAAAACCTGAAAAGGGCCCGTAAGCTGGTAAAAAAGAAATGTCGTGTAATGATGGATCTTGGAGGGCCAAAATTAAGAACCGGAAGCATTGTTCAAGGGCCAAAAGTAATTCATATAAAGCCAAAGCGAAATGCATTGGGAAGGGTTACCCAGCCAGCTCAAATCTGGATTGCCCCGCCTGGTATTAATCCCCCTGAAGATACAGCTAGCGCCATCATCCCAATTGATGAAGAATGGTTTGCTAAACTGAAAAAAGGAAACATGATTTCTTTTACTGATACCCGTGGAAAACGAAGAGAAATTACCATTGAAAACAAAGAAGGTGAAGGACGTTGGGGAATATGTTATGATTCAGCTTATGTTGAAACAGGTTCATTCCTTAGTTTAAAGAAAGAAAAACTAAGTGGCGAAGTAAGTATGAAAGTTGGAGAGCTCTTACCTATTGAAGAATCAATAACCCTGTTTCCGGGTGACTATCTGCTTCTTCATAAAGACCCCAGAGATGGAGAACCTACTCAATATGATGAAAACGGAAATGTTACTCAACTTGCTCACATTTCATGTACGCTCCCTGAAATTTTTGAAGATGTTAAAGTTGGTGAACCAATCTTTTTTGATGATGGAAAAATTGAAGGTACTATCGAAGAAGTATCTTCCGAAGAATTAAAAATTAAGATTTCCTATGCAAAAGATAAAGGCAGCAGGCTCCGGTCAGACAAAGGGATCAACTTGCCGGAGTCAGACCTGAAGGTTAGCGGTTTAACAGCAAAAGACAGAAAAGACCTTGAGTTTGTTTGCCAATATGCCGATGCTGTGAACCTATCTTTTGTGAATAATGAAGAAGACGTACAAGATTTGCTTAATGTCTTTGAAGAGCTTCAGGCAAAAACAGGTATCATTTTAAAAATTGAAACACAAAAAGGATTTAATAACCTTCCATCAATCATTCTTCGTGCCATGCAGACTTACCCAATTGGAGTGATGATTGCCCGTGGCGATTTAGCTATTGAAACCGGTTGGAAAAATTTTGCAAGCATCCAGGAAGAAATCCTTCGAATTTGCGAAGCAGCTCATATTCCGGATGTATGGGCAACACAGGTACTGGAATCCCTTGCAAAAAAAGGAGTTCCAACTCGTTCAGAAATTACGGATGCTGCGATGGCACAAAGGGCCGAATGTGTTATGCTGAATAAAGGGGCGTATATTGAAAAGGCTGTAAAAATGCTGGATAAGATTTTAAGAAGAATGCAGCGTTTCAATAAGAAAAAAGAAACCATGCTACCAAAATTGGAAGAAGCCGGTAAGCTAAAACTTTCTCACGACAGGTATAATATTTAAGATACATTTAGTAAGGATTTCACTTGAAGTGAAATCCTTACTAACAACTTATTGCTTAAAAACAATTGGCAGGCTCCCAAAAACAATGTTTGGGGGAGACAATTTTCCCTTCTGTTTTTAAAACCTTCATGGCCTTATCAACTTCTTTCTTATCTAAACCAGAAGCTGTTGCAATTTCACCGGCTTTCATTGGTTTTCCTGCAGAAACTAAAGTTTCCATTACTTTTTCTTCACTCATAACAATTAATTTTATCCTGTAAAACGTTCAGAAATTATTTTCCAGTCCAAAACTTTCCAAAAGTCTTCAATGTATTTAGGACGTGCATTTTGCTTGTCCAGATAATAGGCATGTTCCCATACATCACATGTCATCAAAGGGGTCAGACCATCGCGCATTGGGTTAGTAGCATTACTTGTTTGAACAATGCTCAATTTGCCGGCTGCATCTTTAACTAACCATGCCCAGCCTGAACCAAACAATGTTGCAGCAGCCTTGTTAAATGCCTCAACAAAAGTCTCAATACTGCCAAAATCTTTTTCAATTGCGACTTTCAGCTCATCTTTAGGTTCTTTACAACCATCGGCAGAGAATTGCATAAAATAGAACGTATGATTCCATACCTGCGCTCCGTTATTAAAAATTCCACCTTCTGCCTTTTTAACAATGGTTTCAAGATCAGCATTTTCAAAAGGGGTTCCGGGAATTAAGTTATTCAGGTTATTTACGTAAGCCTGATGGTGTTTCCCATAGTGAAAATTCAAAGTTTGCTCACTTATAAAAGGTTCCAATGCGTTGTTGGCATAAGGCAATTTGGGTAATTCAAAAGCCATTCTTATTCAATTTAAAGGTTAAACTTCTTGATTTTTAGTTTTTCGCATTTTCTAACATGAATTTCAACATAAAGTTTGAAGAAAGACCTTCCTGTAAGTTATTTAAAAAGATTCCAAATTAATTTGTTCGTTTTTAGGTTGAAAATCGTCAGGTTATTATGCAGGGAATGTAGTGATAAAATAAAAAGGCAGTCCTCTGACTGCCTTTTCCGCCCCGATCTCTCGGGGAACTAACCTAAACCAACTAAACCTAATAAACCATGAGCATTCCGGGAACCGTAGTACCCCTGCGAACAGGGAATCCCCGTCTTGCCATCGTTATAATACACGTTACCGTGTATTCGATTTTGCTTCAAAGATATCAAAAAAATCAGGAGTTACACAATAGCCATTACCAGATTTATAAAAAGAGGAATAAATAAAAAATGATAGCGATAACAAGGTCGGGATTATATTCACCGTTCATATAAAAAATGTAGTCATGCAAAAAAAGTCAGCGCTAAATTATTCATTTACAGATAATACGTATTACTTTCTAATCCAAAATAATATCACTATTTTCCCAGTTGAATAATTAAGCTGGTTTTAAGAAATTTTATACCCACACAACTTTTCACAGGAGATTCGTTTACGAAATTATAACTTTGATTCAAGATGGAAGAAATATTTAAGAAGGTTGGTACTACACAAACCTTAAGTCAAAAAATTGAGCGCAATATTGAACAGGCCATACTCGAGAAAAAACTTCCTGTTGGCTCTAAACTCCCATCAGAAAGAGAATTGTGCGAAATGTTTGCAGTAAGCAGAACTGCACTCAGGGAAGCTTTAAGAAGATTAAGTGCAAGAGGATTAATAGAAATTAAAAAGGGGAGTGGAATGTATGTCAAGCGAATCAAAATGCAAGACGCAATAAAGTCCCTTAACCTGTATTACGACCTTAAATTTGACAATAACCTAATTAACCAAATCATTGATGTTAGAATGGCATTTGAACCTCAAATTGCGAGTATGGCAGCCATGAACAGAACTGAAGAAGATTTGGATTTATTGGAACAGAATTTACTTGAATTTGCACAATGCGACCCTGATAATACCCAGCTTGAATCTGACATTGATAACAAGTTTCATTTATCAATCGCTCGTGCAACAGCCAATCCGATTGTAATTGTTACCATGGAGCCTGTTCACCATCTTCTTCCCCGAATGAGAAACTTCATCTACGCTAATATTGATGGTGAAAAAGAAATAACACTTGGCTACCACAAAGAAATTGTAAACGCGATCATAGAACAAAATGCTGAGCGGGCTTTTGAGAAAATGCAATCTCATTTAAGTCGCAACATAGAGGTTTTCAATAAGTTTCTGAAACAAGGACTAATTATAAGATAGTAAAAGACTTATATTTTTATTCCGTTCTGTATGAATCGATTGCCTTTTTAACAGAGCCTTGCAGTAATAATAAATTTCTGGCTTTCCGTTCGCTAAGTCCAGTTTCTTCCATAATCATCCTGGTTCCGCGTTCAACTAATTTTTTATTGGTCAGTTGCATGTTAACCATCTTGTTCCCTTTAACCCTACCCAGTTTTATCATCAGGGTTGTAGTAATCATGTTAAGGATTAGTTTTTGTGCTGTTCCTGACTTCATTCTCGTACTTCCTGTTACAAACTCAGGGCCTACAATTGCCTCAACCGGAATATCAACATTCTCAGCAAGTTTTGTCCCTGGATTACTGGTTATACATGCTGTCAAAATTCCATTTTCACGGGCATTTTTAACTGCACCAATTACATATGGTGTACTTCCGGACGCAGCAATACCTACTACCGTATCAAGTTTTGAAATTTGATATTGCTGCAATTCTTTCCAGCTCAGTTCACCATCATCTTCGGCAGCTTCAACTGCTTTTCTAATGGCCCGGTCCCCTCCCGCAATTAATCCAATAACCAGATCGTAACCTACTCCATAAGTTGGTGGTATTTCAGAAGCATCCAGAATTCCAAGCCGTCCGCTCGTCCCAGCTCCAATATAAAAAAGGCGTCCTCCTTTCTTCATATTTTCGGCTACCTTTGTCACTAACTCCTCTATTTTTGGAATTACTTTTTCAACAGCCGGCAATACTTTCTTATCTTCCTCATGAATATTCATAAGCAACTCAAAGACAGACATATTTTCCAGATTCTGGTATATTGACGATGATTCTGTTATGCTTTTTCCCATTACGAATCCTTTTCCTGATGATATTTTACCAATTCATCAACCGGTTCTTTAATAATATTCCCTACCGTTAATCCTTCTTCTTTTAAAATGTTTTTCAATAGATCCTGAAAAACATAAGCTACAGTTCCAACAAAATGAACAGGCAAACGATAAGACTCATTTAATTTAATAACGTTTCTTATAACAAAAGATTTCAAATTTCTGTATATAAAATCCTTACAATACTTTTCTTCCAAATTTTCTGAAAGAAACACTGCAAATCCAGCGAGATACTGATTGGGTTTTTCTTGTTTATAAACTCTCTCAAGAACATCTTCTTTAACAATGTCAAATCTATCCTGAAGTTTGTTTCTCAATTTCAAAGGCATTACCTTCTTAAAATAATCCCCAACGAGATTTTTTCCCATAACTGCACCACTTCCCTCATCACCCAATATAAAGCCCAAAGGCGGTATAGCATCTACCACATTGGTCCCATCGTAATAGCAAGCATTAGACCCGGTTCCGATAATGCATACTATTCCAGCTTGATTTCCACTTAAAGAACGAGCTGCCCCAACAACATCACTGTAAGCATTTACTGGAATTTCTCCGTACATTTGTTTAAGTGCGCGAACAACAATAGCTGCTTTTTCGCTGTTAATAATACCAGCTCCGTAGAAATGTATTTCCTCAACGTTTTTTGTATAAGGAAGTAAGTTTTCACGAAGTTCTCGTTCTATATCGTCGCTGGATCGAAAAAATGGATTAATGCCCGAAGTTTCTGTTGAAATAATTTTACCGTCATTGTTAATTATTCTCCAGGAAGTTTTTGTTGATCCACTATCAGCTATTATTTTCATGCCATAAATATAAAATATTTTCTGCCTTGAACATGTATTATATATTACCAATTTGTGACATTCAACTTTTTAAAAGTATATTCAATATCAAATTAAAACATTCAATATGAATCCCAACAAAAAGCTTATCTCTAAAAACCCTCTGTTCTTTGGTACAACATACCACATACCCAAAAACCTGGCACATCGCGATGTACTAACAAAGTACGAAAAAATTCCAACATATATTTACGATGAATCATATGAAGCATCGGGAGTAGCTGCAAAAGAAATTGCAGGGATTATAAGGAAAAAACAAAAGCAATCGCAACACTGTGTGCTAGGCTTAGTTACCGGATCGACACCAATCGGAATTTATTCTGAACTGGTACGTATGCACAAAGAAGAGGATCTCAGCTTTAAAAATGTAATCACCTTCAATCTTGATGAATATTACCCGATGAACAAGGAATCTGTGCTTTCTTACAATGCATATATGTATAAGCACTTATTCAACCATGTTGACATTCTTCCTGAAAACATCAATATTCCGGATGGAGACCTGGAGTTCAACAAGATTTATGACTTCTGCCAAATGTATGACAAGAAAATAGAATCGTTGGGTGGAATTGATCTCTTATTCCTTGGCATTGGAAAAACAGGATTAATAGGGTT
Organism: Prolixibacteraceae bacterium; assembly: GCA_028282195.1. GTDB lineage: Bacteria > Bacteroidota > Bacteroidia > Bacteroidales > Prolixibacteraceae > Sunxiuqinia. The sequence continues at coordinate 16,402 of JANQII010000335.1, forward strand.
CAATGAACCCGGCGCACAGATTACATCCAAAACCCGACTGGTTGCTCTGGACACAAGAACAAAACAAGATGCAGCAAGAGACTTCGGAAGCATAACAAAAGTCCCGTTCCGTGCTATTACAATGGGATTTGAAAGCATTATGAATTCGAAACAAATTATACTAGTTGGATTAGGTGAAGGAAAAGCCAAAATTCTAAAAGAAACAATTGAAGGTCAAATCAATGAGCAAGTACCTGCCAGCTATTTACAAAATCATGATAATGCAAAAGTGATTGTAGATAACGGTGCTGCGATGCAGCTAACCAGGGTAAAAACACCATGGCTGGTTGACACCTGTGATTGGAGCTCCAGCAGGCTCGTACGTAAAGCAGTAGTATGGCTTTGCCAACAAACCAAAAAGCCAATTTTAAAATTAACTACCACTGACTATGTAAATTATGGGTTAAGCAGCCTAATTGCAGACAAAGGGTCTGCTTATTCATTAAACATTAGAGTATTCAATGAATTGCAACACACCATTACCGGGTGGCCGGGCGGAAAACCAAATGCAGATGATACGCATAGGCCTGAAAGAAAATCCCCAAGCAAAAAACGTGTGGTAATATTTAGTCCACACCCTGATGATGATGTAATTTCAATGGGTGGAACGCAAATTCGTTTGGTAGAGCAAGGACATGATGTACATGTTGCTTATCAGGTTTCCGGGAACATTGCTGTTTCTGATGAGTATGCGAATCGATTTATTTCATTCCATAATTTGTACACCAACTCTTATGATCCTGACAATATTACGCAGAAGGAACAATATGAAAAAACGAAGCAATTTCTGCAAAGTAAAAAAGGAGATGAAATTGATATTCCTGACATTCGTGTATTAAAAGGGCTTATACGAAGAATGGAGGCAAAAGCTGCATGTAAGTATGCGGGGATGCAAGACGAAAATGTACATTTTTTAGATCTTCCATTTTATGAAACCGGAGCCGTTGAAAAGAAACCACTGTCTCAACCTGACATTGAAATTATCAAAGAGTTCCTACGAGAAATTAAGCCTCATCAGATTTTTGCAGCCGGTGATCTTTCTGATCCACATGGCACACACCGCGTTTGTCTTGATGCTATCTTATACGCACTTGAGGAAATAAAAGAAGATGACTGGATGCAGGATTGCTGGCTGTGGCTATACCGTGGCGCATGGCATGAATGGGATATTGACGAAATAGAAATGGCTGTTCCAATTAGTCCGGAAGAATTATACAAAAAGAGGGAAGCTATATTCCGCCATCAGTCACAAAAAGAAGGGGCCATGTTTATGGGCGATGATTCCAGGGAGTTCTGGCAAAGAGCTGAAGATCGAAATCGATCAACAGCAAAATTATATGATGAAGTAGGAATGGCTGAATATGAAGCCATGGAAGCATTTGTCAGATATTACCCATAATAGCTTATGAACAATAAACCTAAACGATTAATGCCTCTGGATGTACTTCGGGGGCTTACCATTGTTTTAATGATAATTGTAAACAAAAGTGGGCACACCCCTTACTCGTTTTTGGAATGAATCCACTCTTTATTTACGTTTTAGCAGGAGTATGTGCCAGGATTCTTAATCTAATCAAAGTCCAGAATGCAAACGAACCAATCTCACTGAAAGGCTGGATGTACAGCGATCTTTTACTGCCTTGGGCAAGTCCATACAATGCATCCTTGCTTTTTGCGTTACATCTTGGTATTTTGTTCTGGTTAATTGGTCTTTGGCTTTATAGAAGAAAAATCTATCTAAAAATATAATTCATGCGTTTCACTTTATTATCTCTAATTCTCTTACTTTCAATTAATTTATTTGCCCAACAAAATCCCAAAAGAGAGTTTCGTGCCGCCTGGGTTGCTACTGTTGCAAACATTGACTGGCCTTCAAAACCAGGTTTAAGCAAAGAAGAACAGAAAGCTGAGGCTATAAATATGCTCAATATGCTTCAGGAAAATGGCATGAATGCTGTAATATTCCAGGTCCGGCCAGCCAGCGATGCTTTTTACCAGTCGAAGCTTGAACCATGGTCTCGTTATTTAACAGGCACTCCGGGAAAATCTCCAGATTATGACCCGATGAAATTTTGGATTGATGAATGCCATAAGCGGAATATGGAATTTCATGCATGGTTTAACCCTTACCGGGTAGCTCAAAAGTTTGATGAACCATTAGCAGCAAACCATATCGCTTTTAATCACCCCGAATGGGTAATTCATTATGGCAATAAGTTATACTTTGATCCAGGTCTTCCACAAACCAAGGATTTTATTACTGAAGTGGTCCGTGATGTGGTTTCGCGTTACGATTTAGACGCAATTCATTTTGATGACTATTTTTATCCCTACCCTATTGCAGGAAAAACTTTCCCGGATACTGCTTCATTCAGGCAGTATAACAGAGGTTATTCAAAAGAAAATATTGATGATTGGAGAAGAGAAAACGTAGATATTATTATACAGCAATTGGATAAAGTAATTAAAAATACCAAACCCTGGGTGAAGTTTGGGATTAGCCCTTTTGGGGTTTGGAGAAACAAAGAAGACGATCCACGTGGTTCTGACTCACAGGCTGGTAATACCAATTACGATCACCTTTATGCTGATATTTTGAAATGGCAGGAAAATGGATGGATCGATTATGTGCTTCCACAACTATACTGGCGATTTGGACATCCGGCAGTAGATTTTAGCATGCTTTCAAGATGGTGGGATGAAAATACTTATGGTGTTACATACTACATTGGGCACGGGCTCTACAAGCTTGATCCGCAATCAAAAATTGAAGATTGGAGAAACCCGGAACAACTTGTACGACAAATAACTGAAGCTAGAAAACTGGAGAACTTTGGCGGTAGTGCCTTTTTCAGTGCAAAACATTTTTACAAAGATGTTGATGGCATTAATGATCATCTTCAGCAAAGACTTTACTCAACTCCTGCTTTAGTCCCAATAATGCCATGGATTGATGGACAAAGCCCGGATGCACCTGCTAACTTCAAAAAGAGTGGCTCCCGTAAAATAAAATGGGAAGAGCCAATGGCTTTCGACATTATGAACAAAGCTGTTCGTTATGTCATTTACAAAACACCTGTCGGTCAACCTTTCAATAAAAATAACCCTGAGTTTATAGAAGAAATAACTTCTTTGCAGAAATTAAAATTAAAAAGAACAAAGGGAACAAAAAAAGCTTATGAGATAAGAGTAACTGCTCTTGACCGTATGCATAATGAAAGTGAGCCTACTGAGCCTGTGATTTTAAAATTGTGAAAGTATGAATAAACGAGTTGACTGTTTCATTGCCTATAGCAGTAAGGCAGAAACCCTGACTACAATTGCCCAGCTCCGCCAATACGGGCTGGTGAACAACATTTTTGTAATTGCTCCTGATAACATTGCTGTAGAAGGAACAGAAACTTTGGTGACAAATAATCCAAATTCAAGTTTAAACATATTGAATATTATTGAAAATGTGGAAGCTGATTATGCACTCATTGCTTTGCGCAGCACCCAACTTGAACTTAGTCAATATGCCATAGAACGAATGGTGCTATTAGCTGACTCCACTAATGCCAGCATGGTTTACAGCGATTATTATGAAGTTAAAAATGAGCTTCGTTCCAGCCATCCTGTAATTGATTACCAGGAGGGTAGTTTACGAGATGATTTTAATTTTGGACCGGTTCAGTTTTACCGAAAGAATGTACTTGAAAGTGTAGATCAGGAACTTAATATCAATTGGAAATTCGCAGGTTATTATGCCCTTAGACTTCAGGCTGCACGTGCAGGCGAGATTATTCGTATCCCTGAGTTTCTTTTCAGTATGATTGAAACCGATACCCGTAAGTCAGGAGAAAAACAATTTGATTATGTAAGTGCAAATGCAAGGGAAAAGCAAATTGAAATGGAAGAAGCCTGCACGGATCATTTGAAAAAGATTGGTGCTTTTCTTAAGCCTGATTTTAAAGAGGTTGATTTTTCAGGAGATTTCCCGGTTGAAGCCAGTGTAATTATTCCAGTCCGGGATCGGGCAAAAACAATTAAGGATGCTGTTGATTCTGTGCTAAGCCAAAAAACTTTATTCGACTTTAACCTGATTGTAGTTGATAATTACTCTACGGATGGTACTACTGAAATTCTGGCATCATACAGTGACAACCGATTAATTACAGTAACTCCTGAACGAAAAGATTTAGGCATTGGAGGCTGCTGGAATGAAGCGCTGGATCATGAAATGTGCGGGAAATTTGCTGTTCAATTAGATAGCGATGATTTGTACTATGACGAAAATACACTCCAAAAAATTGTGGATCAATTTTACATTGATCAATGTGCCATGGTAATTGGCTCATACCAAATGTGTAATTTCAATTTAGAAGAAATTCCCCCCGGTTTAATTGATCACAAAGAATGGACGCCGAATAATGGTCCGAATAATGCCCTTCGCATTAACGGACTTGGTGCCCCACGCGCTTTCTTTAAGCCAATATTGAAAGCATTGCGTGTCCCTAACACAAGCTACGGCGAAGATTATGCTGTTGGAATAGCCATTTCAAGGGAATATAAGATTGGCCGGATTTATGATCCTATTTATCGTTGCCGCCGCTGGGAGGATAATTCTGATGCATCATTGGATGTCGCTAAAATGAATGCTCACAATTTATACAAAGACCGCTTGCGGACTTTTGAACTAAAAGCCAGGATTTTGAAGAATCAAGCATAATGCAAGATCATACCATTAATAAAGACGAACTTAATAAATTTGGTTCTACGACCACTTTATCAGACCAGGTCAAAGCTCTGTTACTTCACCAAAAGAAAAATTGGAGTTTGGTAAAAACAAACTATGCCGACCTGGAAAAAGTTAAAGTTCGCCTTCTTCATTTTAGTGATTTCAAACTTCGACTTCAGTTTAATCCTGAGCGCATTCGTTCTTCTGCTGCAAAAACTGATGAAAACTCAATCAATGAGCGCCCCTGTTTTTTATGTGAAAAGAACCGTCCTGTAGAACAAAAAGGAATTGATTTTAACGGAGAATATAACATCCGCATTAATCCTTATCCAATTTTTCCAATCCACCTGACCATTACTTTGAATGAGCACCAGCCTCAAAGAATTTCAGGAAGATTTGGGGATATGCTGAGGCTTAGCAAGGCTCTTAATGAGTTTACTGTTTTTTATAACGGCCCTAAATGCGGGGCTTCTGCTCCCGATCATTTTCATTTTCAGGCAGGATTAAAAGGGTTAATGCCCTTATACTCCGAAACAACAAAAATTGCTGAAAAGTATGGTGAAGTTCTTTTCAATGATGAAACGCTGAAACTGATAGCTGTTGATGAACCATATTTGCGAAAGTTCTTTTTACTGGAATCAAACAATCAGACCGAAATTGAAAGGCAGTTTGATAAAATACACAACATTCTTCCAGTCCGGGATGATGAAACTGAACCCATGATGAATATTTTATGCTTTTATAACAATGGGTGGAAAGTGGTTATTTTTCCCCGGGAAAAACAACGTCCTAAGCAGTTTTTTGCAGAAGGTGACGATCAGTTCCTGATGAGCCCGGCCTCCGCTGAAATGGGAGGGCTGGCTGTTCTTCCCCGTGAAAATGATTTTGAAAGAATTACCCATGCTGACCTGGTAAGTATTTACAGGCAGGTAAGCCTGAACAATAAAACTTTTGAAAGCCTGAAAAACAAATTAAAACGAAACGATGAATAAAGAGCCCGAAATTCATGTTGGTATCATGACCGACGTACATATAAATTTTGAACCAGGAAAAGCTTATTCTCTTGATAAAAGAAAGTTGTCTCCCAAATTAAAATACGAAGCTTTAATTAAAGATGGGCAGATTTGCATCTTTGCTGATAAAACCGAAATTAGCCGAGGTTCGGAAATCACTTTGGTATCCGCAAAAAAAGATTCTTCTTTTCTTTTAAAAGATGTGACTATTGGAATTAACTTTCACTGGGAGCAGAAGGAAGATCAAAGTTTTAAAGGAAACCTGAAATTTATAATTGAAGATGGCAAAGTAAGAGCAATCAATATTGTACCTCTTGAAGAATATTTACGTTCCGTAATTTCTTCCGAAATGAGTGCAACCAGTTCCCCTGATTTACTAAAGGCCCATGCTGTTATTTCCAGAAGCTGGCTTCTTGCACAAATTGAAAAGACAAAACAGTTGGCTGAAAGACCCGGAAAATATCAATCGACTATCCAGTCTGAAGACGAACTGATCAGGTGGTACGACCGCGAAGACCATACTGGTTTTGATGTTTGTGCAGATGATCATTGCCAACGATATCAAGGTATAACAAAAATAATTAGCCAGAAAGCTCTTAAGGCTGTCGATGCAACATCCGGACAGGTTTTAATGGCCAATGAGCAAATATGCGATGCACGTTTTTCAAAATGTTGTGGAGGAATATCCGAAAGTTTTGACCTGGTTTGGGAACCTGTACACCACAGCTATCTAACTCAGGTAATTGATTTTGAAAGAAATCCTGACTATGAAACAGATCTTCGCATTGAAACTGCAGCAGAAAAATGGATACGAAATTCACCAGAAGCTTTTTGTAACACTAACAATAAAGAAGTTTTATCACAGGTACTCCCTGATTTTGACCAGGCCACATCTGATTTCTATCGTTGGAAAGTAACTTATTCCCAAGATGAAATTGCTGAGCTGATTGCAGAAAAAACCGGAATTGATTTCGGAGAAATAAAAAAACTTGAACCAATCGAACGTGGCTTTTCCGGAAGACTGGTTAAGTTAAAAATCGTTGGAACAAAAAAAACACTGACTATTGGCAAAGAGTTGGAAATTCGAAGAACACTTTCAAAATCACACCTTTACAGTTCCGCTTTTGTCATAGATCACCTGGACATAGAAAATGAAATCCCTCAAAAGTTTGTTTTAACCGGAGCCGGTTGGGGGCATGGTGTTGGGCTTTGCCAGATTGGAGCTGCCGTTATGGGTGAAAAAGGCTACTCTTACGAAGCTATCTTGAAGCACTATTTTAACGGAGCTGAACTGGAAAGAATTTATAAATGAACTACCCCGCTGCAAGCAGATGGGGTATCAGCTAAAGAATTATTCATATCATCGTCCCAGGGAACGGGAAACCTGACTGCCGTCAGGATTTCCTCCCGATAGGGATGGCAAGTTAAAACCCAAAGTCCCGATAGCTATCGGGACCGATACGCCCCGCGATCGGGATCAGTTCGACTTAGATAATTTCAGTTCTCCGGCGGCTGCCGGATCCTAAAATTATAGTCTCACTGATTTAAGCCTGTTTGCAAAATTTGACATTGTTTAAATTTATTTTACACAATTTCATCTTCTTTTTTCCGTTATTTGTGTGAAAAAGTCAAAGCTATGAAACTCTTGTCCACCCTTATTCTCATTATCGGATTAAATGGCATTGCCCACACTCAGGGTATAAAAGGAAGAATTGTTGACACGAACAAAGAACCTATTGCGTACGCAAATATTTACGTGCCCGATTTAAAAACCGGAACAAGCTCAAACATTGAAGGGAAATTCGACCTAAAACTTCCTGAAGGGGAATGGGAGATTTTGTTTCAATACATCGGTTATAAAACCGTCAAAGCGAAATACACAATAACTGGTACTTCTACACAAATTAATGTGACCCTTAAGCCTCAGAATGTACGAATTAAAGAAATTAAAGTACTTGCTTCCGGCGAGGATCCTGCTTACCACGTAATGAGACATGCAATAGCAATGTCCCCCTATTATTCTAACCAGGTAGCCGAATATAATTGCAAGTTGTACCTTAAAGGCTCTGGGGTAATAAACAAGGTTCCGCGTTTATTTAAAAAGAAATTGGAAAAACAAGGTGTAAAAAAAGACAAACTATATATTATTGAATCAGTTAATGAAATTCACTTTGAGCTACCCGATAAGTTAGAACAGAAAGTAATTGCTTTAAGGACCAACGGCGATGACAATAATACAAACCCGATGGAAATGGTAACAACCAATTTATACAATGTATCCAAATATGGGATTGTGTCCCCTGTTAACCGCAATGCATTTAAAACATATAATTTTGAATTAGTTGGAGTCTTTGAGGATCAGGGCAAATTGATCAATAAAATTAAAGTGATACCAAAAGTTAAGGGAAAAGGAACATTTGCCGGGTTCATAAACATTGTTGATGGTTACTGGAATATTCATTCAGCAGAATTAAACTTTAAGGCTACATTTATGGATGTTGATATGCAGCAGCTTTATGCCTTAGTTGACTCCAACACATGGATGCCGACGAGTTTAAATTTTGAGATTAAAATGCAGGGGCTTGGTTTCGGTATGACATATAATTACGTGGCATCTTTTTCAGAATATAAAATCAGTTTAAATGATAAACTGGATCATTCTTTCATACATAAGTTAAACTTAAAAGAAGAGGACGAAAACCAATTACTTGAATCAATTGCCCACCAATCGAATCCTGAGAGTACAAATAAACCTTCTAAAAATGAAAAGAAAATTTCATCCTTATTGGCCAGGGAGAACCTGACCAACCGCGAAGCCTATAAGCTGGAACGATTGCTGGACAAAGAAATTAACAAGTCCTTACCGCCACCACCTCTTGAAATTGAGGAACGTGTAAAATCCGATAAATCTTCAATAAATAATGACTCTGCTTATTGGTCGGAAATAAGGCCAATTCCCCTAACACAAGTCGAAACGATTGAATTTAATAAAAAAGACTCCGTTGTTAATGCCCACAACACGCCTGAATACAAAGATTCTATTCGTGCTGCCAGGATGAAGTTTAAAGTTCAGGATGTCATTCTGGGAAGAAGATATTCATATGGGTATGACAGCACATTAACTAAATCAAACCTACAAACCTCCGGTTTAATTAACACAGATGGACTCTCTTTTAACACAGTAGATGGATTCAAATATAAGCTGCCATTCAGTTTTAATATAACAGATACGTTAGGACACTTCTTTCAGGCAAACTCATCAGTTAGCTATGGCTTCTCAAGGAAAAAACTGAATGGTCAGCTATCTCTTTTTTACAGGTACAATGGGATAAAACGAAGTTGGTTGAGCTTTGATATTGGCCATATCCTCAATGATTATAAATCCGGAAGAAAAATTAGTCCTCAAGAAAATGATTTATATACCTTGTTTTTTGAGAAAAATATTCAGAAGTTCTATGAAAACCGTTTTATCTCGGCCAACTGGGGTACAGAAATTGCAAATGGTTTGCGAATAAAGACAGGTATTCAGTTTGCGAAACGATCTCCGGTTTTGAACCATTCCAATTATAAGTTTATAGATGTAGAAAACCGGGAATATACACCGAACATACCGCCAATCCCAAACGTTCAAGCCTGGCAACTCAATGAAAATAAAGCCTTCATTACAAAGCTGGAGCTAACATATACCCCCAAACAACATTATCGGATCAGGAATAAGGTGAAATACCCTGCACATAGTGATTATCCAACAGTCAAACTGAACTACAAAAAAGGGATTGATAATTTTATGGGGAGCCAGGTAAATTTTGATCTGCTGACATTCTCGCTAAAACAAAACGTTCGGATCGGTATTAATGATGTATTGAAGTACTCTTTCAGATCAGGTAAATTCATAAATAACAAAACGCTTTTTGCACAAGATTATAAATTCTTCAGTTCAAATAACCAGGAACTTACTTTATCCAATCCTGATGAGCAATTTTACCTGCCAGCTTACTATGAGCTGTTTAGTAAAGATTATTTTATTGAAGGGCATATTAAATTTGATCTGGATAAATTTTTGATCAAAAGATTACCTGTAATTAACGGAAGCTTAATTCGTGAAAAGTTTACCGTAAACTACTTAACAACAGAGTCAATTTCCAACTATATGGAAATAGCTTATAGTTTGGAAGATATCTTTTTAATGTTTGATGTTGGTTTTATTGTCGGATTTAAAAACTTCAAAGATTCAACAACCGGAATCCGCTTATCGATCAACCTAAACTAAGTAATGATTTACATTCAAACTACAGCCATACTTTAAATCAATAACGGAATAAAAAATAGTAACTTGGTCTTTTAATTTATGAACTTGTTTAAAGTTAGAAACTGAAAGTGGCTGTAATCGTATGAAAGAGTGCTATTTGCTAATGTTATGAATGGTGACACTTTTTTTCAACTAACTCACCCTGAGGGAGAGTCAAAAAATATTTTTTCCATTCAATAGCATACTATTATCATTTAACTTTTGACAACTTCTATAAGAATTTTAATTAATTTGACCAAGCAAAGCTTATGAAAAAAGAAAAGCGAAACCCCTGGAGTTGGATTCCATCGTTATATTTTGCGGAAGGGCTGCCTTATGTTATTGTCATGACAGTTTCTGTAATCATGTATAAGAAGCTGGAAATTTCGAATACCGACATCGCACTCTATACCAGCTGGCTTTATTTACCCTGGGTAATCAAACCAATCTGGAGCCCCATAGTTGATAATTTGAAAACAAAACGTTTCTGGATAATCAGTATGCAACTGGTTGTTGGAGCATCTTTGGCAGGTGTTGCTTTTACGCTCAACCTGAACAGCTTTTTTCAATACAGCCTGGCTTTTCTTTGGTTAATGGCCTTTACTTCTGCAACCCACGACATTGCTGCGGATGGTTTTTATATGCTTGGTTTATCGAAATACGATCAGGCATTTTTTGTCGGCATCAGAAATACATTTTACCGGTTCGCCATGCTTGCCGGGCAGGGGCCACTTATTATCCTGGCTGGGCACATGGAGCAAATTGCTGAAAAAACTTCATGGGCCTGGAGTATTACCTTCTTTATCTTTGCTGCAATCTTTACTGCATTTTGCTTTTATCATTTTTTTATTCTTCCTCATCCTAAAACTGATGTAAAGCGAGAAACAAAAAGCTTCAAACAATTAATGGATGATTTTCTGGAAACATTTACTTCTTTCTTTAAAAAAGAAGGAATTGGTGTTGCTTTAATATTCTTACTTGTTTTCCGACTTGGAGAGGCTCAACTGGTAAAAATGGCATCTCCGTTTTTGTTAGATAAAGGTGATGTTGGAGGTCTCTCACTAACCACAAGTAATATCGGCTTTATATACGGAACCGCAGGTGTGATTGCCTTAACGCTAGGCGGTATTATTGGTGGAATTGTAGTCTCTCGTAACGGAATAAAAAAATGGCTTTGGCCTATGGTTTTTGCAATGAATCTACCCAATTTGGTTTATGTGTTCCTCGCTTTTACCCAACCTGATGATTTAGGGATTATAACGGCATCAGTAGTAATTGAGCAATTTGGTTATGGTTTTGGGTTTACAGCATATGTCATGTATATGCTTTACATTTCACAGGGGAAATACCAAACAGCGCATTATGCTTTATGCACCGGTTTCATGGCTTTAGGAATGATGCTTCCGGGTATGGTAAGTGGTTGGTTGCAAGAACTGGTTGGCTATAAACTATTCTTTGTTTGGGTGATGGTCTGCACCATCCCAGGCTTTATCATCGTGAACTTTCTGAGGATTGACCCAAAATTTGGAACAAAAGAGAAAACGGAATAAGGTGAGTCTCCCATTACAAAAAAGCGCTTGCACCTAACCCAAAACTTTGGTTTTTTATACAAATAGAAAACGGTCGAATAAAGTTGAAAACGATAGGAGACAATTGTTTTCAGAATCTTATTTAAAACAAAAAGCTAATATTAAAGGTGAGTATATATTTAAGCTTGTTCACAAGCGGAGGAGAGACTGTGAAACATTGAAACTTATCCGATAAAATGACAGTCCGAGCACAAAACAAAAGTGTTTCAGCCTATCCCGTTAACATCCCTTCTTTTTCATACAATTACTTTCTCAGCAGACACACGGATTAATCATCCGAATGTGATTTACTGAGAATGTATTTATTACTAATTTAAGTTTCCCATGTAATATAAAGCATTGAAAACCAATAAAAAAGAAGCACATTTTGTTTTGTTAATCCATTAATTATGAGTAAATTAATGGTGC
>JANQII010000036.1 GCA_028282195.1 Prolixibacteraceae bacterium
AAGGAACATAAGAACCCGCAAAGACGCGAACAGGGATCAATACAGATTAACACCATAAACCATTGAAAAACAATTTATTGAATCCAAAACTCACGTTAAATTAAGCGCAAATTTGAATAGTTTGAAAGGAGTTGAAGCAGGTTGAAGCAAGGAAGCAGATAAAAATGAGGTGTGTTTTTATAATCAAAGATTTAGATAAGCGTTTCAAATCTTGACTTGCAATTCTCAAGTATTTGTTTTAGTTGTTCAATCTCTTCAAACAGGAAGTTGATACCTTCAATTCTCTCTTCTAATGCAGAAGGATACTCATGTGCAATATCATTACGGATTTTTCTAAGTTGTATCCATTTTTGAGTAGAATTTATAATTCCAATCTTTTCCAATCGATTTAAAATATCAATAAAAGCTTTGTCTTCAATTGGTTCTGCAAGTAATTTAAGCAAAGAAGGGAAAAGCCTGTTTCCCATTGTATCCTGAAGCTTTGAAAACCGATAAATATATTGATCCAAAAAGCTGATCATTTCATCACTAAGCGAATGATATGCTTCTCGTGATAATGGAATTAAACCCGAAACTTTTGATTTTGCAAATTCAATTCGTTGCAAATGCAGGAAGCATGTATCAAGAGTCTGTTTTATGTGGTTTTTTAGTTCGTCGTTAGTCATAACATAATCCCTGTTTTAAATGCCGTTTTAACAATAGAAAGATGATCGTTTTTATTTGTTTTAATAAGAAGGTCAATTTTTTGTTCGCCCAGTCTCATTTCCAGTTTACTTAAAAAAGCTGCTTTTTTCAGCATAATATCCCGAGCTGTTTGTTCTTCATTTAGTTGAATGAGTAAATCAATATCCCCTCCTTTTTTGGTATCATCTGTTCTCGAACCAAAAAGATATACTTTGGCGTTGGCGCCAAAATGATAATTAACAAGTCTCTTAATTTGCGATATTTCAAATTGTGTAAGACGCATATGCAAATGTATAAATTTTTTAAATCACAAATATGGAGAGCATTCAAGTAGATTGAGTAGTTAAAATCTACTCTTCCGGGTAATACATCCGATAAGTGTTTTCAATATCTCACCAAAGCAGCTATGTGCTTAAATAGCAAATTAAGTATCATTCAAAATATACTTTCTTCTCCCGGACAAGAGGTAAGTGTTGTGCAAGCAAGTTTTCAAATAATGTAAATCGAGATTAAACTGTCTCAATGTCTGTTTTAAGTAATTCAAAGATTATTTCAACTGCTTCAATGTCAGTTTTAATTGATCGGGATAATATTATATCCTATTCATAATATACTTATAGCTATTCATATTGTGTTTGCATTACTTCAATATACTTTCATATAGCTTCAAATTATATTTTATATTGCTTTAAGCATCTTAATCAATATTAAACTTAGACGCTTCAACTATCAATTAATAAATTTCAACAAAACGATTAGTTAAGTAATTCAAATGCAAGCAGTAACATAGCAAACAAATTTGCTATGCTAAATAAGATTTTATATTTTAGTGTCTATATTTAATCAAATTGAATTAATGCCCCTAGCTTATACAATACTCTTGTTCCTCATGCCATAAACAGCAAGTAGATACTATTTCTAAAAGTTGTTTTTTGAACTTGATAGTTATTGAGCCGGGCGATGTATCATTTAAAATTAAACACTATGAATTTAAATCAGATTAACAAAATCAGGATGTATCAATCATCCAATTTGGTGCTGGACAACTTCTCCGGCTTATTTGAAACCTCAGAAGTATTGAAAACAAAACATCAGGTCTTAAAAGATAAGCTATCAGCTATCGGGCAATATCGACAGGTTCAGGAGCAGGCAACTTCAGGGTTAACAATTGAAAAAGAACAAGAGCGGGAAGAACTTACCATTTTAATGTTACGTATTTCTGCGGCCCTTGTAGCTCATGCAATCAGTATAGATGATGTCGATTTAAAAAAGAAAGCTCATTATACGCCTTCACACCTGAACCGTTCTTCCGATCCGGTTTTACATGATATTGGAATGGTGCTTTACCAATTGGCACTACCATTGAACGGGCAAATGGACATGTATTTTGTAGGACAGGCCGAATTGGATGCTTTAAACCAGAAATTAGGTCAGTTTAAAGCAAAGATTCCACTAAATAGAATTGCAACCAGCACAAGGAAAAACTCTACCCAAAATATTGGTTCACTAATTAAGGAGACCGATAAGTTATTACGTGAAGAAATCGATGCCCTTATGCTTCCTATTTCAATTCGTGGAACCGGATTTTTATCAGCAATACAAAAATGCCCGGATAATTGTAGATTATTCAGGACGAAAGAAAGTAAATGGATAAACAGATTGTATAATACGACAAAAGGCCAGAAAGGGCCTTTATTATTTCTTAAAGAATTGTGGAAGTTTTGAAATGTTTTTTGAGATCAACACCAGTGGTGCAAAACCAATTTTATTCTTTGTTATGGCCTTAAAGTCTTCAACGGATTTTAGCTCAAAATATAGCTTAATAGCTGGTTACTAATTTTCTTTTCAGAAAAATTATTTACTATGTATTTTTTTGCTTTTTGCTCAATTTCATTGATTCTTCCCGAGTTATTCAGCAATTCTAAAACTTTACTTATGTAAATTCTGTCTTCATTGCAGATAACTAACTCATCTCCTTGCAGGTTTTCAAGCCCTTCTGCTCCAATTTTTGTAGTTATAACGCACTTCCCCATTTTCATAGCTTCAAGAATCTTATTTTGGATTCCAGCTCCGGAAATCATCGGGGCAACAAAAAGGGAACAAGACTGAATAATATCATATGGATTACCTACAAATCCTGTGACCTTAACTCCCTCAATTTTTTCGAGTTCTTTTATTTTCGGAGTTGGATGTGCCCCGACTATAAGAAATTCAAGTTTGTTTACTTGTTCTTTTAGCTTCGGAAATATATTATGACAAAAATGAATGACAGCATTAACATTGGGTTCATAATTCATTTTTCCAAGAAAGCAGATTTTGTATTTGTTGGCTTGAATAGATGAATCATATTTTAACTCCTGCACAAAATTTCCAATCACTTTAATCTTGTGGGTGTTCTGAGGATCAATAAAAGCTCTGTCAACCTCAGAAATAACAATTGATTTATTAAAAGAAGACACAATCATTTCTTCATAAGTTTTCACCCTCTTTTTCTCAACTAAGTAAATAAGCTTCCACAATCCTTTTGTTTTTTTGAATGCTTTGGCATAGTTCATTGCAATTGAATCAACCAAATCAACATATTTAGGTATCGATTTGTCTAAAACATATTCTGTTGTGCGTATATGATTACAATAAACAGCATCAAAGTCATCAATAACTGAGTCAATATATTTCTTCAGCTTTTTAAAAAAATAATAGTTAACCTGCAAGGGTTTATTATTTAAAAGAAAGCCTTTAAACGTATTTTGGATAAAAGAATATTTAGAAACAGTAAATGGTGTGATTTTAGAGCAGTATTTAGACAGTTCTTCTTTTGATTCCGGAGGTATCTCCTGAATATCAATATAAACCAATTCAATAGTAAATTTTTTTGAAAGTGTTTTTAGAGAATTGTAAATCCTTATTTTATCACCTCCAACCAATGGGTATGGAATACGTGAAGAAATGAATAATAACTTGCTCATTTTATATGACTTGTTCTCGGTTTTCTGGTTTAACGGTATACAACATTGGGACAATCAGAAAGATAAAAATCGGATAAAAATATGCATCAAACTGAAGCCACAGGGCTAAAATCAGAACGGTGATTAGTTCAAATGGTATATGCCCTTTTATGCGTTTAATGAAAGTAGAAATTCGGTAAAGCATATAGCCCCCAATTACAATCCCAAACTCTGCCAACAGTTTTGCATACATATTTTTAGGAGTAGTCCTGATCTCACCTTCCACAATTGGTTTTATTTGTGGATTATTTGCAACATAAGAAAATTTCTCTAACAATATTTCAGGATATATATAACCGAAGCTATCACCACCAGTTCCAACAAAGTAGGTGTATTTAAGAGATACTATAGCTATAAACGGATTAACAATTCTCAGAAAAATTGAATCGTCATTAGAAGCTACCTGAAGAAAAACTTCATAGTTCTTAAAGATTTCCTGTATTGTAAGTAATCTGTTTTGGGTATACTCCGGTAGGTATTGAAATATACTTACCAAGATCAAAACGGTAATTGCTCCGAAAAACACCATTTTAAAAAAGGCTTTCACCCTAAAAACAACAACATAAACTATTAAACTAATGACTACAACCATAAAGCCGTAAGTTGATGCTGAAGCCAGGAACAGAAAAGCATAGATAAGCAAAATGAAATACTTGCTCAATCTTTTAGGGAAAAAAGAATAAACAAGCACTATTGAAAGTAGCAAATAAATTACTGAAAAGGTTTGTTCTCCAAAGGTTAGTTGAATTCTTCCAGTGGTTTTATACACCAAAAGGCTTGTTATAGAATCAATAATCCCTCTATCCAGAAAGTTGATAAAGATTAATTGCATAAGCCCCATAAAACATGGAAATATTGATGCGAATACCCAAAGTCTGGTTAAATCTTTCCAGAATTGGGAAATGGAATTTTCTTTTGTAAATACATTTAGGTAATCCCAAATAATAAATCCATAAATTGAAATAAACAAAACATTATACAGAAATTTCAGAAAACCCATTATCGTGTGGAAAAAGATGATGTTGGTAAACAGCGTATAAACGATTAATCCAATCACCGCAATTGTACCATGCAAACTAGTCCTCTTTATTTTGAAAGGCAGTTTGAAGTAAAGTAAAAAATACGCCAAAGCCGGATAAATACTTAACGGCCTGATTACCCCCCCGGGAGCAAAAGGGGAAGAATCAAACGGGAGAAGAAAAATAATCAACACCCATAAAATTCTACGATAATTTATATGTTCACTTTTTGGATGCATTCAAATAACTCTTCTTCTACTTTCTCTTTTGAATATAGTTGTGATATTTTTAGAGCCTCACTCGCCAAATCATGTCTTAACTCTTTATTTCTTAGCAGCGTTTCAATAGCTTTGTTTAATCCTAATTCCGGTTTTATAAGTGGTTCTTTTTTAAGAATCTTATTGGGTAACTGTTCAATAAAAAAATCTTTAGGATAGCCATTCTCAATTAAAATCTCTTTTGGCCCTGTTGGGCAATCGGAAGCAATTACCGGAACATTACACGCCATAGCTTCAACCAGTGCGTTCGGAAACCCTTCCCATAAAGAAGGAAAAACAAAAATCTTACTTCTGGAAATATATTGGTGAGGATTTTTTACATTTCCCAAGAACAAAACCTGATCAGAAACCCCTACAGATTCTGCAAGTTCTTTCAATTCAGTTGACATCTCCCCATCTCCTAAAAATACCAGTTTCCACTTTTTGTTTTTCTTCAAAATACCGGCCACTGAACGAATCAAAAACCACTGCCCTTTTTGCCTGCTTAATCTTCCACAGGTTATAATGATATTCGACTTGAAAATATCCTGGTGTTTTTCTACTACATCTTTAGTTGCATTTTGCTGAATAAAGTCTAAATCAAAAAAATTAGGGATACTGGCAATTCTCTCTTTGGGAATTTGATAAGTAGCTTGTAAGTGACGGCTTAGTTCTTTAGATGGAGTGATTATTAGATCAGCTTTTTTATACAAGTGTTTTGACAATGCAATAACTAGTCTACCTTTTAATCCTGATTTTTCAAGATCCCTGCCAGGAAATGTTCGTTCTGAAATTATGGTTTTAATCCTCCTGCTTGACAACAATATTGAAGCTAAGTTGGACAGATAGCCCAAAGAGAATACCATTTTGGGTTTTGCTTTTCTTTGGATCAACCCAAAAGAAATAATTGCATAAGGAATTAATACCAGCCTAAATACCTTTCTCCAAAATATCTCAGATTTTGTTTTCCCAAAATTTGCACCTAAAGGACAGTTTAATTGACGAATAGGAACATTATCAGGAAGTTGACAATTAATTGGTAAATTATCCCAAACAACAACACAAACATCGTATTTCTTTACTAATGACCATACGTATTTAGAGGTGGCAGAAGCAATACCTCCTTTATAAAGGTCAGTAGAAAAAACGATGATTTTATCTTTACTCATAACATCTTCATTTTATAAAGTTTTAAATAAAGTGTTGTATTGGGCTATAATCTTTTCTTTATTCCAGGTGAAGCCAGCCTGCTCCTTTATTTTTGGTTTATCCCACTTTGTATTTCTTGCTTTCTCAAGTACGCAACCAAATATCTCAGAATCACCAACATCGCATATAAATCCATTTTTACCATCCTGAATGATTTCATTAATACCACCTTTATAAAGGTTTGCAATTACCGGAGTGCCACAGGCAAGTGACTCAAGAACTGCATTAGGAAGGCCTTCCCACCTTGAACTAGAGATAAAAATGTCTGCGTTTTTTAAATAATAATATGGGTTATCTGTGAATTCTACCATACGAACCTCTTTGTGAAGGCCATTTTTGCTAATAAATTCCGAATATTCTTTTTTAAGCTCTCCATCACCTATCAATGTTAGATGATACTGTTTGCGATTCTCCAGCTTTAGAAAAGATTTCAATAGAATATCATAGCCTTTTTGGTAAGAGAACCTACCGATACTAATCAAATTAAATTTATCCTTATTGAATTTAAAGTCGATGAGCTTTTCTGCCTGTTCCTCTATATATTCTATATCAAGCGGGTTTTGTATTTTAACAATCTTGTCAGCTGATACTCTGTAGTTCTTAGTGAGGTCATCAGATATGTCATTGCTTTGTGCAATAATTTTATCTGCCCGGTTAAATGTCCACCAGGCCAACCATTTATATGAAAAATGTAAATTAGTTCTTTCTCTTAAAACACCGGTCTCCCTAATTATAAATTTCATTCTTTTAGGGAAGAAAAAAGATACTGCCGAACAAATCTGGTTTACCCCTACCATTGATGAAAAAAGAATATCAGGCGTTTCTTTCCTTAGGTGTTTAATCAACTTGACAAATCCTAATTTTTTTATAAATCCGTTTCCAATACTAAGATTTATGATTTTCAAATCATGTGCATCCTTCAAGTACTCACCATCAGCTTTAAAAAGAAGAATGTAGCAATCAAAGAAAGACTTGTCCATATTCCTGGCTAAGGTTAAAATAACCTTTTCAGATCCACCTCCGGCTAATGACGGAAGCAGAAAGTATACTTTCTTTTTTCTATATGTTTTTTGTTGCTTCAAAATCAGAATGTTAATTTCCTTTTGGTAGATTTATCAATTCCCCAAATTCCAGGTCAATTGTTTTGGGGGAAAATTTCTCAAATCCATTCCCCGGGTAAAATGTCAATTCCCCAAAGTAGATTTTCCCATTTAAGTTGTATAAATCAACACGAACAAATGGAAATCCTTCTGACAACTTCCCGGCTACCTCAAGCATCTTTTCTAAATTATCCGGTTGTTCTACCTGCTTATCAGTAGTCGGATATTCAAGTCCAAACTCCTGTTTCTCCCATTTAGTATTGTAGAAGATTCTTCGATGATTTTCAAAACGGTCAATATCAATCTGAACGTACTTTGGGTTACCACCAAAACAAAAAAACTTAAAGTCGGCAGGAGATTTTTTGTTCTCGTCCAGGATCAATCTTTCACAAACAATCCTTGGTTTAATGTCTTTGTATGCCCACTCTTTCCCAAAATAATAGTAGTTTGTTTTTTGCCATCTTTTTACTTTTTTCTTTAATTCATTAATATCTATTACACTTTTATCATGGCATATAATATTCCATCCTGACCCATGTGTTGCTTTTAACGCAAATGACTCCGGGAGCGACTCGTCATTGATCTCTGCATAATCTTCAAAAACGGTCCAAATTGGAATCAAATATTCCTGCCCAATCACTTTCTCCACGTACTTTCTCACTTCATATTTATCAGCAGCAATCGTCATTAAACGCTGGCGATAATTCAGTTTTAACCATTGAATTTTTTCATTAAAGGTTTTAGGCGATTTGATATTTACGGAATACCCAAGTCTTTTTTTAAACAACCTCTTTATTTCAAATCTCTGAGGAACAATGTAATTATATATCCTTTTTACATTTTGCATGTATAAGCTCCACATTATATTTTTAAGATTATTCGTTTCTAATTAAACCTGTTTTATAAACTGCTATGTATCTATATATTAGCTCAAATAAATAGGTAAACAGAGTAATCGAGATGAATGTCATTAAATACATATCCAAGCCCGTATAAAATGCAACAGCAATTAATACCAGGTAAAAAACAGTGGTTAAAAACATTCCTAATGTAAATACCTTATACTTGCCAGAGGCAATTAAACAGTTTCTTCCAAATGCCAGGCTCCAAACCATAATGAGCGGAATTAATAACAATATCCTTGAAGGAATGACAGCCTCTGTTAGTCCTTTCCCAAGAAAGTTTACTATTGATCCTAAAAATGGCTGTACCAACAAAATAAAGATGCAGAATAAGAAGAAGGTTAGCTTAGTCGTTTTCAATAGAAACTTCATGTTCTTTTCTTTTCCCATTTTGGGGAAAATAGTAGTGTTAATTATATCAATAGGCTGCATCACGACCCTCATAATTTTTATTGAAAGATCGTAAACAGCAACTTCATTCATTCCTAACGCTGATCCTATAAAAATCACATTCATCCGATCTTTAACAGAAATAATTGCATTGGAGCTGAAAAGGGGCAACGTTTCAATGAAGTATTTTTTAAGTGTTGATATAGGCTGTATTTTAATCCTCACCTTATCTTTCCGGGTCAATATAAGAAGTCCTAAAATACCACCAATGAATATTCCAATGCTATTTAACAACGGAACAAGTAAGTAGTCAGAAACATTGTTGATGATAATAAATATCAGTGCCAGAAAAATGGACCGGGAGATCAGGTTAATAATTGTAATATACTTCATTCGCTCTACACCTTGAAAGTACCATTGAGGGAACAGCAGTTCGTTAAAACAAAATCCAAATGAAAAAAGAAACAACAACATTTCTTTTCGAAGTCCTGGTATCATTAGAACAATCAAGAATAAGGCAGCAAAAGAAATCAACCATAGAAACAGTTTAATGATTAATACCGAAGAGATTATTTCTGTGAGTTTTGACTTATCATTCCGATGTATTGAAATGTTTTTAGTTGCCGAATTTTTGAATCCAAAATCAATTAGAACTCCAAAATAGGAAGAAATGACTTGAGCAAATACGACCAAACCATATTTCTCAGTCCCAAGAACTCTTATTAAATAAGGTAGGGTAATTAATGGCACCAGCATATTAAAAACCTGAAAAACAGACAAATATGAGAAATTATGAATCAACGTTTTGTGCTGATTTGCTTTTGAAACAATATTCAAAAATTTATCTTTCAACTTAAATTATTTGATGTATTTGACTCAGTTATAAAGTATGCGTAAATACTTAATGAGACTTCTGAAACTGTTTTCTTATAGTACTGATGAAATCTTTACTAAAGACATAAATAAAACCTGCTATTACTCCAATCAAGGAAAACAGAACGATCAATAACATCCGGTTAGGAGCTGATTTCTCATAAGGGATCGTCACCGGTTCTATTACAGTAAAAACAGGAGTATTCTTTTTCACTTGTATCTTATGCGTTTCCAATTGTTTTGCAAGTTCGGAATAGACACCATAAATTAGATTGTACTCCGCTTCCAATTGTTGTAGTTTAATACGTGCAGCAGCTGTACTGACATTCCGGTTTTGATCACTGAATTGTGCTAATTCTTTTTGAACAACTATATACTCTTCCTTTTTCAGTTTATATTGATTTTCTACAAATAATAACTGATCTTGTGACTTCCTAATTTTGTGATTAGTTATCTCATTTTGCAATAGGTGTAAGGCGTTTTTTGTCAATTCTGCGGCAGCTTTTGCTTCAGGCATTATTGCTGAAATTGAAACATCCCCATCTTTGTCATTAACTTCCAGGATTAACTGATCGTTTAAACGCTTAATCAGTTCTTTCTCTTTTTGACTAACACTTAATAATTCATAGTTAGCTGCTTCAAACATAAAATTTTCATCTTTGCTCAAAAACTTCCTGATCGTAGAAGGCAGCCCAATTGTAAAACGTTTCAGATAACCAAAGATGCCCGGTTTGTATACATTAAGATAGTAGTCGGCA
Organism: Prolixibacteraceae bacterium; assembly: GCA_028282195.1. Classification (GTDB taxonomy): domain Bacteria; phylum Bacteroidota; class Bacteroidia; order Bacteroidales; family Prolixibacteraceae; genus Sunxiuqinia. Next base: position 10,198 of record JANQII010000036.1, read on the forward strand.
AATGACATTTTTTTCTCAAAACCTTTGATTGATAATTGGGTTTTCATCAATTCCTTTTGAAACGGTATACTTCTAGCAATTTTGGGATAAAGGCTTGGAGAAACACCTACATCTTCATCAAGTGAATTTAAATTAATACCTGCCATGGCTGCCAATCCTCCAAGATTCCCTCCCAAAGCTGAAGCACTCTCCTCTGTTTGAGGAACCATCGTTGTATAAGCTGTATATTCAGGTTCAGAAAATACCGCAATAAACAAACCAATTGCCATAAAGATGATTGTTAATTTGATTATTGTCATGCGTCCATTCCATAATACTTTTGCCAAATCAATAAGATTAACCTCATTATCTTTTGCTCTTGAGTTAGTAGTAGTATTCTGATTATTCATCTTTTGCTTATAAAAATTTATTCTCTGGAAAAATACAATTTACTTAAGCAAAGCAGCTACTGCAATTGCTAAAGAAGAAAGGGCGCCGGCTATACTTACCCAGGTACCTGTATCTTTTTCAGTACGTGGTGGCTTTGAAGGAACAACGATCTGACAACCAACCATTGGTTGTGGGTAATTACGCGTTAAAAAAGATTTTGTCACCTTGGTTGTACCATCACTATATATAATGTATACCTTCCCTTTTTTAGCATTCGTTGAAAACCCACCAGATCTGTTGATGTAATACTTCAGGTTCTTCCCATCCTTAAACGACTGACCAATTGGATTTAAAACTTCACCAGTAACCCAAATCTCATCTGAATGCCTGGGAATATATATTTCGTCTCCTTCTCTCAAAATATAATCATGAGACTTCCCCGGATTTTTTAGAATCTCAGCGAGATTAAGTTCGAGGCGGCTAATATCCAGTTTTTCTTTATTCGTAGTAAGGCTATCTTCTTGCTGCATCGTTCTAATGAGCTTCAAATTATGCGCAAGTTCCGGCTTTGTTTCACGGTCAAGCCGTGCTCCCTTAGTATTGGCATAGGGAGTTAATCCCCCTGCTCGTTTGATGATATCAGAGATACGCTCATTTTTGTTTGATACACTATACTGCCCCGGATATTTAATCTCACCTTTAATACTTACTGTTTCCTGCTTAAAATAGGAAGGTGCTTTACGCACATAAATATGATCAAAAGGTTTTAAAATAAAACTTGTCCCTGATGGATCGATCCCCAGGTTCCTATCAATATCAAACTGGAATAAACTAACCATCTTATCATTAATTGAAGCAGCTTCTTCAGGGGCGTTTCTTCGGGCAACCTCAATATGTGACTGACTGGCAGCTTCTGTAAAACCACCAGCTAAAAATATCAAATCCCGAAGCGTCATATTTTTGGTGTAATCATACTCCCCGGACTTCATTACCTCCCCAAATATCCTTAGCTTAGGCTTCTCCCCAATACTGAAAATATCCCGGATCAAAACCTGATCTTCCCGCTGAAGTTTAAAATCTACATCCCCTTTTAATACTTCATCAACATTAAAAGGAATGGTCGATGGGAACAGCTGTTCATCCAGCCGGGTAATTAACCCCCGGTTTGAATAATGATCTTCGCGTACTCCCTCTGCTTTCCGGATTAACCCGCTCAAGCTCATCCCTTCGGAAAGACTATAATCACCTGGCCGCATAACAGCACCTTCAATACTTACACGGTTTTGAAACCGGGTAGTAACTTCTCCGGCATAAATACTATCTCCATTCTGAAGTTGGAATGAATCAAATTCAGCATTACCAATATCAAGAAGCTGATGTTCATTTTCACTATAACGAATAACTGAAACTTTCTTTTGATAAGCTCCGCCAGCAAACCCTCCGGCAAATTTTATCAACTCTCCTAAATGCTCATTCTGTTGCACCTCAAAAATTCCTGAACGTTTAAATGAACCTGCAAGTTCTATCCGCTTTTCATAGGTCGGTATTAAAAGAATATCCTGATCTCTCAGCAAAATATTTTCACCGGTCTTCCCATTTAGCAGGTAGTCATAAACATCAATCTCAGCAATTGTTTCATCACTACGTATTAGTTTAATTTTTCGAAATGATCCATTTTCATTAGGACCGCCTGAAAGATACAATGCATTAAATGCTGAAGCCGTTGCTGGTATGGTGTATGTTCCAGGCGCAATTACTTCACCAATTACATTAATATTGATCGCCCGGATAAAGCTCAGGCTTACATCTGCAAATGTATTTGGCTCATCTGAACCCATGTCACTGTAAATCGCCTGCAACCGTTTTAAAATGATGTTCTGAGCTTCAGAAAACTCCTTGCCAGCCAGAGAGATTGAGCCTACTCCTGAAACCTGAACATTCCCATTCGTATCAATTGACAGCATATACGTTTTCTGACTATCGCCCCATATATTTATTTGAAGCTGATCACCTACTCCCAAAATGTAGTTTTTAGGTATTGGAATATTTATTGAAGGCTCAAAACTTAAATTTTCTGAGTTAAACAATTGATGCCCAAATATTCTCTTATTTAATTCAGAAACCTCAAGCAATTTCTTCTGACTATATTGATTATAAAGAATTGAATCGCTAAGAAAAGGAACTGAAAGTCCATGGAGCCCAGTACCAACCTGAGGCATCATCATCTGAGACTGTGGAGAATTCAACTGCTGTGTTCTTAAAAGCAATTGATCAATCTGAGTCTGCGAAGCCCCCCTGGCTTTGGCTAAATTAATGGCTTGTTCCATGCTCAGGCTCCTGGCCTGTATTTCCTGATTAATCCTCATAATTTGCTGATCACTTAATTGGTCAACCTGCACCGATGCCGGATCAACATTTTGGCTAAAAACAGAAATGGATAATAGTAAAGTGTAAAAAAGAAGAATGATTTTTAATTTCATATTTTGTGTATTCATATATCAATCGTTACTAACGGGTATTTCAAGCTCTAGTATATAGTTGTTACATCTGTCTAAAAGGTTGCTTCGTTTTATTAACTCAAATTTAGGTGGAAAATTTGTTCCCTTTTGATTTTATCCTTGAAGACAAGAAGTTTCTTTCACTTTATCTTTTCTACAAGTAAAAAAGCAGTTATTCTTGTTCCAAAAGATATGATTTTGTGACACTGCAAAATTAATCATATCATACTTTTTATTGATATAAAATTGCTTAAAAGTTACCTGTAAGAACATTTCTTACTTGAAAACATATGATTGATTTAAATATAGCTACTAGTCAATCCATTGAAGTTGTCAAAAGTTAAATGATAATAGTATGCTATTGAATGGGACAATTGTTTTTTTTGACTCTCCCTCCCTGCCTGACGGTAGGCAGGTTCTCCCTCTCTTCGAGAAGAGAAGGACGATCCCGGGCACTCGGGATCAGGGGGAGTTAGTTGAAAAAAAGTGTCACCATTCATAACATCAGCAAATAGCACTATTTCATACGATTACAGCTATTTTCAGCTTCTAACTTTAAACAAGTTCATTATGTAAATAGTTTTAAAACGAACAAATCATGAAATAATTTTGATGAATCACAGTTTTATTTTAATGAATGACTTTTTAATTTTTACTTTTGCTTCTCAAATTTTATTTGCTTTAAGTCAATTAATGCCTAAAAACATTCAGGTACATTTTTAGCTTCTGTCTTATGATAAAAAAGATAATTATATCAATTATATTTTTATTAACTACATCTTTGATTTTCTCTCAGGAACAATCAAATAAAACTGAAATAAATAGTTCTTCAAATGCCCTTTTCTCCGGGGAAAAAGGAATGCCTTTCTGGTTGCACACCAATAAGCTGGGAAAAATTAATACCTCAAAAAGCAGCCTGGGCTTGTTGGATCTTTCAATTCATAATAAACAGCAATTCAAATCTTCAAAAGAAATAGCACTTGAGCTTGGAGCAAATATAACAGGAAGCTATGATGGAAACTCTGCACTAAAGTTTTTTGAATATTGGGGACGTTTTCATTTTAAAAACTTTTACCTGCATGCGGGTGCTAAAGGTGAAGAAGAATTATACAACGGCTTGTCTGTAACCAACGGCAATATATTACTATCTAATAATGCACGGCCCGCGCCAAGGCTTGAGTTCGGGTTTGATTCATTAAAACTTTTCAACGGGAAAACAGGGAGTAGGTTTTCATTTGATGGCTTATATTCTGAGCACCTTTTACTTGATGACAGGTACATAAAAAACCCAATACTACATCATAAAAACTTAAATGTAACTTATTCCGTAAATAAAAACTGGAGTGTAAAGCTGGGTATTGACAATTGGGTATATTGGGGAGGTGAGTTTCCAAATGGAAATGACATACCCGGAATTGAGTACTATTTTAAATACGTTTTGGGACAACAGGGAGGCAAAAAATCAGATCCCTCGGAGCAAAAAAACGTAGCGGGCAATCACATCGGGCAATATCAACTTTCTATAAAACATCAAAGAAAATCAGGTATTTTTAATTTCTACCTGCAACACATTTGGGAAGATGGTAGTGGCTTAAAGTTTCGCAATTTTGGAGATGGGTTACTGGGAATTTCTTTTCAGAAAATGGACAAGAACAACTTACTGAACGGCTTTCTTCTTGAGTTTGTCAGGACTATGGACCAGGGAGGCAAATTACATCAGTTTCAACCGGATCCAGACGACCCGGACCATACCATTGGTAAAGGGCGTGATAATTATTTCGGTCATCATATATACAGGTCAGGATTCACAAGTTATGGACGAACTGTAGGGCTCCCATTAATCACTCCGGCATTAAATGAAGATGGTACCTCGAGAGGAATTTCAAACAATCGGTTATGGGCTATTCATTCTGGATTATATGGCCAGATTAAAAATAGGATCTTCTGGAAAACTCTTCTTACATACTCCAGGAATTATGGTACTTACGGTTCTCCAAATGAAGGGGGCAGGAATAAACTATCAGCAGGAATTGATTTAAGCTGGTCAAGGGCACAAAAACCAATATCTTATTTTTTAAGATTTGCAGCTGATATGGGAAACTATCAACCCAATACAATGGGAGTTGAGTTTAAAATCGCTTATCGCTTTTTCAAAGTCCATAACAAATAGATCATCTAAGCTCTTCGTTTAAAAAAAAATAATTTTTTTCTGTTAATAACTTCAATCAGCTTCTCTTCATCAGTATCTAAGCCTATTGTTAAAATCTTTCGGGTTAACTTCATATGGGTTATATTGTGACGTATTTGAATGTTCTTAATCCAATTAATAGCACCTATTAAACAGAAGCTAAAAACCAGAATAGAAAAGAAACTTACAGTTACTGATATATAATTCTGAACAATTACTGATAAGATCACGAAAAAAGAAGTATATCCAACAAGAAAACCTGAAGCCTGTTTGTGAGTCAATCCCATTTTTATCAGCATGTGATGGATATGGTTCATATCCGGGGAAAAAGGGGATTTACCATTGAAAAGACGAATCGTGAAAACCCTCAACACATCACAAATTGGAACAATTAACAATGACAATATAATTGATGGTAAATGACTAAATATCATAATATTATCTGCATTAGCTCCTATATTATTGAATTTGATTACCAGAACCGATAAAACAGCTCCAAGAATTAAAGAGCCTGTATCACCCATGAAAATCTTATTTTCGCCACCCCATAGGTTAAATCGTAAAAATGCCAATAAACTCCCGCATAAAGAGAAAGATAAAATTGCATACAAATAGAATCCCTGGCTACCGAACCAAAAGCCGATAATTAGAGATACAAAAACACCAATTCCTGCTGCTAATCCATCAATCCCATCTATCAGGTTCATTGCATTTATTAAAAACAAAAATATTGCAAATGCCAAACCACTACCTGCCAATTCAGGAATAGCATTTAACCCGAAAAGCCCATTCATGTTCTCAATCCTAAAATCACCTGCAAACACGAGCATTGCCGCAGCAGCAACTTGAATAAGAAATTTCTTTTTTGCAGAAATAACCAGAATATCATCTTTCAGGCCAATAAAAAATAACATCAACACCGCACCAAATAAATAGCTAAACTCAATTGACTGATGATCCCGTTGAAAAAGAATAAAACTAAGGGTCATCCCTATAAATATTCCAACTCCACCTAAAGTAGGGACAACAACTTTATTCAATTTTCTGTGATTCGGTTCATCAAAAAGTTGTTTGGCATTCGAGACCCTGATAATTGGGGGAATACTAATATAAGTAATAATGAAACTAAGAATAATATTTGGCAAATAATTAACTAAAAAATCGATCATAATAACTAGGGGTTATTTTCTGCAAAATAAACTGGTTGGTACAAACTTTACAAAAAGAATGCCAACATTAACTTTACGTGTAAATAAATTTAATTTTAAATTAATAGAATAAATCTGTTTAATAATTTTTATGGCCCTGTTTTCTATTTTAAGATGAGTTACTTTTAAAAAGGTTGCGTATAATCTATACGTTTGAAAATAAATTTACCCTACCTTTTTCTTTCAAATGGAGCTAAACTATTTCTTTTCTTCTTCAACGGCTCCAACATTTATATTATTGCATTTCATCAGATAGTATATAGAAGGCGATGAATGTGACATTTATTGGGAAAAAATTTACAACATGAGTTTTTAAAGACAAAAAAAGACCCTCAAAAAGAGAGTCTTAGCTGACATATGCTGGTTATTGTTAGTCGATTAAGTCAAATCCGCAATACGGAGCCAATACCTCTGGAATTTTAATTCCTTCAGTGGTTTGATTGTTTTCAAGTAGTGCTGCAACAATTCTGGGTAATGCCAGAGCACTTCCATTTAAGGTGTGTGCAATTTGCGGTTTTTTACTGTTATCATCCCTGTAACGAAGCTTTAACCGGTTTGCCTGGAATGACTCAAAATTTGAAACAGAACTAATCTCCAGCCATTTTTCCTGAGCTGCAGAGAATACTTCAAAATCATAAGTTAGTGCTGCAGTAAAACTCATATCACCACCACAAAGGCGAAGAATGCGATAGGGCAATCCAAGCTTTTGAACCAAACCTTCAACATGAGCAACCATTCCATCCAAAATTTCATAGCTGCTTTCGGGGGTGGCAACCTGCACAATTTCCACCTTATCAAATTGATGCAATCGGTTCAAGCCCCGCACGTCTTTCCCATATGAGCCGGCCTCACGGCGGAAACAGGCACTATATGCCGTATTCTTTATAGGAAGGTCTTTTCCTTCAACAATAACATCGCGATAAAGATTAGTTACCGGAACCTCAGCTGTTGGAATCAAATACAAATTGTCTTCTGTTACATGGTACATCTGCCCTTCTTTATCCGGAAGCTGACCTGTACCAAAACCACTATCCTCATTTACAACCAACGGTGGTTGCACCTCCAGGTAACCGGCTTTTTGTGCTTCATCCAAAAAGAAGTTGATTAATGCACGTTGCAATCTTGAACCTTTCCCTTTATAAACAGGAAAACCGGCTCCGGTTAATTTAACGCCAAGCTCAAAATCAATTAAATCATATTTTTCAGCCAATTCCCAGTGTGGAAGTTTATTTTCCCCCAGTTCCGGCATATTGCCTTCTGATTTTACAACTTCATTATCTTCCGGTGTTTTCCCTGCCGGAACAATATCAGCCGGAAGGTTAGGCAATTGCACCTGAAGCTCATAAACTTGCTCATCGATTTTTGCAAAATCTTCATCCAATTGTTTGATTTGATCTTTCAAATCAGCTGTTTTTGCTTTTGCAGCATGGGCATCATCAGCTTTTCCTTCACGAAATAAAATTCCAATTTCTTTCGAAAGTTTATTCATCTCAGCCTTAACCTGATCTGCTGATGATTGAATTCCATTCTTCTTTTTATAAAGTTCAATGATTTGGCCTACGATACTTTCAGCATCAAAATTTTTCTTTTTCAGCTTTTCAATAACCTCTTCCGGGTTATTTTGGATGAATTTTAAATTAAGCATGTGCTATTTATTTTATTTAATGCTCGGCAAATTTATAAAATGAATTAACCAGCCGCAAGATTTGTAAGGTTTGTTGATATTAATTTATCAATTCTGAATACAAGGCTGATATTGATTTCATTTATCCCGATGCACTCCGTTATCGGGATTTGTTCAACTTACAAAATATAATTCGTTATACTTTTAAATGAAGTTGCCTAAAGTTAAACCATATCCTGATCTTTTAAGTATTCATCCTTCTGTTTTGTATCAGATTGAAGAATATGAAAACAGTAGGAAACCGTCGAATGCAATGGAAAACAATTGTCTTCAATGGTATTCATTTTATCCGGTTAATGTTCAGTCAAAGCTATATCTGAGGCTATTTTTAGCTAAACTTTTGACAAGTTCAATTTTGAGTTTCACGAACAAAAAATCTCCTGCCTTAACAAAGACAGGAGATTCTTCTTAAGGATATCTTAATTCTTATTAGTTTGCTGAAGCAAAAGGTTCAACAGAAACGTAAGATTTGTTGTCTCTTTTCTTTTTGAATACAACAGTGCCATCAATCAAGGCAAATAGAGTATGATCTTTACCCATACCTACATTATCACTTGGATGATGTGAAGTTCCACGCTGACGAACTAAGATGTTCCCAGCTTTGCAAACCTGACCACCGTAAATTTTTACGCCCAGTCGTTTACTTTCCGATTCGCGTCCGTTCTTCGAACTACCGACACCTTTCTTATGAGCCATGGTTTAATGTTTTTAGGGTTATCCAATAATTTCTTCAATCTGAATCTGAGTCAAATACTGACGGTGACCATTTTTCTTTTTGTAACCTTTTCTTCTTTTCTTCTTGAAAACGATTACTTTGTCACCTTTTAAGTGCTCAAGAACTTTCGCGTTTACTCTTGCACCTCTCACTTTTGGCGTACCAACTTTAACTTTACCGTCATTGTCTACCAAAAGGACATTTTTGAACTCAATACTTGTACCTTCTTCCTCTTCAAGGCGATGTACAAATACTTTTTGGTCTTTTTCTACTTTAAATTGCTGACCTGCAATTTCTACAATAGCATACATTTTCTATTTCTTATAATTTCCTCCGGCAGGCGGAAATACCTTATATTCCGCTTGTTGGGCCTGCTCGAAAACTTCGGACTGCAAAAGTATATATTTTTTAGTGATTGCCAAACATTTAAGTCTTTTTATCCCATTCTTTTATTGCTTTTTTGGCTAAACATTATTTTGAGGTGCTAAAAAAATTAATTTACTACCCTTTTTATCCCATTTTTGAGTATTGAAACATGAAAGTTTAAAAGTAAACCAAGTTTATAATTACCCAATTTTAAGTATGTAAGGATTTGTGCGGTATGAACATCATTTAATACTTCAACTGTCTTAATTTCAATTACTACCTTTTTTTCAACCAGCAAATCTATTCTATAACCATGATCCAGTTTTACATCTTTATAAACAATCGGCATTGGTTTTTCTTTTTGAACCTCCAAACCTGCTTGTTTTAACTCGTAGAATAAACATTCCTGATATGCTGACTCTAATAATCCCGGTCCTAATTGTTTGTGTACATCAATTGCACAACCAATAATCTTATTTGATAAATCATTTTCAATCATAGTTAATACCTTAACTTAGTGAAACTTTGTGTTTTCTTTGCGTGTCTTTGTGTAATAGCTATACCACTAAGTTCACAAAGTAGCCACAAAGTTACCCAAAGATAAAATAACCATAAGTGTATATGAAATAATTCCAGCACCTCAAAATAATATTTAGCCGCTTTTTTTAGAACATGTTCATAATAATAGCTGTTTAAGAAACTGTTTTGATATTTTAGTGCGAAGATTGCTAATTCCCCGAACTAATTTTTGCCCTATTTCCCTTTCTTCTTCGTTAAGTTTTTTTCACCGTAGCTACGGCTATGCTTGTAAAACTTGCCTTGAATAAAGGGAAATAGCATCAAAAATTTTAGTCCGTTTAATTAACACTCTTCACACTAGTTATCACTGAAAGTATTTGTTATATTTGCTAAACACAGACACTCTAGCGAGAAAATATGCAGAAAGTAAGGTTGAATATTTTAGGGCTTTCCGTTAGCCAAACACAGTCAGGGGCTTATGCGTTGGTTTTGGCCGAGGAAAATGGGGACAGAAGAATTCCGATAATTATCGGGCCAGTTGAAGCACAGGCCATAGCTATTCAACTTGAAGGACTAAAACCCCCTCGCCCACTAACCCATGATTTATTTCGAAATTTATCCCTTGCTTTTGATATTAATATTTCCGAAGTAATTATTTACAAATTGGAAGAGGGCATTTTTTACTCAGAGTTAGTTTGTGAAATGGAGGGTCATCAAACCCGAATTGATTCCAGGACTTCTGATGCTGTAGCTCTTGCCATCCGTTTCAAATGCCCGATTTATACAAGTGAAGATATTTTAGAAAAAGCCGGGATTGTAATGGACGCTGAAGATGAAGAATCGATTGAAGGAACAGAACCTGTTACAGAACCGGGGAAGCCTTCGGCAACTGAATTTGATCGCTATACTGAAAAAGAATTGAACGAGATGCTTAACGAAGCGATAACAAATGAAAATTACGAACGTGCTTCCAGGATTAGAGATGAACTAACCCGCAGGAAAAAATAATTCTTCCATATGAAACGAAAAATCATTAGCCAATTTATTCTATTGGCTTTTTTATTTTTAGCGCCAACATTTTCTTATAGTAGCACCCTACAACAAAAATCTAAAAACGAGGTTCAAGTCAGTTCAGATACCACGAAAAACACTTCCAATATTCTTCTGGAGATAGACGATAATCGTTCTTTTGATATAATGACGATACTTCGGGGATTTCTGGGAATGCTAACCTTGGTTGGCATGGGGTTCATTTTTTCGCGTGACCGGAAAAATATTCCCTGGAAAACGGTGATCGTTGGCCTGGCTTTTCAAGTTACTTTAGCGGTTGGGGTGCTTTATATTCCCTTTATTCGATTTTTGTTTGAATTTTTTGGGAAGATTTTTGTTAAGATTCTTGATTTTACCAAAGCGGGCAGTGAGTTTCTTTTTGGCTCACTAATTGATTTCGAACAATTTGGAATGGTATTCGCCTTTCAGATTTTGCCGACTATAGTTTTCTTTTCTGCACTAACCAGCCTTTTATTTTATTGGGGAATTATACAGCGTGTAGTCTGGGGGCTTGCCTGGGTATTTACACGTTTGCTAAAGCTATCGGGTGCTGAATCACTTTCAGTTGCCGGAAATATTTTTCTGGGACAAACCGAATCGCCTTTGATGATTAAAGCTTACTTGCCCAAAATGAACAATTCTGAGATTATGCTGGTAATGACGGGCGGGATGGCAACCCTGGCTGGTGCTGTGCTGGCAGCTTACATCGGTATGCTTGGAGGCGACGATCCTGCTTTGCGGCTTGAGTTTGCCAAACACTTACTTACAGCTTCGGTTATGGCTGCTCCAGGAGCAGTGATTTTCTCAAAAATGCTGGTTCCAAATCCCGACAAAGTCAATAAAGATGTAAAAGTAAGCAAAGATAAAATTGGTAGTAACGTACTTGATGCAATAACAAATGGGACATCGGAAGGAGTGCGCCTGGCAGTAAATGTTGGTGCCATGCTGCTGGCTTTTCTTGCATTAATTGCCATGTTCAATTTCACTTTTGGTAAAATTGGTCATTGGACAGGCTTAAATGAAATAATTGCCGATGCAACAAACGGGCAATACGATAAACTTTCACTTCAATTTATACTGGGCTATACGTTTGCCCCAATTATGTGGTTGATTGGTATTTGCCCCGAAGACATTGCTTTAGTCGGCCGTTTACTCGGCGAAAAACTCATTCTAACGGAGTTTATTGGATACATCAGTTTATCGGAATTGAAAAGTGCCGGAGCATTTCTGCAAACTAAATCCGTGATCATGTCTACCTATATTTTATGCGGGTTCGCAAACTTTGCTTCCATAGGAATTCAAATTGGAGGTATTGGGGCATTAGCTCCCAACCAACGGGTAACCCTTTCACGCTTCGGAATGCATTCCTTGCTGGCAGGTACTTTAGCATCGCTTATGTCCGCAACAATTATTGGAATGATACTTGGTTAGTGGGTTTTTAATTAATTTGTCACTCATTGGATGACTAAAATGCCCGATATCAACAAAATCACCCGATGAGCAATGGGTGTTATATTTTGAAAATATGACACCCCTGTACAAAATAAACCCACCTTTTTAAAGATGTATATTTATTTACATGAAAAGAGTGTCAGGTTCATTAACATGATAAAACAACACCACATTATTGTATCTTTCAATGTGCAAAAAAGAATTTATATGTATTCTGTGATAAACAAAAATGACTATATTTGTTTATCAGGATAAACAAAATAATGGAAACTTTATTTGAAAGATCAAAACAGAAAGTACAGCATACACCTGTTTCTTTTGTACGTGGAATAATGGATCAAATTCATTGGGATGCACGTCTTATAGGTATAAGGGGAGCACGAGGGGTTGGTAAAACAACTTTATTGCTCCAGTATATTAAATTGAATTTACCCAGGAATCATACAGTCATGTATGCATCACTTGATAATATCTGGTTTACCGAACACAAGTTGTATGATTTTGCTGACACCTTTGTGAAAAGAGGGGGGAAATACCTTTTTCTGGATGAGGTGCATAAATACCCTAACTGGTCGCAGGAAATAAAAAACATGTATGATGATTTTCCGGAACTTAAGATTGTTTTTACAGGTTCATCCTTATTGGAAATATTAAGTGCCCGGGCAGATTTAAGCCGTAGGGCTGTAACCTATCATATGCAAGGTTTTTCATTTCGTGAATATCTTAACCGGAATCTGAAAACCACTTTCCCCGTTTTTAAATTTGAAGAGATTATATCCTCACACCTGCAATTTTCCGAAGAGGTTACATCGAAAATAAGGGTTCTGGAACATTTTCCGGCTTATTTAAAAAATGGATATTACCCGTTTTATAATGAAACCCCTCCGGTTTATTATCAAAAGCTTTCTGAAATTATCAATATGGGAATTGAAGTTGAACTTCCCATGTTGAGAGGGGTCGATGTTGCTTTTGTTCCAAAAGTTAAACAGTTGTTGCAGATTATTTCTGAATCAGTGCCTTTTGTACCTAATGTATCTAAATTAAGTGAGCGCATTGGCATTACCCGCAAATCGTTATTGACTTACCTTTATGCACTTGAAGAAAGTCGACTTACCCTTCAGTTGCATAAAAATGCCCGTGGAATAAGCAAGCTTCAAAAGCCAGACCGTATCTTTCTTGAAAATACAAATTTGATGTATGCCCTTTCAAAAGAAACGATTCAGGTTGGAAATGTGAGGGAAACATTTTTTGCCAATCAGGTACATGAGGCACATCGGATCCAGTATCCTTTAAAAGGTGATTTTATTGTTGACGAAAAATATATTTTCGAAATTGGGGGAAAGGGAAAAGGACCAAAACAGGTTGAAAATATCAAAAACGCTTATATTGCTGCTGATGATATTGAGTATGGATTTGGGAATAAGATACCTCTCTGGCTATTCGGTTTTCTGTATTAATTATGAACGGACCCTTAAATCAACTCCTCAAAAGGCAACTTGCCCAAATCAACGTTTCCGCCACTTAAAATAATGCCAACCCGTTTGCCGGAAACATTTACTTTATTTTCCAGGATTGCAGCCAATGGCACAGCTGATGATGGTTCAATTATAATTTTCATTCGTTCCCAAACTAACCGCATGGCACGAACAATTCCTCGCTCAGAAACCGTGACAATCTCATCAGTTTTGCGCTGAATGATTCGGAAATTAATTTCTCCCACCGAGGTAAGTAAGCCATCAGCAATGGTTTTTGGATCAACAGAAGGGATCAGCTTATTGGCATGAAATGAACGGTAAGCATCATCAGCTCCTTCGGGTTCGGCAGCGATAACTTTCCCTTTTGGATTGATTGCTTTGCCGGTAATTGATGTTCCGCTCAAAAGGCCACCTCCGCCAATTGGGCATAAAATCAGATCAAAACTGCCGTAATCTTCTACCAATTCTTTAGCTGAAGTGCCTTGCCCGCAAATCACCTCAACATTATTGTACGGATGAATTTCTGTTGCCCCGGTTTTTGCAACAACTTCTTTCAAAGTACTTTCACGGGAAGCCAGTGTTGGTTTGCAGAAGGTAATTTGTGCCCCGTAACCTTCTACTGCTTTTTTCTTTATTTCAGGTGCACTCTCCGGCATGACTATATACGCCGGTATCCCTTTTTGTTTTGCAGCCAATGCCAAAGCTGCAGCATGGTTGCCGGATGAATGCGTACAAACACCATTACTAGCCAAATTTTCTTCTAAGCATAAAACCGCATTGGTAGCTCCACGAAATTTAAAAGCACCAACCTTCTGAAAGTTCTCGCACTTAAAAAAAATATCACTTCCTGTTAGCTGATTAATTGCAGTTGAAGTCATAACAGGTGTGCGATGAACAAACTTTCCGATTCGTTCATGAGCTTTTTCAATATCAACAAATTCAGGCAGCTTCATTTTATACGTTTTTTAGCATTTTTTCTTCTTTCTCAAAATCATTCCTGTATATGGATTGTGAAGAAAGTTTCTTCATCTTTTTCAAGCCATAATACCACATAAAAATAATAAAAGGTACAAAAATGATAAGAGCATATGGATGCCCTGTCATTAAAATGAAGTCATAAACTCCGTGAAGTATTATTGGGTATATTAGTGCAGCCCGTATCAGCTTTTTCTTCCGATCAGGATAAAATTTGGCCTGTCCAAAAAAGAATCCCATTGTAACACCAAAAAGAAAATGAGCAGGAACTGCAGTAATTGCCCTTGTCCAGCCAGCATGCGCCCCATAATCAAAAACATACATGATATTTTCAACTGCAGCAAAACCCAATGATATATAAACGGCATAAACAATACCGTCAAACTTCTCGTTAAAGTCCGGGCTTTTCCAAACCAACAGGTACAAAAACAGGAACTTGAATAACTCCTCAGAAAATGCAGCAACTACAAATGCATTCCAGAAAGCCCGCATGTTCCCACGAAACAAGTTGATAAACAACATCAGAAATTCTTCCAGAAATAGAATTGGGATTACTGAAAAGGCTCCCAATAATAGCGCAGCAAGCAACATCCTGAATGGCTCTTTTTCGTATTTGTCACGAAACCAGATGTAAGCCAGCAAGATTGCGATTGGTGCAAGTGAAAGAATTATCAGGTCAGTTTGCATGGAACTTAAATTTCAGCAATCAGGTTCTTCATAATCAGTGTCATCTTGGGTTCAGATTTCATTGCGACTTCCTGTACTTCCTCATGCGATATCTCAACAATCTCTCCGGGAACGCCACTGTCGGTAACAATAGAAATTCCAAAAATTTTCATGCCCATATGCCTGGCAACAATTACTTCAGGTACGGTTGACATGCCTACAACATCGCCCCCAAGAATTCGGAACATTTTATATTCGGCCGGTGTTTCGAAAGTGGGTCCCTGTACACCCACGTAAACACCTTCTTTCACATCAATATTGTTTTTCAAAGCAATCAACCTGGCTTTATGACGCAACTCTTTGGTATACACCTGGCTCATATCAGGGAATCGAGGCCCAAGTTCTTCAATATTCTTACCATGGAGAGGATGCTCCGGGAACATATTGATATGATCATTGATAATCATTAAATCACCAATGTTGTAATCCGGATTAAGCCCCCCTGTGGCATTAGATACCAACAGATGCTCAATGCCCAATTTCTTCATCACACGAACCGGAAAAGTAACTTCTTTCATGGTATAACCTTCATAAAAATGAAAGCGGCCTTGCATGGCCAATACTTTTTTTCCACCAAGTGTTCCAAAAATCAACGTTCCATTATGACCCTCTACAGTCGAAACCGGAAAATTCGGAATTTCGTTGTATGGTATTTTAGCACTGATTTCAATTTCGTTAACCAATCCTCCAAGCCCGGAACCAAGTATGATACCTATTTCAGCCTGATCTTTTATTTGTTCGCTTATGAAGTTCGCGGTTACTTCGATTGTCTTTAACATAGCCTACTATTAATTTATCAAAACTTTTGCCCTCATGATCAAGAAACTTGATTTCAAGAGGAATATAAAACATTCTGGCCTGAACTTCGACTGGAAGTTTCCCTTCTTCGCGCAGGCGCATTGCATCTTTTTCTGTTGTAAGAATAACTGGTTTTTTAGTTTCATGATTATTGAACGTGTCCATTATCTTTTGCCAATCTTTAGCCGTAAAGTTATGATGATCCCCAAAAATCAGTTCATCAACCAGTTTTGTTTTTGAAGAAATGTATTCCTGAAAAGGTTTTGGATTAGCTACCCCGGAAAGAAGGATTGCCGGCATCCTCTTTTTTGCTAAATCCAACGAATCAGTTGCGACATCAGGAAAAACAGGTTTTGCATTTCCATAAATCATGGTTGTAAAATAGAGCGATTGATAAGGGCGCAGGTTTACATCTTTCATGATAATGCGACGAGTAATTGGTGTAATCTCATCCGGGCATTTTGTATAAATAATAACGTTAGCCCTTCTTCGTTGGTATTTTCGCTCCCTTAAACGCCCAACGGGCAACAGCTTATCTTTATCAATGGGTCGGTTATAATCAATCAGCAGGATATTAATCCCCGGCGTAACCCTTCGGTGCTGAAAAGCATCGTCAAGCAAAATTGCATCAGGTGCATTATCAGAATCTTTAATCAGCTCATTAATTCCATGAACCCGGTTTTCGTCAACAGCAACCGTTACTTCAGGAAATTTCAATTTTACCTGCAACGATTCATCCCCAACTTCTAAAGCTGTTGAGGCTGTTTCAACCAGGCGGAAACCTTTCGTTTTACGCTTGTAACCACGACTCAGCGTTGCCACTTTAGCATGTTTCTTTAGCAAACTGATTAAATACTCAGTATGTGGGGTTTTCCCTGTACCGCCAACCGTAATATTACCAATAGAAATTACAGGTATCTCAAATTCTGTTGTTTTAAAAATATTGTAATCGTATAAATTATTACGGATGTAAACTACAATTCCGTAAATAAGGGAAACCGGGTATAGCAGGATTTTGAGCATGCAAAAATTTTGAATACGAAGTTAATGAAATAATATGCAGTATAGAAAAGAAGCTGAAAGTAAAAAAACTTCCAGCTCCCAGCTTCTTTCTTCCAGCTATATTTTAATCGATCTGAATATCGTAAGGAATTCTTGCAAGTACTCCGCGAGTTTCTTTAACTTCTTTTAATTGCTGATAAATCGGTGCATACTCTCCCAATTCTTTTTCAAGCATCCACATACGGGCAGAGCCGGAAAGATCTTTTAACAACTCTTCAAGTGGATCTTTCAATACAGGAAGTGCTGTAGTTCTGTATTCCTCAATACCAGCCATTTCTGCAGCAAGTTCAATAGCATCGTTTACTCCACCATAAAGATCAACCAAGCCAATCTCTTTTGCATTTTCAGCAGCCCAAACACGGCCTTCACCAATATTTTCAAAACCTTCTTTCGACATATTTCGTCCTTCGGTAACCCGATCAACAAAAATATCATAACCTCTCTCTATAAAATTCTGAAGAAGGTTCTTTTCAAAACTGTTCATTGGGCGTGTCAATGAAAGAATATCAGAGTGTTCATTTGTATTGACTACATCCTGAGTGATTCCAAGCTTATCGTTCAACAATTCCCCAGCATTAGGAATTACTCCAAAAATACCTATCGACCCGGTAATTGTTGTTTTGTCAGCCATAATGGTATCAGCGGCGGCTGCAATATAATAGCCACCTGAAGCGGCAACATCACTCATCGACGCTACAACCGGCTTAACCTCTGATGCAAGCTGAACTTCCCTCCAAATAACTTCTGAACCGTAAGCGCTGCCCCCGGGGGAATTAATTCGAAGAACAATAGCTTTAATCGTACTGTCCCTGCGAGCTTTGCGAATGGTTCTTGAAAGCTTGTCAGATTTAATTGACTGATCATCTGAGCCACCCATATCAATAGCCCCTGAAGCGTAGATTACGGCAATCTTTTCACGAACAAAACCTTTCCCTTTTTTGATATGTGGAACTTCAGAATAATCGGCAATACTTATCGCTGGTATGTCTTTGCTTTCCTTCACATCCATCATTACTTTAAGCTCATTAATTACCTGATCTTTGTATTTCAAGGTATCAACTAAACCTTTTTCAAGTAAAAACTCTGCCCCTCGAAATGTAGCAACTCCGTCCGCCAAATCATTTAATTCGTCTAAACTTAAGTTTCTTGAAGCAGAAATATCCAATAATAGTTGTTTCCAAATGCTACCAACATAAGTTTCTGTTTGCAAGCGGTTTTCAGGGCTCATCTTTTCAAGCATGTAGGGCTCAACAGCAGCTTTAAATTTCCCATGCCGAACAATCTGCATTTCAACGCCAACTTTCTCAAGAGCATTTTTGAAAAAATTGCGCTGAGCACTTAGCCCTTTAAACTCGATTATACCCCTTGGGTTAAGAACCACTTTGTCGGCCACAGAAACCAGGTAATATGCTTTTTGGGAAAGCGCTTCCCCATAAGCATAAATAAATTTACCCGACTCTTTGAAGTCAATTAAAGCATTTCGGATTTCCTCAACACTTGCCAGTCCCGCATTAATCATAGACGGATTAAGATAAATCCCTTTGATTTTATCATCGGTTTTTGCATTCTCGATAGAAGCCAGGATATCATTCAGGCCAATTTGTTTCGACGAACTAAAACCTGGCATATCCAAATCACTAAAAGGACTTTTGTTGGTTCGTTCAACTACTTTTTCCTGCAAGCGAATAATCAGCATGGAATTGTCTTTTACCTGAACAGGTTGATCAGACATAGAAATTATTGCTGAAAAAATGATAACACTAAATATTGAAATTAAAAAACTTGCAAGAATTATTCCTACAATTGTAGCTAATGTATACTTTAAAAAATCTCTCATAATAACGATTTATTCGGTGGTGTTTGTAGTTTTGCTTCTGTAATATGTATAAGTACGAATTTACAGAATTCGTTACAATAATAAGCTAAACATGGCAAAGCTTTTTTTATTATTAGGAGGAAATTTAGGTAATAAGGCAAAAATCTTCGGCGAAACCCGTGACATGCTTGGCGAAAGTATTGGTGAGATTATTGAAAAATCTTCTGTTTATGAAACCGAACCCTGGGGCTTTGAGTCGAAGGATTTATTTTGGAACCAGGTTTTAGTCCTTGAAACAAAACTTCAACCGGATGAAGTACTAAAAAATACCCGTAAAATTGAAGATCAGATTGGAAGGGTAAGAAAAGCCAACCGTTATGTTTCCAGGCTAATTGATATTGATTTGCTCTTCTATGATGATTTAATCATGAAAACCGAAGAGCTTGAAATTCCACATCCCAGAATGACTGACAGAAGATTTGTTCTTGAGCCACTGACTGAAATAGCTGCTGAAAAAATCCATCCGGCTTACAATAAATCAGTTTCTTATTTGTTAGCAGAATGTGAGGATGATCTTAGGGTATCAAAAATATCACATTGAAAATACTTTTCATAAGTTATGTTTTGGCATAAAATTTGAGCTAATGAATGCCAGATTTAATTCTTGATTATGATCTTGACAAATTAATTATTCACTCCTAACAATAAACCATGATAAAGACTTTATCACAATTGCTCCTTTTACTTATTCCCGTATTAATTATTTCATGTAATAACGATAATATTGATGAATTGGCCCCAAAGGATTATACGTTGCTGAAACTTGGGTTAATTTCTTCAAGTGTAGAAATCGTAAATGAGGAAATTTCAAACTTATTATCTGAGATTACAGTTGAATACGATAGTACAGATGATCATAAAAATAAGCTAGATACATTGGTAGCACATCTGGATAAACAAGATTGGGTTTCGGCAGATTTACTTCTGTATATTGATGAGTTTTCATTTTTTACTGCTTCTGAAATTTTATTGCAGTTAGATTCTTTAGGGCATAATGTAAGCAGGATCCTGGAATTAAAAGAGGATATAAACCAAAAATTATATGTTTCAAATGTTTATACTATTCCTGCAGAACTAAATCCATTACAGGTTGAAGAGAATTGTCTTCCTTGCTATTTGAAAAATATTGATGAAGGTATTTTCTATGATATCCCGCACATCAAAATCTATGTCGACTCAGTGGATCAAGAAACCCAAAAAGTTTTCACAAGCTATGAAAGCTATTTTATTAGTGGATATTTAAAAAATGCAACGATATATAAAGAAAATGGAGATGTGGATGTATTTATTGAAAATTTGTATGATGAAGATAATCCGCAATTGTGCCCTCCGCTAACTAAACAGCAGTTAAGCATATCAAATCTCTCAGATACTTCTGATATTAACTTCTATATAAAGTATTTGGGCTCCGACAAATTCTACCTGGAAAACGAACTTAAATTTACTTTCAACGATAATGGCTTTTCTTATTCAATTAGTCAAAATTGACAGAAAAGAAAGGATCAGTTACTTCGAATCAGTCATTGACCCAAAAGCTAAATCACCAACTAAAATTAATTATCACACTGAAATTTTTTTCAGCAAAAAAATCCGAACTCAAATGAAGAGTGTTCTGATAAACTTGCCATCAAGAAACCAGCTTGATTTTTTGTTTGCAATTATACCTTCATCGTACTAACTTTGTAATTACATTTTATATTCGTAATATGGAAATTTCAGTTATTAAAATAGGTAATTCTAAAGGAATTCGTTTAAGCAAAACTATTCTTGAACGGTATAATATAAAAGATACGGTTGATTTGATTTTGGAAAAAGGGCAAATTGTCATTAAACCAATCCCGACGCCTCGCAAGGGCTGGGAATTAGCATTTAAAGAAATGGCAGAAAAAGGGGATGATCATTTATTAATCGATGATGTTTTTGAAGACGAAAACCTTGACGAATGGAAATAAGACAGTATCAAATTGTACTTGTAAATCTTGACCCAACTGTTGGGAGTGAGATAAAAAAAACAAGGCCATGTGTCGTTATCTCGCCTGACGAAATGAATAAGTTCCTCAAAACAATTGTTATTGCCCCAATGACAACCAGCTCAAAAAAATATCCTACACGAGTTGAAGTAAAGCACGATAATAAGATGGGTTGGATTGTTCTGGATCAAATTCGAACAATAGATAAAAGAAGGATAATCAAAGAGCTTAGCAAGCTCTCAAAACCTGAAATAAAAGAAGTAAAAGCTATTCTAAAAGAGACTTTTGTAGATTAGTGTCAAGCCATAAGTCCGCACCTTATTTTCATCCCTTTTTAAACTTTCTCTTCTCCTCCATGATGCTTCTTCAAAACCGCATCACCCTGTTCCCTTTTCATCCTGAGACCATTTTGCCATTCCCACCCTTATTCCAACTTCCGGATTCCAGTATTTTGTTATTCATTGGTCATTGATTGCATGTCTGGTTTTGAAAACTGCCAACCCGTAACTTGTTAACCCGCAACCCGACTACCACTTTTTACTTCGAATCAATCTTTGGTCCAAAAGCTAAATCACCGGCATCTCCCAAGCCAGGAACAATGTATGATTTAACGGTCATTTCTTCATCGATGGCGCCTACCCAAAGTGTAACATTTTCGGCCTGAATTTTATCAATCACGTAGTCAACACCTTTACGGCTGGCAATAATTGCAACAAGGTGAACATGCTCAGGTTCGCCTTTTTTCAAAAGTGCTTTGTAGCCAATTTCCATTGATGCACCAGATGCCAACATTGGGTCTGATAAGATCGCTACTTTATCATTCAAATCCGGTGAAGCTAAATACTCAAATTCAATATGAAACTCGCCCTGATCATCATATTTCCGGTAAGCTGAGATAAATGCATTTTCTGCCTGATCGAATATATTGAGTAGACCCTGCTGAACAGGTAAACCTGCACGAAGAATTGTTGCCAAAACTGGCTGTTGCCCGAGCATTGGAACTTTTGCCACACCTAGCGGGGTTTGCACATCATTCACATTATAATCCATCGTTTTACTGATTTCATATGCAAATACCTCCCCTAATCGTTGCAGGTTTCTACGGAAACGCAACGGGTCTTTTTGAACTTTTTCATCGCGGATCTCCGCAAGGTACTGATTAAAAATAGATTGGTTTTCGCTTAGGTTTATAACTTGCATGACAAAAATTTTGCCGAAAATAGTGATTTTTCCGGTTCAATGGGTACTAACTAAAAACAAAATCCCCGTCTCCTGACTGAATTTTTTTATTCTCTTGTTCAAATTTAAAACTTGAATAAATCCGGTGTTCAATATTTTTAGCCTTTATAAAGGGTTTTTTGCTCTCAGCAACAGCTTTGGCCAATTCAGGATCAAGCACTGTTGCAGTTTCAATCTTTTCAGCAGCTGCCAGATTTGATAAATGCTGAGCAGCAATCTTTACCGTCTCTGGTGTTAATGAATGATACAATGTTCTTAAATGCTTGTCGCGCACAGAGTAAAAAACAAAACCTTTAAGCGTTTCACCAGCATATATTTTTAAGGTTTCGTATCGAAAAGAATCTGAGAATGAAGAAAAAGGGTAGTTTTTCAAAAAACGCTTGTCGGCAGTAGAAACCCACGGATATGAAAAAATCCATCGAAAGCTTTTTTTATTGCGATCAAATATTTTTTGATCTGCCCCTGCCTTTAAAAGACTGGCACACTCATCGTCAAATCCTTCAACTAGTTTTGTTTCAAAACCAGCTAGTTGTTTAGAATTAAAAAAGGCCGTTTTAACTGATGCGACAATAGAAACAACAACATCAAACAGGTACAGCAGGAACTTCCAGCCAGGCATTCTTTCAGCTAAAAGTTTTGAAGGCTTTGCAAATAAATAGAATCGGGTACCCTCAGCAGAATAAATTGAATCAAACTTGCCGGATTTCATATACAATTCAAGAGACGCCGGTGCATAATTTGTAAACATTAACCTCCCATTCCAATCAGAAAAAGCTTCTTCCAATAATTTTTCAGAATGTCCATGCCGACGATAGTCCGGGTGAACCCAGTTACCACTTAGCCATCCGAAAGGCTCATCCTCTCCAACAAGTTTATCGGCAAACAATGTTCGAAAAGCAATTAATTTAGACCGTTCCAACAACATATACAAAACATTGTCGCCAGGCCGGGCATGTGGGTTTCGCAAGTAAGAAGCAGCCCGCATGGGTGTTATGGGTTTTACTTCAAACTGTTTATACTGATCACTTCTAATAAACTCATCCAATTCATGTAATGCAATCTTTTCAATTCTCATCTCTTGGCAATGTGTCTGTTTAACAATCGTTTGAGGTGGTATGAAAAATATTCAGTTTTTAGTCGTTGTTTAGCTGTTTTGCCCGCAGGCGCGTCCATGGCTAACCGCTGAAAATGGGATGAAACCAATTCTTTTTTTAAACCAGCCGTACCAAAAGTAATATCACATAACTTTTCTTCCTGAATAAGCTTAAATACATCTTCACTTACTCCAACATCGCTAAATGGAAAAGCAAAAGCCTTGATTGCAGGTGATAATTTTTCAGTTATCCAGTTCATACTTTCACGAATTTCATCCCATTGCCGTTCAGCATCGAGGAGCCAAAACTCAGGATGATCCCAACTATGAGCACCAACGCTAAAACCATCATCCTGTAACGATTTTATTTCGTCAAGGTTCATGTATGGTTTTTCTTTTTGCAAATAATCCTGCCAATTAATTCCAATTTCAGCTGCAGTTTCATCAAACGAATCAATATCAGCATATGTATTCTCAAGATTCACCTGCAAGTTCTTTTTCTGAAAAAAATCGTGTAAAATTGAAGCTTTATATCTGTGAAACAGGTCTTTATTATCTACAAATGCAGGATTTATAAAGAATGAAGCAGGTATACCTTTTTCTTTTAAAATTGGAGCAATAAGCTCATAACAAGAACGAAGCCCATCATCAAATGAAAGATGAAAACATTGTTTTAATTTCTTGCCTGCCAGAATGTATTCCAAAGAAACAGGTTTGAAATGTTTTAATAGAAATTCAACATCTTCTCTAAACCGTTTTTCATCAGGGTATTCATAATTTATTCTGAAAGGAAGTTGTTCATTGCTTACGGTATGGTAAAATGGCAAAAGTAAAGGCACACTTTTACCTTGGTTTAGTACTGACATTGGAACTATTGAAGCAATGGATGAAATCATATTTTGAACCTATTTTTTTAACCACCTTAACCAAATTGGTAGCTTATTCCATTTTAAATGATGGTAAACTTCAGGTGTTGCACCAAAGCCTTCATAAAGTCTGGCAACACCGGGAATGACCGACCCTTCAAAATCGATCATAAATTCACTTCCTGCATTTTCAAATATAAATTGATCAATTAAAAAATACATTGCATTCAGTTCTCTTCCTTCATAACTGGTAGCGGCATTCAGGTAAGTTACCCTGTTTTTGAACCGAAGGAAGAAAGCCGCAGCACAAAGCTCATTCTGAGGTGAATATACCCCGTAAACCTGCCCCATGCTTTTTGTCATAGCAAATGCCAGTATATTTCGAAGCCTCAGAACATTCCTTTCCAGAGCTCGCGACTTCTGATTTTGCCTTTTAAACGTTAGGTATTCTCCTGTAGAAATACCTTTAATCAGACTTAACTTATTTGAGCTTGCTTTCTTCAGTTTTCTTTTAGTGTGACTTGAGTAGTTTTTTACAATTTCTGAATACGGTTGACCCAGTGGTAATAAGAAATTTTTTCTCGGGACAAACAAACCGACTGCTTTTCGAACAGGCAAATTCATTGCATTTAAATTAATCTCTGCAAAAGGAAACAGCTCAGTTGCTTCATTCAAAAAATCTCGTAAAACTTCTTTGGTTGGCGTTGGAAAAACCCCTAATTGCTGGCAAAATAAGGGCTGATACAAATAAGTCACGCCCATCTTTTTTCGAAAAGTAAGTGGCATAACATACTGGTAATCCCCCCATACCAATGCATCCCACCGATCACAAACTTTATCCAGGTACCACGACTGCGCATAAACCAATGCGTTGGGTGATTTTGCAATGCAGTTATCCCATTTGTCTGCATCAATTTCTTCGAATGGTATACGATTTATTTGTTGATTAGTCATTACTTAGGCTAATTGCCAGGTTCGTCATTTCAGTAAATACAGCTTTCCAGCCTTTCCACTGCCCCAAATCGTTTAAACTTTCATTGTGCCATAAACTTATAAAAGTTCCACCGTAGTTTTTAATTTCAAGCATCATTTTTTTTATCTGCCCGAAAGCCTGCTCTGTGTTTAACTTTAAATAATTATTCAAACTAACATCCATCGTTTGGAACGGATGGATCAACAAACCGGTTTTCTTTTCCTTTTTTAAATCGTAAAAGAAGAATGGGGTTGCCGTCCCTGCCCGAAAACCAATTTCTTCAGAATATCCCAACGTATAATCATTTCTGATTCTTGCCTTGATTAACCGGCGATAAGTTTTGGGGAATTCCAGTTTTAGAAAATGTTGCCTGCTGCTGTCAATACTTTCCTGAATAATATCTTCAAGTTTTAAAACTTCTTTTCGCAATCGGTTTTTTCTTAAAACAGAACCATACGAAGGATGAATTCCAAGCTCAAAGGATTCTGAAAGCTTTTTAATCAATTCCCTAAACTCCTTGTTTTCAGGAGACACATTGCGATCATATCTTCCGGGTCTTCCTGCAAGAACAAAAAAATGTAACTTTTCAGGCATTTCCTTATAAGCTTCAGTAATGAAATTATAAGTATCGTAAGGATCTTCTTCTTTGCCCGAAATTACTTTAAACCTATTTTTAATTTGGTTGAAATCCCCTTTAAGCGTTGCCTTTAAACAAGCCCCGCACGTTCGAATAAAACTTTTGTTTTTATAAGCCCAGGCATTATCGATATCAACGGTGGTCAAAAAATCGAAAGATGGTTTTTTGTAGTTGAAATCAGGATGTTTTTCCTTTATTCTTTCAGCCAAAATATAAGCCCATTTATTTACAATTGGTGTATGAAGTAACCCATGGCGTTTTAATATGCTGTGCTTTGCGGGGAAACGACGATGCTTTTCAAGATCACGTTCCAGGTATTCTTCATACCTGGTGATTACATAAAATGAAGCGGCAAACGGATCAAATGGTAAAAAAGATTTTTCAGAAGTTTCAAAGAAATAAGTTTCATTCTCAAATACAACAGGGTCCAGGTTTTGGTAAGCCAATTCCTTTTCAAAAAGAAGTTGATGAGGGCTTAAATACAGCTCACAATTAATGGAAGAATCAGAATAATTAAGTTTTGCCCCCGGGTGATTTTCAAACTCATCGTAATTGGTAGTGATTGAAAATGGGGTTTGCAGGATATCCCCAAAAATAAATTCGAAAATATACGAAAGACGGTTGTTTATTTCTTTGGTATAAATGGCTAGCATAGCTTTAAATCAGTCCTTCATCGGCAAAGCTAAGATACTCATCATGCGCGATAATTATATGATCAAGCACTGAAATTTCCATAATTCGTGCAGCATCTTTTATCTTTTTTGTGATTTTAAGATCAGAATCACTTGGCTTTAAATTGCCGGAAGGATGGTTGTGACAAAGGATTATGGAGCTTGCCAGCTTTTCCAAAGAAGTGCGTAAAATAATTTTTACATCAATAACAGTTCCTGTTAATCCTCCCTGACTAATCATGAACTTATCAATGACTGTATTGGATCGGTTTAATAAAAGAACCCAAAATTCTTCATGTTGAAGGTCTTCTAAAATCGGATGAAAGAATTGAGCAGCTTGTTTACTTTCAGTTATAACTACTTTTTGGTTTGACTGATTCTCTTTACGTCGCCGCCCCAACTCAAGTGCTGCCAAAATATTAACGGCTTTTGCTTCACCTATCCCATTAAATTTCAATAAAAACCCGGCATCCTTTTTACTAAGTTCAGAAAGGTCATTCTGAACAGAAGAAAGAATCCGCCTGGATAGTTCAACTGCAGATTCGCTTGCATTTCCTGAACCCAAAAGAATGGCAAGCAATTCAGCATCTGAAAGTGATCTTGTACCTTTTTGTAGAAGTTTTTCTCTTGGACGATCTTCAACAGCCCATTCTTTAATACTAAGTTTTTTATACATAGAGGCGGTTTTAGTGAATTGCTAAGTTAAGAAAAATTATAAAATGAAGGATTAGCCTTACAAACTTAAATGGATTTGTTTTCAGAAATGGGAGTTAGCTACTTCTTTTTTTTGACCCTCTCTCCTGTCTCTCCCTTTAAAAGCTACCCTTTATACACATCTTTTATTTGGTAATAACAATCCATTTTATCAACATTTAAATGTAAAATATTCAATTTTGAATACCCAATATTCCAA
>JANQII010000044.1 GCA_028282195.1 Prolixibacteraceae bacterium
TCAATGACCAGTATCGAGCATCCAGCAACCAGTATCCAGGTTCAAGGATCAAGAATCAAGTTCCCCGTATCCAGGATCATAAATTCAACAAAGTTACCCACCCGAATATTGCAGTGATCCTATTTTCTTATCGAACTAAACACCAAATGCTTATAAAAAGAATAGGATTGCCATAAACATACTGACAATCCTAATTCCTTTTCTAAATTTATATCCTGGTTTTAACCGTCGAATTCAACGCTTACATTTCCACCTGATGCCCGCATATAGACCGGAATACCTCCGTTGTTCATGGCTCCATTTATTCTGCTCTTTTCAGATTTACCCGAGAAATTATGCAGGTCAATATTTACCCTGCCACCTCTTAAGTCGAGATCCATTCCCAAATTTTCGCCATTTTTAATTATTGCACTTACCCCACCGCCACTTGAGGTCAAACGAAGTTCTTCACTTAGCCCGTCAATAGTTGCCCGAACTGAACCTCCACTCGATTTGGCCTTTACATAAGTACAACTTCCTGAAACACTAACACCGCCACCACTACTACTGGCTTCTACTCCACCAATTATACTGCTTAATTTCACACTACCTCCAGAGCTTGTGGCATAAACATTCCCTTTTGCTTTTTCGAGAGAAACCCCACCGCCACTCGAACTTAAGCTGATATTGCCTTTGTGTTGGTAGGCTTTAACGCTTCCCCCGGATGATTTAGCCTTGGTCATTCCGGCTGTATTTTCCAGTTTGACCCCTCCTCCGCTACTTGAAAAGGTATGGGTTCCTTCTACTCCTGCTATTTTTAAGCCACCACCGCTTGATGATACATTACACGACATCTCCCGGGGCACAATTATTTTAAAGTAGATCCCGGTGTTATTCCAAAAGTTACTACGCATTTTTCGTTTGGCATAGGCCGTAATTGTAGTTCCATTTTTTTCTATTTCCAGTTCATAGTTATCCAAAACCTCATCTACATCAGGATCAGAAGGAGATAAGACCCTTCCTCTTTTTCGCACAAACACCTTTACAATTACTTCCGGATGCTCGTGTGTGCTAACCGTAATTCCACCGCCAGATGACGAAGAATTTAATGTTCCCGGCTCATTCATTTCGAATGTTTTTGTGATGGTTGCTTTCTTGTTTTCTTCTGCAAATCCAATCATCGATATAAGTGCTACTAACACAAGCACCAAATACATTTTTCGATTCATTTTTGTTTTCATTTTATGGTTTTCTAAAAGTTAAGTTTTTACTTTTTCGTATGACTTGCTTTATGAACTTTTGCGATGTGAGAACATGAAAATACATGCTGCTATTTAAGTGACGCATAAAAATCTAAATAGTTACTTATCAAGTACTTTTTAATCGAAATTTTTGAAAAAAGAAGTGTATGCTCTCTTTAGTCATCGGATCACTTTGAGTGATCCGATGACTATTTGTATTTGTATCGAAGTGCCTCCATCCACGAGTTCTCGGCCCCGAAACATCGGGGTCACGTCACTACTCGTATCTCAACGCTTCGACAGGATTTCTGGTTGCAGCTTTCCAGCTTTGAAATGACACGGTTAGCAACGCAATTCCTAGCGCCAACACCCCTGCCAAGGCAAAAATCCACCAGCTTAAGGTGGTTTTGTAGGCAAAGTTCTCCAGCCATTTATTCATGGCGTAGTATGCAATTGGGCAGGCTATTACAAAAGCAATGGCAACCCATTTTACGAAGTCTTTATTAAGCATTGCCAATACCTCAGAAACTTCAGCACCGTTCACTTTGCGGATGCCGATTTCTTTAGTGCGGTTTTCAGATAAAAATGATGCCATTCCAAAAAGGCCTATTCCTGAAAGAAAGATTGCAAAGAAGGAAAAGATTGAAATTACTTGTCCTAACTCTTGTTCTGATTCATAATTTTTAAAATAAACTTCCTTAACATCCATGTTTATAAATGGAGTTTCCGGGAACATACCAGTCCATGTTTCTTCAAAAAACTTCAGTGTAGCTTCCTTTTGTTCAGGGTTTATTCTGAATGTCAGGAAGGCAGGGAAACCATTGTGTTGCCCGTAACGAAACACCATTGGAGGAGTTGCATTTTTAAGCGTTGTTGTGGTAATATCTTTAAGCACACCAACAACAGGGAAAGAATTCCCCTCATGACTAAAGCTTAAAAACTTATTGTCAATGTTATCCCAACCAAATTTCTTCATTGCAGTTTCATTGATAATAAAAGCTTGTTTATCAGTCGCATAATCCGGTGAGAAAAACCGTCCATGAGCCAACTGAACTTTATAAACATCCAAATAGTTTTCATCAATAGCAGTAGATATAACTTTGCATTCATCAATTTTCGAATCCTGAGGATGAATAATAAAGTTGTTTTGAAAATAGTAACCTGGAACATTTTCGGTAATAGCTCCTTGTCCAAAACCATATTTTGATCCGTATTTTTCCAATTCAGCTCTAAACAATTTAGCTTTGTTATATTTCTCGTGATACGCTGCCTCAATTTGACTTACCCCAATTGATGTCAGATTATTGTTATCAAATCCTGGATTAGCATTCTTCATGTCACTAATCTGCTTATAAACAAACATCTGAGCGGTTATTAAAATAATAGTTAACCCAAATTGAAAAATAATGTAACCACCCCTGGCTTTACCTTTACCGCCCATCATACGCAAGTTATTTCTAATAACCTGGATTGGTTGGACTTTGGAGAATACAACGCCCGGGATAATTCCTGAAAAAAAGGCTAATAATATGCTAACTGCTAATACTCCGCTCCAGACATATAAATTTCCAAATTGTGGTTGCACTGTACGATTTACAAACGATTCAAAGTATGGTAAACAGAACCAACATAATGGAACTGCAACCAATAATGCAATAATTGTTGTAACCAAAGAAAATTTTAATTGTTTTCCGATAATTTGCCATGGACTTGCACCAGATATTCTACGAATACCACTATCTATATTAAGTTGATGGGATTGTGCTGTAGAAAGACTAACAAAATTAATTACAGCAATAAACAGAGTTAGCAAAGCAATCACTCCTAAAATAACAAGGTATGTTTTTGAAACTGGCTCAACCAATCCTCCGAGCAACGAACTATCAAAATGGAGCTCCTTAAATGGTTTCACATAAAAGTTGTTTTGACTTTTGAGGAAACTGGGATAATATTTTCCAGGAATTTGATTTAAATGTGCTTCAAAGTCTTTCACATTTGTTCCATCTTGTAAAATAACAAATGTATTCGTTCCAGATGACCACCATGCAACAGGGAATCTATCCCAAATAACTTTATTAAGTTTTTCAGAAAAAAGAATATCAAAATTCAAAGAAGAGTGTTCGGGGAGGTCTTGAAAAACCCCACTTACTGTGAAAGAATATTTGTCCCATGTCAATTCTTTCCCGACCGGATTCTCTAATCCAAATATTTTTTGCGAAGTACTTTCTGAAATAACAATCTTATTGTGTACATCAAGCACACTTTTGACTTCACCCAGAATGAGTTGAAAATCAAACATTGAAAAGATATCTGTATCAACAGCAGCTCCTGTTAAACCAAAATATGAAAGATCCTGATACTTTATCTCCGCTTCTTCATGAAGCATTAAGTTTACACCGACCACTTCTTCTACCTCAGGAAAATCATTCTTGAGGGTCTGAGGTAATGGATTTGGGGTATATGCCTTGCAGCTTCCATCTTGCTTATCTTGCATGCAAATACTTACTATCTGCTCAGATTTCGAATGAAACTTATCAAATGAGATTTCAAAATTCAGCAACATCACTATTAAGGTTGTCAAACACAATCCCATTGCCAGTCCCAATATATTTAGAACAGTATACTTTCCTGAATTCTTAAGCTGTCTTATAATACTTTTTATCGAGTAGAATATCATCTGTAATATATTATTTGTTTAATGTTTCTTGTACCTATCAATTTCAAAATAGCCTTTATTCATACCTCAACGCTTCGACTGGATTCCTCGTTGCTGCCCTCCTGCTTTGCCAACTAATTGTCAGAACTTTGATTTGTTTGATTGGATGAAGGATTTGATTCTTTATTCATCACCCGTTTAAATTCCAAACTTTTACTTCCGAAATTGATTAACAGCCCAACTTCCATTTTGTATGCCTCTAAATAATTAATTGCCTGGGCAAGGTGCACATCTTCAAGCTGGATTATTGCTTTTATTTCAACCATCACTTTCTCTTCAACGAAAAAATCTACCCTTCGGCTTCCGATGCTATTCCCTTTATATTCCAGGGGCAATCCAAATTCAACGGCCAAAGCTCTTTGATAAACCACCTCTTGAAAGCCATTTCCCAAATGTTTGTGCACTTCCATTGCACATCCAATTATTTTGGATGTCAATTCTGAATAGTTGTATTTTTCATTGGTGTGCATACTTCTTTTATTTCATTCTTAATCACAGTTTTCAAACCATCATTCAATCAAAGTTCAAGACTTTACTCATATCGCAAAGCCTCCACCGGGTTTTGTGTAGCTGCCCTCCAACTTTGCCAACTCACCGTCAATAAAGCTATACCTAATGCTATCACACCTGCCAATGCAAATATCCACCAACTTAATGTGGTTTTGTATGCAAAGTTCTCAAGCCATTTATTCATAGCATAGTATGCAATTGGGCAGGCGATTACAAAAGCAATGGCGACCCACTTTACAAAGTCTTTGTTGAGCATAGCAAGTACCTCTGATACTTTGGCTCCGTTTACTTTGCGGATGCCGATTTCTTTGGTTTTTCGGAGGATAGTAAAAAGACTAATCGCGTATAATCCAAAGCAGGCTATTACAATTGAAATAACAGACAATAGAAATAACAACTTCTTTGCCTGCTGGTCTTTGGTATATTGCATGGCAAGTACTTCATCGTGAAATGTATAATTTAAGGGAAATGGAACTTTGTGTTTAGCCCAATGCTCCTTTAAAATCCCTAGAACTTCTGAAGTCTGGTTATTCCTGAATTTGATTGTTACATTTCCAAAATTATTAATTCGCTTGATTACCAAAGGCTGTATTCGGTGGTGCAACGAACGAAAATTAAAATCTTTTACTATACCAATCACCTTGAAAGGTTTATCAGACAATAATATGTTCTTGCCAATCAATGAACCTTGTCCGGAATACTCTTTAAGGGCTGTTTCATTCAAAATCACTGACTCAAAATCCGTTTGCCTTTCCTTGTCAAAAAAACGCCCCTCCTTCATCTCAAGATTAAAAGTATTCACGAATTCATCATCAACAGGAAGGACACTTGTGTGAAAAAAGTTTTCTTCTGCCTTAGATTCAAAATATCCGCTGCTCATGCCAAAGTCCTCTCCAAAATACACGTCACTCGTTGAAACTGATTCTATAGTAGTGTGAGATTTTAAATCTTCAATGAAACTCTTACGTGCATTTGGATGCATATCCCACATGGAAAGCATCAATACATTTTCTGAATCATATCCTCTTTCTTTGTTCACAACATGGTTAATTTGTTTTTGTACAATAAAGGAGCAAAGTATGATTAACCCGGAAAGGGCAAACTGCAAAATCACGAAACTATCTTTTACCGAAAATCTGTTCTTTGTCTGATTTTTTTCTTTTACAAACCATAATACTTTTCTATTTGACATAACAGTGATTGGTATAATATTAGCTACCATATTGAATCCTAACAAGCCAATAAATAAAAAAAGTATAATTTTAAACAACTCGGTATTGGATAATACTATCTCGAAGCCAAGGTATTGTCTAAGCGGTTTTGCTGCAATCTGGTAAAGAATCACTGCCAATGAAAAACCAATAGACCCAAAAATGAACGACTCATACAAAAACTGAAAAACTATCTGTTTATTGAATGCTCCGGTTATTTTTCGTATACCAATCTCTCTTAGGCGGGTTGATAAGTTGGCAATAGTAAGGTTTATGAAATTTATTGAGGATATTAGCAATACAAGCAGTGCTAAAATTACAGCTCCATAAACATACCTTTTATCTGAAGTTACAGCATTGTTAAATTTGTGCTTACTAAAGTGAATATCGGCTAAAGGTTCAGCATTGTAAAAAATATAGGTATTGTCATTGTATTTTAAATCCTCCCAGTTTTTTGCAAGGTTACCATTTATATACTCATCATTAGAGTGAGAATAAACCGTTTTTGTAAGTTTAAAGTTTAATGCGTTGATATCAATATTGGTGACATTTGTTTTTATATAAGTTGAGTAGATTTGTGACCAACCATCCAATTCAGGATTCACTTTATGTATGGACTGTATAACTTTTGCTTGCAAATGAAAATTAGCAGGAAAATCATTAAACACTCCAATTATAGAACATTTATCTCCATGCAATAGCACAATTTCACCCAGCGCATTTTCAACCGAACCGAAATGTTGTAATGCCAAACTTTTGGAAATGGTAATGTTATTTTCAGAATCAAATGGGTTTTGGATTGTTGTTTGAATATTGATTCCGAAGAAATTAAAAAATTGATTGTCAGCAAACAATAAAGGTCCGGCTTCAATAACTTTATTCTCATGGTATATAGTCGCCTGTCCTCTAAATCTTAAACAAGTTGCATTTGTAATTTCAGGAATCTCATTTAAAACTGCTTCTGCCATGAGCGAACTTGTCACAGCAAAATCAGCCTCCTTCCCATCAAGTTTTCCTTGCATAGTGCAGCGAAAAATTTTGTTATAGTCAGGAACACACTTGTCAAAACTTGTTTCGTAATATACGTATCCTGTGGCGAACAAAACTACAGCGAATGAAACACTTATACCAAAAAGTTTTGCAAAAGATAAAACGCGGTTTTTTCGCGCATTCCTAAAAGCTATTTTAAAATTATTCGATAACATTTTTCAGTATTTAGTTTTTTGTTCAATTCTTCATACTTCAACGCTTCCAATCCCGATTGTTTGTTTTCGGAATTTTCGTTCTCAAATTCGACAAACAATACATCGGATTTCAGCCTTACTCATAGCGTAAGGCTTCCACCGGATTCCTTGTAGCTGCCCGCCAACTTTGCCAACTCACAGTTAAAAGCGCAATACCCAAAGCTAACACTCCAGCCAGCGCAAAAATCCACCAGCTTAAATTGGTTTTATAGGCAAAGTTTTCGAGCCATTTGCTCATGGCGTACCACGCAACAGGGCATGCAACCACAAAGGCGATGGCTACCCATTTTATAAAATCTTTGTTGAGCTCGGCAAGGATTTCCGATATTCTTGCGCCATTAACTTTTCGAACACCAACTTCTTTGGTTCTTTGAGTGATTGCATAAGATGAAAGTGCAAACAAACCGACGCAAGACAAGGCAATAGCTATCAATGCAAACCAGCTAAAAACCTTATTGATTTTTACATATTCTTTGTAATGATTATTTATTTTTTCATCTGCAAAAAAATGTGTTACAGTTGTGCCTGGGGCAGTTTCCTGCCATTTCTCATCCAGCAACTTCATTACATTTAAACTTGCCCCGGGCTTGGATCTCACTGATAGATATTGCCAGTCGGATAAATTGTCATTTTCAGTGAAAAAATGTGCTAATGGCTCATTTTCC
The DNA here is from genome assembly GCA_028282195.1 of Prolixibacteraceae bacterium. Lineage (GTDB taxonomy): Bacteria > Bacteroidota > Bacteroidia > Bacteroidales > Prolixibacteraceae > Sunxiuqinia. The sequence continues at coordinate 7,567 of JANQII010000044.1, forward strand.
AATTGTACCCCCTGGTAACTAAAGTCATCAATAGTGCCAATCAATTCATTGGGAGAACCAGTTTCAGAGCTTTCACGAAGGATTTGACGAGAAGCTTCTTTATAGCCTAACTTCTGCATAGCTGCTTTATTAAGCACCATTGAGCCTTTGTAAGATTTTAAATCATCACTAAATCCAGCTCCGTTAACAAACTCTATCCCAAAGGTTTTAAAATAGTTTCTTCCTACATAGGCTTTGCGAAGACGGATTCTTTCAACTTCAGCGGATTCTTCAGGATAAAATGTATTGTAATTATGATGGTATATACCTGGAATATTTTGGGAAAAGCTGACCGATTGCACATAAGGACTTGATTTCAACTCATCCGCAATAAGTTTAAATTTTTGAGAAGCAGCAGATAAATCTTCATATTGCCAGGTATCTAATTCGGCAACAATTACATTTTCTTTGTCAAATTTGGGATCTTTATCAATCATATGATTGACCTGTTTTTGAACAGCAAAAGTTGCTGTAACAAGGACTATAGCAATCGTAAATTGTAATATAATTAACGAGTATCGGTATATGCCGGATTTGTTTCCTTTAAGGATGTTTCCTTTTAGGCTTTCGGTGAGTTTTGTGCGAATCCAAAACAAAGAAGGAATAAGTCCGGAAACAAAACCAACTACGACCCAAATGCCCAACAAAGCAGGAAGTAAAAGTTTGTTTTCGAATAAACTAAATTGAAGGCTTGTTTCAAATAAACTGTTAAAAGATGGTAAAAAAACAATACAAATCAGGCAACCAAGAATCATTCCAAAAAAGCTTACAATCAATGATTCGGTCATCACCTGACGAATCAAATGACTTTTTGATGCACCAATTACTTTCTTTAAACCAATTTCCTTAATCCGGGTCAATGAACTGGTTATACTTAAATTGATAAAATTAAAAATGGCAATCCCGATAATAGCAAAAGCAATAAGACTCAAAATTACGATTAGCGATTTTTTTGACTCGTATTGAGCATGCTGTTTTTTAAAAGGAAATAAGTTTAGATCAGTCTTATTCTTACCTACAGGAATGAAATAAGCTGAAACGATATCCTGAAGTTTATTATCAATTGAGTCCTTATCAACACCATCATGAAGCATTACATAAGAATCTGAAAATGTATTGTACCAATCATGGACCCCTTTGATCCAGGGAGATATGGATTCCCCTGTTTCATAGGAAGAAACAATATCAAACTTGATTGAAGAATTTTCAGGGATATCAACTACTCCATTGACCTGCAAAAAGGTGTTATCGAATTTAACCTGTAATTTCTTGCCTAAAGCTGATGATTTGCCAAAATACTTCTCTGCGAACTTACGGCTAATAACAACTCCGAATTTTTCATGAATACAGTTAGAAGCATCACCTTCAATAAACGGGAAAGTAAATATGGAAAAGAACCCCGTGTCTACATAGTGAACATTTTCAGGGAAAGCTACATCTCCATGACTCATTCTATAACCATCCCAAGTAAATATACGAGTCCCATTTTTTACCTCAGGAATTTGTTCAATCATTTTTGGAATTACCAATCCTTTCGTTTGCAGCCCTTCTCCTTCCCTTACCCGATATATACTTTGAAGATTTTTATTGAATTCATTATAAGACAGGTCATTATATATGAAAAGAGATAGCATTAAAAATGAAGCTATTCCAACACCCATCCCTAAAACATTTATTAGCAAATAGTTTTTATTCTTTAAAAGAACACGAAAGCTGTTTTTGAAATGTAAAAAATTCATACCGAAGATTTTTAAGTTAATCTATATATCGTAGCCGGCATTCAACATCCAATGCCTGTTGATAAACAACTTCCTGAAACCCATTTCCCAAATGTTTGTGTACTTCCATTGCACATCCGGTTATTTTAGATGTCAATCCTGAATAGTTGTATTTTTCATTGGTGTGCATGCTTTACTGTTTTATTTTTTAATCACAGTTTTCAAATCATCATTCAATCAAAGTTCAAGACTTTACTCATAACGTAACGCCTCCACTGGATTTCGCGTAGCTGCTCTCCACGATTGCCAGCTTACGGTAAGCAACGCAATTCCTAATGCCAACACACCCGCCAATGCAAATATCCACCAGCTTAATGTGGTTTTGTAAGCAAAATTCTCCAGCCACTTATTCATAGCATAGTAGGCAATTGGGCAAGCAACGACAAACGCAATGGCTACCCATTTGACAAAGTCTTTATTAAGCATGGCCAATATTTCGGATACTTTAGCGCCGTTTACTTTTCGGATGCCTATTTCTTTGGTGCGAAGTTCAATCATTAAAGCTGCAAATGCCAGTAGGCCAACGAGTGCTACTAAAATTCCAAGAAAAGTGCCCAGGTAAAATATTCGTCTGAGAGCATGCTCTGTTGCGTACATATAAGAAAGCTCTTTGTCAAAATGAGTAAAAACTATACGGTAATTCGGATCAAATTTTTTCAAAATTTTATTCGTCTGTTTGATTATTTCCTGATCATCGCTCCCATCGGTTTTTATAGAAATTGTATAAATATCATTTCTATAGTTGGTAAGCATTAAAGGGGCAATCTTACTTTTTAATGAATGGTAATTATAATCATTAACAACTCCAATAATTTGTACTTTTCCATCATCGGTATATCCATTATCAAAATGTAAAAACTTTCCTACTGGATTTTTTATACTTAATTCCCTAACAGCTCTTTGATTTAAAATAACAGCATTTTTCTCGAGATTTTGATTATTGAAGAAACGACCTTCTGCAAGTTTTAACCCGAAAACTTCGAGGTAACCTGATTGGACCCTTGCCTCATTGATTGAAAACATTGGAGAGCCGTTATAGCTCACACCCTGACCGGAACCTCCGGTACCCGGGTAAGAGTGCGAACCTGTTACTTCAACTACATAAGGAATAGACCGAAGTTCATTAGCTACCGTATGCCACTTATCAGTTAACTTATTGGTTATGCGCTTATAATTGATTACATTTTCAGAAGAAAATCCTTTTGGCTTGTTTTCAATGTAGCTTATTTGCGTATGAATTGTCAGAATGCCTATAAGCATGAAAGAAATCAATGAAAACTGGAACACCAATAAATACTTTTTCCCATGTTTTCGATATGATTCCGGCCTACCAGGATGTCTAAGGGACAAATTACAAATTCTTCCCAGGTTTAATGCAGGAACCAAACCTGCAATTAATAGCGTGAAAATTAATGTACAGATTAAAAGAACATATACAGAAGGGGTCTGCCACAAATTTATAATGAAATTGATACCAATATAGTTTGCAATATGTGATTTCACCAATAAAAAAAGGAACAAAGCCAAAATAAAAGATGAGACGATTACTATTGCAGATTCATTAAAGAAAAGAAAGATACTTTGCTTAAGGTTGCTTCCCAATACTTTTTGGATAGAAACATGTTTAATAAAGTTTTCCTTTCGTGCCGAAAACAAGTTGATATAGTTGGTAATTGAAATGATCAATATCGTTATCGCCAAAACAATCAGAAATATAATAAGGGTAATATTTCCGTTTTCCTTAAAGTCAAAATCTGCCACAGTATATAAATGAATATCTGCTATTGGTTCAAGCCTGGCATCAGCAATAAAATCGTAAGATTTGAATCGTTCTCCCAAGACATTGATTACATGATCTTCACATTTCTTAGTTGCTTCAGGCAAATCAGAATCTTTCTTAAATAGAATGTAGGTAAAGAACTCAAGACCTCTATATTGAGCAACATTTGATGAAATCGGTTTCAGTACATCGAAATAAAAGTGGGTATTATCAGGAACATTTTCAATAACTGCACTTACTGTAAATGGTTTTTCATCAACAACAACTTCTTTTCCAACAGGATTTCTATTACCAAAAACTTTTTGTGCAGTTTTTTTACTGATGACAATTTTATTGGGAGAATCAAGGGCTCCATCAATCAACCCGTAAATTGGTTTTAATTTAAATACTTTCAAAAAATTTGGAGTGACTTGAAAAGTAGGGTTGTTCGCTATTACATGATCATCAAGCTTGAAATAACTATCCCCGCCCCTGTATATTTGTGTAACTTCCTCTACTTCAGGAATATTATCTTTCAATTGCAAAATGCTTTCATTTAGGTTAATTGGAAGTATTTCAGTTTTATTTCCTTCATGCCAAATAGAAAGCAACCTGTATATTTTTTCATGATTAGGGATGTGTTTATCGTAGCTTAACTCCTGCACAATATAAAATGCCAGAAAAATAGTAGAACATAAAGCTATCATTAATCCAAAGATGTTGATCAAAGCAAGACCTTTGCTTTGATTAAGTCGCCGTAATATGAGTTTTAAAAACATAATCTTGAGTTAAAATTCTATAATTAAATTTTGTTTAGGAGAAATCATTCATATTTCAATGCCTCCATCCCGTTTCACGAGGATTTCTGTTTGTCGTCCATTTGACCCCCTCTTTTTTTCTCCTCGCCAACTGGCGGAGGAGTTCCCGAACCTGAGAGGACGAGGGGGTTATTCATACCTCAACGCTTCAACCGGGTTTCTCGTTGCTGCCCTCCAGCTTTGCCAGCTAACTGTCAGAACTTTGATTTGTTTGATTGGATGAAGGCTTTGATTTTTTATTCATCACCCGTTTAAATTCCAAACTTTTACCCCCAAAATTGATTAACAGTCCAACTTCCATTTTGTATGCTTCCAAATAATTAATTGCCTGGGCCAAATGTACATCCTCAAGCTTGGAGACTGCTTTTATTTCCACCATCACTTTCTCTTCAACGAAAAAATCTACCCTTCGGCTTCCGATGCTATTCCCTTTATATGCCAGGGGCATTTCAAATTCACGTTTAAAGTCAATGCCTTGTAAGCCAAATTCAACAGCCAAAGCTCTTTGATAAACCACTTCTTGAAACCCATTTCCCAAATGTTTGTGCACTTCCATTGCACATCCAATTATTTTGGATGTCAATTCTGAATAGTTGTATTTTTCATTGGTGTGCATACTTTTTTTATGTCATTCTTAATCACAGTTTTCAAATCATCATTCAATCAAAGTTCAAGACTTTACTCGTATCTCAACGCTTCAACAGGATTTCGGGTAGCCGCCCGCCAGCTTTGCCAGCTTACAGTTAACAATGCAATCCCCAAAGCCAAAACCCCTGCCAATGCAAATACCCACCAGCTTAATGTGGTTTTGTAGGCAAAGTTTTAGAACCATTCTAGAGTAGCACCTCTCCCAATTCCTTCTTCATTTCCTCGGTAATAATTTGTCCATCAAATAAATTAATAACCCGATGCGCGTATTCTGAGTCGCGTATGGAGTGGGTTACCATAACAATAGTTGTTCCTTCCCGGTTAAGCTCGGTAAGCAGGTTCATTACTTCCAAGCCGTTTTTGGAATCGAGATTACCGGTTGGCTCATCTGCAAGAATTAGCTTTGGGTTTGCCACAACAGCCCGGGCAATTGCAACACGTTGCTGCTGACCTCCTGAAAGCTGCTGCGGGAAGTGCTTTTTACGATGGCTGATCTTCATTCGTTCCAGCACCTTTTCAACCATTGCCTTACGCTCACGGGCTTTTAATTTCAGGTAAATCAACGGGAGCTCTACATTTTCGTACACATTAAGCTCATCAATCAGGTTGAAGCTTTGAAAAACGAAACCAATGTTACCTTTCCGAAGTTGGGTACGGTTTCGTTCTTTTAACTGACCTACTTCCTGCCCATCAAAAAAATACTTACCATCAGACGGGTTATCGAGTAAACCAATAATGTTCAATAAGGTTGATTTGCCACAACCTGATGGTCCCATTATCGCAACAAATTCACCTTTTTTTATATGAACGTTTACCTGGTTCAAGGCACTGGTTTCAATTTCTTCTGTGCGAAATACTTTGGTTAGATTCTCTGTTTTAATCATAGCGTATGAATATGCGGAGAAAGGAGACCGGAAAATGAAAACCGGACTTTTCCTCCAATATTTATTATTTAAATTTTTCTTTTCGTGTTTTTATTAATTGATAAAGTTGAGCTGAAACTTTTCTTGAGGCCTCAAGCAAATCAGCATAATCAGAATCTGTAATGCAATTTAGTTGATTTGCAATATACAACTGTGTTCTAAGCTCTCCGTTCGAGCCTTTCGCGATAAACAGGTACTGAATAAATTCTTTGTTGTATTGTCTTTCAAATCCTTCAGCAATATTAGACGGAACAGAAACTGATGCCCGACAAATCTGATCTTTGAATCCAAAGTCCTTACACGGTTGGAATATACTGTAGATTTTTATACTCAAATCAATCGCATTTTGCCAAACATTTAAATCCTCAAATTTTTCAACTTTACTTTTCATTTTAGATAATTTTAGGGTGAATAAACTTCAATATACAAACTATTCACCTCTAATCACATTCTCGGTCTCCCTGTTCCGTCCTTCGTTTTCCTTATCGAAAGATGAGCTTATCATTATCCCCAAACAGGTCATAGCTTGAAGTAATGACTTTCTCCCCCACTTTAAGGCCTTCCAGTACTTCATAAAATTGTGGGTTCTGCTTTCCAATCCTGATACTCCTTTTTTCTGCTTCTGTTTCATTTTCATTCAACACGTAAACCCACTGCCCGCCTGTACTTTGAAAAAATCCTCCACGAGGAATAAGAACGGCATCTTCAGATTCACCTAATTCAAGCCGGATATGATAGGTTTGTCCTGTACGAATATTTTCAGGTTTGTCCCCTTCAAAAATCATATCAATCTCAAATTGTCCATCGCGTACTTCAGGGTAAACCTTTTTAACATTCAAGCCATAATCGACACCACTACGGTCAAAAGCTGCGGGAAGATGGCGCCGGACCCGGTCGATATAATGCTCATCAATTTGTGCATTAACTTTGAAATCCGTTAAAATATGAACCAGCCCAAGTCGCTGCCCGCGGGAAATTGATTGGCCTATCTCAGCATCTAACAAACCAAGCTGCCCATTAACCGGAGCTTTTACATTAAGGTTCTCTAAACGCTTTCTGGCCATCATCAAATTTTCATTCATATTTTCCAGGCTTTCATCCATGTTCAAGCGTTGATTTGCACGAAATATCGAATCTTGTTTTAATTTTTGATAAGTCAATTCCTGTTCTTTTAATGAAAGTTCATAATCTTCTTTGGCTTGTAAATAATCTTCTTTGGCTATAAGTTCTTCCTTATAAAGCCTTTCATTCTGTGTAAATTTTCTTTTTGCCTGAATAACCCTAAGATCAATCTGAAGTGTTTGCCGCCTGTTCTGGATTTGTTGTTGCTCAATTGTTATTTGTGTATTTCGTAATTCATTGGAATGATAGGCCATATTGGATTCGATATTCATAATTTGCGTGTTCAGATCGTTGTTCTTCAACTTCAAAATCACATCTCCTTCTTTAACCATTTCCCCTTCTTCAATGTATATCTCTTCAACTTTTCCACCTTCTTCCACATCAAGGTATATGGTTGAAATAGGCTCTACCTGCCCAATAATTGTAATATAATCATTGAAAAGACCATCCTTAACATTACTAATGGTTAGCTTATCTTTTTCTACCCTGTATACCGATTGAGATTCGGCAAAAACAATTTTGTACAGCAAGAATAAAATAAATAAAGCTCCTATTCCCCAAATAATATGTTTTGGTTTTAAGCCTTTCTTTTTTTCTATAACCTTGTCCATTGACATATTAACAACCTCCTTTAACCCCTCCCAGGGAGGGGAATTTAGAATTAAACTTTTTATTTCACTTTTGTCCGGGTAAAATTTGTTAATCCACTACGTGGAATGATTTACTTCCTTTTTACCTTGTTTTACAATACGTTATCCGCTACGCGGAAATTCTATGCAGGAGATAAACTATTGTAAAAATGTTGGCCCCTTATCAACATATACCCCGTAGGGGTTAGGCTAATAAAGAAGCATAGCGGTCTCACCATATTTTACCTGGACACTCCTGTTTTTATTTAATAAAACTTTATTCATTTATATCTTAATTACTCCCCGTAATTCTCCCCTTTAGGGGAGTTAGAGGGGGCTTATTTTCCAAAATCTGACACCCATATAAAAATCAAGTATTTTGTTCTTGATTTGCCATTGTGTTTTCGATCTTAATAGTTGGCTTTGTGAGCTTGCAAGGCGGTTTTTAACGGTTAACAACTCAATCACATCAATAATTCCTTCGTCGTATTTTCTTTCAGCAACCCTGTAGGCAAAATTATCCGCTTCAACCTGCTTCTTTGTTTGGTGATATTCCCTGAAAAGTGCTTTAATTTCACGGGTATCATTCTTTAGTTCAAAGTAAACTGCTTTTCTGAAATTTTCTACCCGGGTCGAAGCTTGCTCTTTTGCAATTTTTGCTTTTCTAACATCACTTCTAATTTGATTTCTTGAAAAAACCGGAATAGATAAAGATGCCCCAACATACTGATTCATATTATTATCTATCTGATCCTTAAAAGGAATGGTTTTTCCGTCATTCCCTCTATTTGTTTCTGAATAACCTGTATTCATATTTGCATTAAGTGAAAGTGAAGGAGAAAATCGCCCTTTTGCTATTGCCAGGTTTTTTTCTTCAGCCCTCAATTCGGCATTTGCCATTTTAACATAGGGAGAAAATTCAACAAAGGAATAGAAAAGGGAGTCTGCCTTTATGGGATAATCGAGAACCGTGACAGACCCCTCATCATCATCAAAATTAAAACTAACTAAACTACCAATGGGTAAATTCATCTGTTGGCTAAGGTTAAGTTTAACCTGCTCCAACATATTTTCAGACTGAATAAGGTTTAACTGTTCTTTTTCATAAATAGCCTGCATCTCTGCTAAATCTGCTTTTGCTTTGAGGCCTGTTTCTATTTGTGTTTGTGTTTTCTTCAAATTAAAACCCGATAAATCAAGTTGTTCATTAGCAATTTCTACCAAGCCTTTATAGTAAACAACATCATAATAAGCCATCATAATATTAAACGCAAGATCATCTTCATAATTGATCTTTTGCCACTTAGCTGCCTCATGACGGTATTTATAAAATGTAATCCTGTTTAACTGGGTAAAACCATTAAAGAGATTAATGTTTGAATTCAATCGGTAGGAATTACCAAAAGTCTGTGTATCTATTTTATACGGATCACCGTTGGAATCCAAACTAACCTGTTGCCCAAAATTAAAGCCAGCACCTGATGATGCTGATACTGCAGGCAATAGGTTAAATTTTGCTTGTGTAGCATCAATTTTTGCTGATTGCTCACTAAGCTCAAAAGTTTTGTGATCCAAATTATTTTCAATCGCAAAATCAATGCATTTATTCAAATTCCAGCTTTCCTGTGCTACTCCACTATCAAACAGCAAAAACAATGTAATCGTTAAAATATGTATCTTCTTCAAAAACATTTCTGATTTTTTGGCATATTAATAAGCTAATCTAATGCCAAATTCACAACACACTAACAACCTGCCACTTAACTATATTACAATTCTGGTTCATGTAAAATATATTGACATCAATCTGTAAATATTTTTGACAGATTCTTGTATTCATCTTCACCCAATTCTAACTTTGAAATAAAAACATTGAGCTAAGCGCAGAGTGCTTAGGGCGAAGGGAAGAGATTCAAAAACTGAAAAAGAAGCGATAATGGAAAGTTGAACACAAAATAATTCATAAATTGTAAGTTAATAGAAATCCCTAAATTTTAAACACATGGTTCAGTTTAGATTTATGAATTTGGAAATATGGAAAGATGCTATCTCTTTGAATGATCAATTCTTTGATTTAGCAGACAAGATTGAAAATGCCAAGCAATTTAGATTTGCAGAACAACTACGTGCAGCTTCTTTAAGTGTTTCTAATAACATTGCCGAAGGTTCTGGATCTTTTTCAACAAAGGATTTTGCAAATTTCCTGAATATTGCCAGAAGATCGGTTTTTGAAACTGCAAACATCTGTTTTGTAGCTTCTCGTAGAAATTTTATTGACGAAAATCAATTAAATCAGTTATTAACTAATCTTGACATATTGAGCAGAAAGATTACAAATTTTAGAAAAACGATAATACGGGCAGAGAGCTAAGTGCAAAGAGCAGAGTGACTTTTTCATTCTCTATGCACTATGCACCATGCCCTAAGCTAAATGACATGCCAAAAGGGAACATACTTATAGTTGATGATAATAAAAGCGTTTTAAGTGCGCTTGATATTTTACTTTCCCCGGAATTTGATCAGGTTACCTGCATTTCAAATCCGAACCTGATTTTGAATGAACTTTCAAAGTCTTCATACCAGCTGGTACTACTGGATATGAATTTTAAAGCAGGTGTAAATACAGGTAATGAGGGGATTTTTTGGCTTCAGCAAATTAAGGAGAAATACAACGATTTATCCGTGGTTTTAATCACGGCCTATGGGGATGTTGAGCTCGCAGTAAAAGCATTAAAAGCAGGGGCAACCGACTTCATCTTAAAACCCTGGGAAAATGCAAAACTTATTGCAACCATACGTTCAGCTATTCAGTTGAGCATGTCGCGCGAAGAAGTAAAGCATTTACGCCAAAAAGAAAAAGAATTAAAAAAGGTAATCAACCGGGAAGAAAAATTTATCATCGGTTCATCGCCGGAATTGATGCAGGTTTTAAAGATTGTACGAAAAGTAGCCAAAACCGATACCAATATCCTGATAACCGGGGAAAATGGAACAGGGAAAGAACTCATTGCCCGCGAAATACACAGGCTTTCATCAAGACATAATGAAATGCTGGTGAATGTAGATATGGGTGCAGTAACTGAATCCTTGTTTGAAAGTGAGTTGTTTGGGCATGTAAAAGGTGCTTTCACAGATGCCAAAGAAAATAGGGCTGGTAAATTTGAATTAGCACACAAAGGCTCATTGTTTCTTGATGAAATTGGAAACCTGTCATTTCATCTACAAGCCAAATTATTGGCAGTTTTGCAAAACAGGGAAATCACAAGAATCGGGTCGAACCAACAAATACCCGTTAATATCAGATTGATTTGTGCCACCAATAAAAACCTGGAAGAACTGGTTGAAAAAGGATTGTTTCGTGAGGATCTTCTCTACCGCATAAATACCATTCATGTGGAAGTTCCACCTCTTCGGGAACGGGGTGATGATATTCTGGTACTCGCAGAATTTTTTCTGAAAAAATACGCTTATAAATACGATAAGCCTGCTATAAAACTGAATAACCAGGCTCAGCAGAAACTGCTAAAATATCAATGGCCCGGGAATATTCGTGAACTCGAGCACAGTATCGAAAAAGCCGTAATTTTAAGCGAAAACAATGTGCTTAAAGCTGACGACTTTTTCCTGAAACCAGTAAGTAGTTCCAGAATTGACACTGAATCTTTGAAATTAGAAGAAATGGAGAAAAACCTGATCTCTATCGCACTCTCCAAGAACCCGGGAAATATTTCTGCTGCAGCGGAACAGCTTGGTATTACCAGGCAAACACTTTATAACAAGATGAAAAAATTTGGTATTTAATGAGACGTTCATTTCAAATCAACATCATCTTCAGGATTTTTTTAATCATTCTTTTTACATTGGGATTAGGATGGTCGGTTTTTACATTTCAATCAATTTTTTACGCATCAATCTGTTTTTTCTTCTTAATCATAAGTGTTGTAAGCTTAGTACAATACCAAAACAAGGTAAATGAAAAAATCACTTACTTTTTTGAAGCCGTAAAAAATGAAGATTTTAGCCAGGCATTCCCAGAGAAAAAGGGGGATGTAATTATTCGTGAACTAAATCGAAATTTGAACGAGGTTAATAAGCAAATTCAACAAATAAAAATTGAAAGCCAGCAGCAAGAACAATATTTTCAAGCATTGATTGAGCATGTAGGGACAGGAATACTCACACACAATGAAACCGGATTTGTAATACATGCTAACAGTGCTGTGAAAAAGATGCTGGGCTTAGGTCAATTCACTCATCTGAAACAGCTTGAAAAAGTTGATAAACAGCTCGTCCACACATTTGAGAATATACCACAAAACGGACAAAAGCTAATTTCGTTTAATGGCAAACAGGGGCATATAAACCTTTCTATTAAATCTACCATTTTCAAAAACAACAATAAGAACCTTTCCCTTATTTCGGTTCAGGATATTAATCAGGAATTAGATGAAAAAGAATTGGATTCATGGTTAAGGCTTATTCGGGTATTGACTCATGAAATTATGAACTCAATTGCTCCAATCACATCTCTTTCTGAGAGCATATCAGGATATTTTCAAAAAGATGGAGAATCTGTTTCCCCTGCCGAACTTTCTGAAAAAACAATTTCAACAACGATACGCGGTCTGGAAATTATCCGACAGCAGGGCAAGGGGCTTATCAGCTTTGTTGAATCCTACCGAAAATTGACCAGGTTACCAAAACCTGAAAAGAAAGAAATTAACGTTATAAACTTATTGGAAAGCCTTGTAACATTAAATAAACCGGAGCTGGATGAGAAAGGGGTTTCAATTTCAATCGCTAAAATCAGCGCTGATCTTACAATCGTTGCTGATGAGAAGATGATCGCGCAGGTGTTAATTAATTTAATAAAGAATGCCAAAGAAGCTTTGGCGGAGACTGAAAATGGAAAAATTGAACTACTCTCAGGAATAAACAAACAAGGCCGGACTGAAATTTGTGTAAAAGACAACGGCCCGGGAATTCCTGATGAATTGTTAGATGAGATCTTTGTTCCATTTTTTACTACCCGCGAAAGTGGATCGGGGATTGGACTTAGTTTATCCAGGCAAATTATGAGGCTTCATGGTGGTGGTTTATCGGTTCGTTCAGAACCCAACGAACAAACAATATTTTGTCTAAAGTTTTAGTTTTTCAGCAAGCCAACCTTTGCCATTAAACGATCAGTTTAAATTTCCGGTGGATTTCTTTTTTACCTAAAGAGTCAAGAATCAGAAACCAAGAGCGAAGATGCAAGGTACCTGTTGCATCTTACAAATAAAAGAGCAACAAAAGGGGCTGTTTTACTATCTTCCAATTCTTATATCCTTCCATTCTCCTCTTCTTCCATTCTCCCACAAAGCTGCCAAAACAAAAAAAGGCAGGAAAAATTCCTAACCTTTTCAAAAATGCTACTTAACTATTTAGTTATTGTTAAGTTTAAAAAGACCATATTCATTGAATGGTATAGCCATAAAAACCCTTTGAAAAGTAAAAAATATGAAAACAAGGGGTTACCTTTTTACTGTAAACAGAATAAATTTAAATAGGTAAAATTACCACCCTGGCCATGTAGTTATAAATACAAATAATGGGTGATTTCCGAACCCTGTAGTAAAGGGAAAAGGATTATTAAAACATCAATGATTGAACAATAGACGTTTAAGGGCATATATTACCATATCGAAAACAATGTTATGAGTTTAATTATTTGCAACAGTATAAACCGTTTCATATAGTAGGCCGCACCGGACTTAAAGCACCCTGCCAGGCCTGAGAACTTTGCCGGGTATGACCTGCCGGTGTGACCAAAAAGTTGGAGCCTTTCCTTCTTTCAATGGGTCATCCCTGTCTTGGATATTTTAAATCCTACAGGATAAGACTTATATGGTAGCACGGAGCTGCATAAAAAGCTTGCAATAATCCATGAAGTTATCCAATTTTTAAAAAATATTATCATGAAAAAAATTATACGTTTTATTAGCAACTCTGAAATAGTTAACTCTGATGAATTGACATCAAATGATAAAACGATGCTTATTTCCACTGCCGCAACTTTAAAATACTTTATCTCTGATTTTAAAACATTGGTCCTATTTGTTGCTGAAAACTATGGTACTAATCTTAAAAGAAGTTTTCTTTCTAAGTTATGGAAGGGGGTGAAGAAAGTTGTGTCAGCTGTAGTTTCTGTAGTGGTGAATGTTGTTGTTAACATAGTTACATCTGCTACATCAGGTTATTCTGATGGTCAAGTTATGGTCCCTTTTTGTGCAGTGGCAGGTGCGGTCACCGGTTTTTTTGAAGGACCTGATAAAGGGATTGATTGCAAAGCTTTTGATTTTAAATATATTTTAAAAAATTCACAAGAAGGAGGATGTTGATTCATGAAAAAACAACTTTTAATTGTAAGCATTTTATGTTTTTCTTTTTTGACTGAAGCCCAAGAACCGGGGAACCTAAGATCTGTAGGTTTATTCGGAACAGGTGGGGTGCATTATTTTTCAAACATTTCACCCATAAATGATGCCCTGAAAGCAGAAGGGCTTCCAGTTTTATTAAATCACGTGCCAGCCTATCATGCAGGGATAAACTACAGTGTAAACCGTTTTTTATTTCAGTTTAGTGAACGGGAATATGAGCTTCCTGTAAAAACAAAAGGACAATTTGAATTAAGTGCGACCGGGGAAGGGTATGAAATTAAGTTTGGTTATGACCTCCTGGCAAACCCAAAAGTAGATTTAACCCCATATGTTGGGCTTGGAGCCCATGAAATACTATGGAGAATTGACAGAGGGGATCCTGTTGAGTTAAAAACTGCTTTGAATACTTTGCCTCAGTATAGCTATCAGTTGTCAGTAAAAGATGAACAAATTGCATCAATAGGAATGATATTGAATTTCCACATGTTTAGTTTCTCAAGAGATCAATTCGATTTTTTTTTAGGTGGAAATGTTCACTATTTGTTTAGCGATAGTGGAAGGTGGTATTTAAATAATCAACTTATAAACATAGACAATGTGGATTTGGGAGGTTTATCATTTATGGTTAACATTGAGGTGCAGGTAAATCTGTCCAATATATTCTGAGTGTATATTTTTCCCGAACTTTGGTTCTTCCATATCAGGGAGATTTCCCCCCAAAGGTGCTTTCTTTAAACCAACTTGAAAAATCACATGATTTTTCAAGTTGGAATTCATTAAGAAATATGTTTCTCTACGCGAGAAGTCGGATATTTGGTAATGAGACTTATCACATTTTGTTGCGATAGGCAAGCATGATAAGTTTTATCGGTAATATTTAAATAGCTTTTTATTATGCTGTTTTGGGATAAGGCATCGCAAATGCCAAAATCAAATAAACCAACAGCATAAAAGGATTAAATAATGTGATTACGACAAAGGCGATCCTCATTAATAGCGGATCAAGTTCCGGATTTATATATTCGGATATTCCGGCACAAACACCGGCAATTATCCTGTCATATGATTTTGTTAATCGTTTTACCATGGCTTCAATTTTTAATCGTTTGAAAAGCTTAAGCCGATCTCCTTAATTCCATCGGCATCATTCACATCAAAATCTCCAAAAAAGGAAATCAGAAAGTGCCTGTCATTAGGCGATTCATTTTTTATGAATACATGAAACTCGGTGACTTTCTTTTTGTTTCCGAGCTTCCATATAACTGCATCATTATCATCACCTTCCAGCTTCAATCTATCGTATGCCGAAGGTAATAAACCGGTAGCTTTATTTATAAAAGAAGGACCAGAAAAGCTTCCCTTTTGGGGATTATACGATAAGAATTTAATCTCGTGTAAATCACCGGTTATGGTTTCATCGTCCAGGTCAATATTGAATGCATCTTTCATGCTTTTATTAAAGGCAAAGTAAGTAAAGCCATCTTTATTTCGAAAAGCATCAAAAAGCTTATCCGATTTGCTTTGCCCGAAAAGGCCGGAAGCTGCTGCCATCAGGCAAATAATCAATAGTGTTATAATTGAACTCTTTTTCATTTTCTTGTAAATGCTATTAGTAAAAAAAACAAGCTAATAATTAATACAGGGATATTGGGTATCATTACTTCAGCCCAATTCATATTGGCTAATCCACTTTTCCCCATTTGATAACAAAACGTAGCTCCTATTCCTGTCCACAACACTATAAAAGATAAGGTGATGTAAACTAATTTGTGTTTTTTTATCGAAAGGCTTTTATTCATTTTTAATCAAAATTGGTAATTAGTCTTTATCATGTTCCAGCCCAAGATCTGTCATTTCCCAGTATTTGCCTACCATGTCACCATCCCAGGTATTCGATACATTCTCAATGTCGTAGATGATTTTGATCAGCTCATCATCAAGATAAACACGTTTTCCTTCGGGTATCTTTACAGTAATATCTACCTCCTGATCAAGCCATCGGCTTCCTTCTTCAATTGTGAAATATGGATCAAAGTAGAGCGTTGAATCGTTCTGCGTAAAGTTATAGACAATCTCTTCTACGTTTTCTTTTGCTGCTTCCTGGCTACTTCCCCGTGATCTTTTACGAATCATAACAATAAAGTCTTTAGAGCTACTCCGCTCTACATCCAACCTCGGCTGGCCCAGCAAAATTACTTCCCCATCTTCAGAGACAACTTTCATTCGGTCAAGATCTATTTCGTATCCCGTGTTATCGTAGTAATTATCATCCCCCAATTCTAAATATAATGTTCGACAATCCTGGCATTCTACAACCTGACTCTGATTTACACTGGTTCGTTTACTGTAATCTTTTATTTGTCCTACTGAAACAATAATTACCACAACTAATGAAACAAGCCAAACCCCAAACGCTCCCAGAAAGATCAGTTTATTATTGGTTTTATATCTGAATATCAATTTGGTTCCTATAAATAGAATTGTAAGTAATGGTATTCCAATTAAAAAAGCTGATGCAACCATTAATACAGTCCAAGATCCCGGACTCATGAAGTAATTTGCAAATCCTGACATTTGAAAATCAGGCACAAACCATGGAGTGACAGAAGCTGAATCAAAAACTGAGTGCCCTACCACCATAGAAGTTAGGAAACTAACTAAGCCAACAAATCCTATTAAAATCATCAAAGCACCAACGAGGATTACAAAGACTTTGAGTGCTACTCTAAATACACTGTAAACAACCTCTCCAAACTGAGACATTTGTTCTTTTCCTTTGTTGTAGGAATCAGAATCTTTAAACTTTTTGTAGCTTTCTTTTACGTCCTTAACTTCTTCTTTAATCGATTTTTCAATATTTGAAACCGTTGCTTCACGCCCACGCATCTCCAAACGTTGTGCTGTTGTACGGGCTTTAGGAACAGCTATCCACAACAAAAGATATACCGGGATAACAATTCCACCTGTAATCCAAATCAACACAAAGAAAATAATACGCAGTACAACCGGGTCAATACTGAAGTAAGCCCCCATTCCACCACAAACACCGCCAAGGACCCTGGAATCAGGATCACGGTACATCCGGCGTTTTACTTTTCCAGTCGATGTAGTTGCTGAGGTTTTTTCTTCGCTAACTTCTTGCTCATCTTCCTCTTCTCCTTCTATGAAGTCTTCTGGTTTCCCCATTCGCTCAATAACATCGTCAACCCACTCTTCGAGAATTACATCTTTTTCTTCTGATTGTTTTTTTTCGTTGAACAGTTCTGCAATCCGGGCTTCTATATCTTGAAGAATCTCTCTACCTTCTGCATTTGCTCCAAAGTGGGAACTAAGCATTTGAAGGTAGTTTTGCAGTTTTTCATAAGCATCTTCATCGATGTGAAAAACGCTGCCACTTATATTAATTGTGAATGTCTTTTTCATTGCTATCTGTTTTTATGCTTGAGTGCTTTTGTTTTTCAATTTATACTTATGATTTTGAAGACTTAATTGTCCCAACTGCATTAACTAATTCTTCCCAGGAATTTCCTAATTCTTCAACAAAAGTTTTTCCGGTCCCGGTCAACTCATAATACTTTCGAGGTGGTCCCTGAGTAGATTCTTCCCAACGGTATCCTAATAGACCTGCATTTTTTAACCGGGTTAATAACGGATATAATGTTCCTTCAACGACAATCAATTTAGAATTTTTCAACTCGTCAATGATGTCACTAGCGTAAAGGGGTTTACCATCCAGTACTAATAATATACAGTACTCTAAAACCCCTTTTCGCATTTGTGCTTTTGTATTCTCGATTTTCATAGTATTCCCGTTTAAGCGACTGTTTTCATTTTCCCTTCCTTTTGACTGCTATAGTTATAGCGTCCAGTATTCATCATCAACCATCCATCCTTCAATTTCCAGGCTCTTGTCCATATCATGGGTACTGTAATTCGTAAAGTGAGCGTCACTTTTCATCCAGTTTTCCAGTTCAAGAGCAGGTTCGCTTGCAGGTTGCAAAGCTTCATTTAAAGCTCCAAAGTAAACATCATTTGTCATCCAGTTTTCTAATTCAAGTGATTCATCGGTTGCTTGCTCTATATAAAAATATGTATCTGCAGGCAATTCGTTATTTGTCCCACTTGCGTCAGCTGCATAATCAGCTTCAGATTCCTGAACCATCAACATAGCCATTTCGCCAAAACTGTTGTTGGTCAATAATTGTTTCCAAAATCCTTGTGCACTTACAGTGAAGCTTATTAAAACAAAGCTAATAATAACTGCTGCACTTCTCAACAATACTTTTTGAATTTGATTGTTTTTGTCTGTTTGTTTTGTGTTTTGTGTTTTCATGGTTTGAGCCTCCTGCTTGTTTTTGTTTTCTGTTTCTGTTGTTTAATTGTTTTTAATTGCTTTGAGAACTTGTTTTGTTTTCTGTTTCTGTCTTTAAGACGATTGTTTTTTTGTTTCGTTACACTTATATAGAACTTTTTTAAAACTATTTCCTTTTTTTACCTTGAAATATGCATTACAAATATATAAACAAAAAACAGTACCATGCAACACATAGTAGTATATTTTTAAAAAAATTTTGTTTATTTTCAAATTAAATTACTTATAAACAAATACTTATATTGAATAAAATTTTTGATATTTTTTTTGAATATTTTTTTATTCTGCAAAAATCTTATTTTTATTGTTAAATTAAAAGGTTGTTTTGTGAAAATATTTTTGAGTAAAAATGGAGATCAACTTACAATCTTCAATTTTTGATGGCTTTTTATAATTTCAAGATTAAAAATCCAGGTCATCACAACTGAATATTATTCATCTTTTAAATTGATATTAAAAAATACTGAATTATTCCTCCCTACATTCAGAATACATATCATAACTATAAACATACTTAACACCCAATTAATGCATAGATAAACTTTGTAAGCTTAATTTGTTTTGTGTTATCCATATATTATATGTTTATAATTTGTTTATAATAATTTTAAAAACAAGACATCAACCCTATAATTAAAATTATTGAATTTTATAAATTGAAACAGACTTTACAACCAAATTTTTATTCTATGAAAACACAACTTTTTAAAAGAATTGCCTTGTTTGCAATTATGGGGCTCTTTGCCTTTAGTGCTTTCTCACAAGGGACAGTAACTGGTACAATTGTTGATTCTGAAACGAATGAAATTCTCATTGGAGCAACAATAGTACAAGTTGGGACTACAAATGGAACTACAACTGATGCCGATGGTAATTTCTCGCTTTCCCTTACGGGAGGACAACAAAAAATTATCGTTTCTTTCATTGGTTATACGACTCAGGAATTTGATGCTAAAGCAGGTAATTTGGGAACAATAATGATTGACCAAAGCTCAATTTCAATTGGTGAATTACTGGTTATTGGAAACGGAGTAATAGATATTGCTCAAGACAGGGAAACTCCTGTGGCAGTTTCAACAATTAAACTTGCTCAAATTCAAACAAAATCAGGTAATCTTGAATTCCCTGAAGTAATGAAAAACACACCATCTGTTTATGTTGCCAGTCAGGCAGGGGGTTATGGCGATTCAAGAATTAACATTCGTGGTTTTGATCAGGAAAATTTAGCACTGCTTTTTAACGGTCAACCTGTAAACGGTATGGAAGATGGGAAAGTGTATTGGTCAAACTGGCAGGGATTATCAGAAATTGCAAATGCAATCCAAATCCAGCGCGGCCTCGGTTCTTCAAAATTAGCTATTTCATCAGTAGGTGCAACTATTAATGTTGTAACTAAAGCTACAGATGTTAAAGAAGGTGGTAGGGTTTCAGTACTTATGGGTAATGATAAATATCAAAAATATACTGCATCATATTCAACCGGATTAAATGACAAAGGCTGGGGTATGAGTATTCTGTTGTCACATTGGGAAGGTGATGGATACAATGACGGTACTCAGGGACAAGGCCAAACATACTTTGTTTCAGTAGGATATAAACCTTCAGAGAAACATTCTTTTAATTTCTCTGCAACTGGTGCTCCTCAATGGCACAACCAAAACTATAGCAAAAAACTTTCTGATTACGATAGAGATGGAGATGGAGATATAACGAATGATGAGCAACGCTATAACAGTAACTGGGGTTATAAAAACGGAAAAGTTTGGACATGGAGAAAAAACTTTTACCATAAACCTGTTGCTAACTTGAACTGGGACTGGAACATTAACTCTAAATCATCTCTTTCAACTGTTTTCTATGCTTCAGTAGGACAAGGTGGTGGAACTGGTCCTTTTGGACGAGGATCAACTTCTTATATATATGATAGCGATGGACAAATTGATTTTGATCAAATTATTTCAAACAATAAAGCGATTGATAGTTCTGGTGAAGATTTTAATATTCCAGGAAAAACAATCGGTAAATATGGAACTGGATCTTTTCGTCGTGCATCTATGAATTTACATAAGTGGAAAGGTCTGGTAGCTAATTTTAATCATGAAATCAATTCTAACCTTTCATACAATGTAGGTGCAGACTTTAGAACTTACTACGGACAGCATTTCCGTCAAGTTGATAATCTTTTAGGATTGGATGGTTATTGGGACAATAATTTCAATGGCACGGGATTTCAAGAGAATTATCCGGGAGGATATGTATATACTGTTGAAAATGGTTCTTCCCCTTATATGTTTTGGAAAGACAGGAACAGAGAACAAGAAGCTAAACTGGATTATCATAACAACGAACGTATTTCTTATTCAGGAATTTTCGGACAATTGGAATATAAAAATGAAATTGTTTCTGCTTTTGTTCAAGCTGCTCTTTCAACTCAGCACTATCAACGATTTGATTACCACACCTATTCAGATCCGGATGAGATCGAATCTGAAAAATTAAATCACGAAGGGTTCAACTTAAAAGCAGGTGGTAACTACAACATCAATGATCAACACAATGTATTTTTTAATACCGGTTATTATTCACGTCAACCATTCTTTGATGATTTATTCCTGAACTATACCAATGAAGTAAACGAAGATGTAGGCAACGAAGGAGTTCTCGGACTGGAAGCTGGCTATGGTTACCGTAGCAATACTTTTGATGTAGACGTTAATGCTTACTATACAAAATGGACAGATCGTCAAATCCGCCAAACAGGCGATTTCGACAATGATGGAGAACGTGACGATGTTGCACTTTTTGAAAATGTAGGACAAAACCACCTTGGTATTGAGATTGAATTTGAAGCCAGACCAACGCAAGATTTAACAATTGGTGGTTTTGCATCAATTGGCAACTGGGAATTCAGTGGCAACGTTGAAGCAAATATTTGGGATGAAAACCGAAATCCAATTGGTGGTGAAAATCAAACTTTGTATTTAGATGGTGTAAAAGTAGGAGATGCTGCCCAAACCTCATTTGGCATTTTAGCAAACTATAAAATCAGTAAAGGCTTATCGGTAGATGCTGATTATCGTAATTACAGCAATTTATATGCACGAATTGATCCATCATCATTTGGAGAAGTTGATCATAAAGGCTCATTGGAATTACCATCTTTCGGACTTGTAGATGCAGGTGTATCATACCGTTGGTACATGAAAAATAACAGTGTGATGAAGTTTCGGGTAAATGTCAACAACGTTCTGAATAAACAATTCATTTCTCAATCTGATACAAACATTCATGCTGAATCTGGTGATGATACCTGGGAAGGTATTAACATGGATAATAAAGTATTTTTTGGAAATGGAACAACATGGAATGCTTCGGTTAGTTTAAGTTTTTAAATAGTAACAAAATATTGCATTAAAGGCCGGGAATACCGGCCTTTTCTTTTCATTTTATCCGTTATTTTTGTGATAACCTAAATGCTCATTTATGCGAAATTTCATTTCAAGCTGGTTCGCTGTTGTCGCTTTTATATGTTTTTCATCAGCAATCAATGCCCAACCTGTTGGATATTATAATGGAGTTGAGGGTAAGTCGGATAATGAACTAAAACAAGTGTTAAATGAAAAAATTAGTGGGCACGTTGATTTTTCATATAGCTTCTCAAAAAATATTATCAATTATAGTGACAGTGATCCGGCTAATGGGCAAAATGTCATCCTTTTTTACTTACAAGAATCGAGAGATGCGTCCAACTATGGAACTGGTGGTGATTATATAAACCGTGAACATGTCTGGGCAAAATCGCATGGTGACTTTTCAGGAATCCGCCCAATGGATAGTGATGCCCATAATTTGCGCCCTGCGGATGCATCAGTAAATCAAGATAGAAGCAATAAAGACTTCGACAATGTTTATCCTAACGGAACCCAACATAAAGAAGCTACAGCTTGCTGGTACAGCACAGGCGCCTGGGAGCCTGGTGAGGCAACAAAAGGACAGGTAGCAAGAATCCTTTTCTACATGGCAACCCGTTACGAAGGTATTCAGGGCGAAACAGATCTTGAACTTGTTGATAAGCTATTCACAGCTCCGGATGCAGAACATGGAAAACTATCAACATTACTTGAATGGAACAGAAAATATCCTCCCTCTGACTTTGAAAGAAGAAGAAATGAACGACTTTACAGCATTCAGCAAAACAGAAACCCTTTTGTTGACCACCCTGAATTTGCCAACTTTATTTGGAACGATGAAAAACCTTCAGGACCACAATTCAGTAATTTTAAAATAAATCCTGAAATATGTTATCCCGGCGATCAAATAAACCTATCCCTGGATATAACCCATAATAACACGATTGAAAATGTAAAACTTTTTTGGGGAACGAATTTAATTCCGAAGATAACCAGGTGGCCATGAGTAAAAATGGAGACAATTTTTCTGCCATGATTTTACCTGAAGGTTTTAAACCCGAAGAAATGATTTACTTCTCTGTTCAAACGACCATTGCTGATTCTACTTACTCATGGAGTGCCAGTCATCTTTTCCCGGAAGACATTGACTCAAATTTAATTACCCCCATTCATGATGTGCAGGGAACAGGTGATGAAAGCCCTTTAAAAAATCAGGAAGTAGTTATTTCAGGAAGAGTAACGGCCAACTATGATCATTCTTTTTATATGCAAACTACCGGTGATAAACGAAATGGGATTAATGTATACAATACCTTTTTCAGGGGAAAAATTGGTGATAGCCTGGTTGTTCGGGGAAAAATTGATGAATATAATAACCTGACAGAATTATTGGATGTGACTTACTTATACAATTTTAAAAAGAATAATCCCATTGAACCAAAAATAATAACAACCAATGATTTTAACGAAGATAATGAAGGGATACTTGTTACGTTAAAAGGTGTAACTTTTACAAATGGAGGGAAAGTTATTCCTGAAGAAAATGCATCTTACATTTTTAATGACCAGTACGGTTCAGGTGTTGCATTTATTTCATACAGTTCAAGATTGGCCGGGAAATATCTTACATCAGGGAAAGCAGATATTACAGGCATTTTAAGCCAATATATGAATACTTACCAACTACTTCCCCGGAATATTGATGATATAAAAATTGTAACTAAAAGCCATGAATTTACAGATCAGCAAAACTCAGTATCGTTTTATCCTAATCCGTTTAAAAATGAATTACACATTGATTCTAAAGAAAAAATAAAACAAATCAACATTTACAATTCATCCGGTCAACTAATTTTGAATGAAACTGACAAATTAAAAACGATCAATACCAATTCCCTTAATTCAGGCTTATACATACTTGAAGTAATTTTTGATGATTTCAAAACCTCAAAATCCAAGATTGTAAAGCTGGATTAGTACTACTTCGATTTAAAATACCTTCTTAATAAAACCTTTTTGAGATCACGGAAGATTATCTGATGAGCGATTAGCTCAACCTCATTGTATTCGGGGAATTCAGCATGAGTTTTTTCAATATCTTTCCGACTGATATCAACCTGGTACAAGACCGACATCAGCAGTTCCGTTTTGTTCTCCAGCAAAAATCCTACCTGGTCAACAAGCTGATGATGTAATTCATCATATGCTTCATCTGTATTTCCGGAGAAATGAACCTCAACACCAAACATGGCAAAGTCTTTCTGGATTTGTGCTATTGTTTCCAGAATAATCTCTTTCTTATTAAGAAAGCTTTGAATGTTATTTGCTTGAATATTGGGAAGGTTCATTTCTCGTTACATTTTTAAAAATTAGGGATGCCACCTTTCAAAAGTAATGACATCCCTATTCCCCGAGTAAACTATTTTTAAAATACCGCTTCTACAATTTTGCGTGTATTATCTGAAACACCGTATGTGTAAATATGCAAGCTGGGAACCTTATTAGCCACCAGATCTTTTGATTGGTGAATTGCCCATTCTGTTCCTACAATCTTAGCTTCATCATTGTTCTTACATTTTGCCAGCTCATTTGATAGCTCCCGGGGTAAATCAATGCTGAATATTTTTGGAAGGACGGTCAGTTGATTTTTGAGGTTGATAGGCTTAATTCCCGGAATAATCGGAACGGTTATTCCGGCCGCTCTGCATTTATCCACAAAATCATAATAAATCTGGTTATCAAAGAACATCTGGGTAACAATATAGTCAGCTCCAGTATCCACTTTTTGTTTCAGGTACACCATGTCTGAATCGAAGTTTGGAGCCTCAAAATGTTTTTCGGGATAACCAGCTACACCAATGCAAAAATCAAGCGGTGAGTTGTTTTTCAAATCTTCTTCCAGGTATTTACCGTTCCGAAGATTAACGATCTGCTCAACCAGTTCATTCGCGTTAGCGTGTCCGTTTGGCTCTGACCGGAACACATGATCAGTCTTCAATCCATCACCCCTCAACGCAAGCACATTATTAATGTCCATAAAATTAAGATCGATCAAAACATGCTCTGTTTCACTCCTGGAAAAACCACCACACAAAATATGGGGAACAACCGGAATACCATATTTATGCTGAATTGCCGAAGCTATTGCAACAGTCCCGGGGCGTTTGCGAACGGTCCTTTTCTCAATTGTTCCATCAGGCAACTCTTTAAAAACCATCTCATCCCGGTGTGTAGTAATGTTGATGTACTTTGGGTCAAAATCAACCAAACTTTCGATTGTCTGGTAGATTTTGCTTGTATCATTCCCTTTTAAAGGAGGAAGTAATTCAAAAGAAAAAACAGTTTTATCACTGCTGCTTATAATATCGATAACCTTCATCTATTTTAAATTTTTTTACAAAAATAACTTCATCTCGATTTTTTTGTCCCCCGGAAGTAAAGAAAAAAAGAAAACGGACAAAAAATTAATCCAAAGTTTTTAAATCAAATAGCTCTACTAAAGATTAATCAATTTAATTGCTTTTTCCAGTAATTCATCGCGGTTCTCCATTATCCCTTTAATTGTTGGTTTTAACTCAATATCCGGAATTATTCCTATTCGTTGTGTTTCACTTCCATCAGGATAGTAAACTCCTATTCCTGTAATTGCTGTTTGAATATTGCCAGGGAAGACGATTCGGGAAACATTACCGTCAGCGGCAGCTGTTGTACTTCCTACCACGATGGCATTAGGTGCCACCCTTAAAGCCATTGTAGTATATTCTGCCTGACTTAATGTTGTTTCATTGATCAGAATAATTACTTTCCCTTTGTAATATTTTTTATTTTTTTTACCCACTTTCAGCATCTTTCCAAATTCAAATTTTCCAGGCCACAAAATTGATCCTGTCGTAAACTGAACGAATTCAGTTGGTTCAGGCATCAGATACTCCCCTAAGCTAAACACGATGAAATCTGAGGGATAGCACCTTAAATCAACTATCAATCCCTTTGTTTCAGAGAACTCATTCATAATATCATGAATTTGGTTTTTGCGCAACTTACCGGGGTATATGTAACCAATATTCCCACTAATTAACCGATGTGAAACTTGTGAATTCGTTTTAAACTGAAATGAATTGGGTCGTTTACATTCTAATTTTGTATTAAATTCCTCTCCTTCTCTAACTAATTTCAGTTCTATCCAGTCTTTATCAGTTCTTAATAGCTTCTTACAAAGGTCACTATTTTGTCGTATCTGGTTGGAAGCAGGAATATACTTCCGCTTTTGTCCCATTAGTTTAAGTACATCAACTCCATTAATGCTTTTAATAACATCTCCTTTTTTCAATTCTCCAACAGCAGAAGCAGTAATATCTTTTACTATAACCTGATCTTCTACCCAGCAAACTTTTACCGGAGGGGATTTTATCCCCCAAAATTCTGTTGCAAGAATCTTACTTCTAACATTGGCATGAGTATCCTGAACTTTTCCGACTAATTCAAGTAATAGCAGGTTATATGAAAGTTCATCGTCTCCCTCAACCATTCTGGGAATAAAATCCATAAGCACACTATTCCAATCATGATCAATTAAATACCGATAAGGAAAGTAATAATTGATGATATTCCAATACCTGAAGAGGCTTAAAAGCTTGAATCCATCATCATCGTATTTCATATTAGGATAAGCCCTCTCATTTTCAAAATTTGGATTGTTAACACCGTTGTTAAGACTAACATAATGGTTTGAAAACGGGCGTTTTGCTTTTCTTAACTCAATTAATGTCCGACTAAGATTCCCATTCAGATAACTGTTGTCATAAATCCATTGAATTTCAGGATTTAGCTTTACTTTTTGATTTTGAGATTCAGCTAATGAATTCTCCTTTTCAATCTCTCCCAGACTATTGATCCAACCTGTTAGCAAGTCATCCAGTTTCTCATTGCTTTTAACTGCCAAAATTCCCGGCAAGATCCGGAATAATTCATAGTCGAAATTTATGTTCCCTAGCGCAACATTTGGGTGATGATACTTAACAAAGCCCCATATTTTGCATAACCTATGCAAGCCCTGTATTTGAAAATCATTAAGTTGTTCAATTTGAATATCAGATCCATGATCGAACTCTGTATCCTTCTCAGCAAGTGGTATTTCCCTTTCAATTGGTTCCAACAAGTCAATGTTCACATCATCAATAAATACTTGAAAGTGATCAAACCAGGCTTTACCCTTCCCTACAAGAATACCCCCTACATAAATACGCTCAGCCTTTGGGGAGAAAGCTAACTCAGTAATATATTCTGTCCAACCATTCGTTCCTACAACCCCTCTGTTGTTCATATTGTCAAATGCAAGGGTATTCCCTTTACCATCTACCCGCAGTAATAAGCCGGCATACCCATCCTCGACATTTTCTGTCTTAATGTATCCCTTCAACGTAATTTTATTACCTTCAAAATTTGCTGGCAATTTATAAGCAAGACATCCAAAACTATTGCCTTTTTCAACCTTGGGATATATCAAACCCGAAGTTTTGCCACTAACTGAAATACTATCAATGGTTGTTTCATATTCCGGCATCCCCCATTTTATCCAACCAACTGGTTTTTTACTATTACCATCAATATTTTCAAAATCAAGATTGTTCCTGGATTCTACAGGAAGGTTTGTACATCCAACAATAGTTAGTAAACTAAAAAGTGTAAGTATTAAAAATGTTTTCATAGCTTATTTTTTCTGTTTTTGTTAACTATTCTTTTCTCCTGAAATAAATAATTAAATTGCTCACAGGAATTCACCAAACTTATCATCAAAATGTTGATCAAACCATTTATCGATTACCGATTTTTTAAAGCGCCATTCTTTCCCAAGTTTAACGGCAGGTATTTTTTTTTCCTGCGCCCAGGTATAAATGGTCTGTGGTTTCATGCGTAAGTACCCGGCAACTTCTTCTAAAGTTAATATGTCATTCTTTTTATTTTCCATTTGACGTATCAGTATCCTCTTCTTTTATTGCTTTCTTTCCTTCTGTATCTGCATCTTCATGCTGTTCATGGTTGAACATTCCGGCAACTGATTGAGTGATCGCTAAATAAAAATTACCTTCTTTTTCCCGGAAAAGTTCAAACGGAAGTTCTTTCGCCCCAACAAATGGCCTTAAATTCCAGGCCAGTTGCACTCCGACAAAAGCAAAAATAACAACCCAAAATTTAAAAATTTTTATGCCTTTTTTCGGATAAATATTGGACTTCTCACAAGAATATTTAAGTGCATCAAGGATAATTTTCATGCCAAAAATACTTGAAAAACCAATGATGCCAACATGTAACAGTTTTAAAAAACTGTAATTGTTTCCTGTAATCATAAAAAATATAACAATGGGAGCAAAAGAAAGCATTATGGTTGACTGGACCACAAATCCGGATAAAATCATATTTATCATTTGAAACAAAGACATTTTAGAACCCAGCATGTATTGGATCACATAAAATACCGGAAAACAAATTAATAACGACAGGAAAATAAGCCCGGGTATTTTTAGTCCGGTTACCAATGCCTGGAGCCAACTGTTATAACTACCCATTACTATTCCATACAAAAAAGAAAAGAGTAGAATAACACCAAACTGCAAAAGAAGATACCTGCTACCTTCCTGTTTATCACTTAGTTTCTGAAAATAAGTCTCGCGTTCCTGAAATACTTTAAATACAACCATAATATTGTTTTTTACTGTTTATTATGGTTTTATAACGTTTATTATTTTATGATGTTGCATCTTAAGGAAAAAATTTCCTTTTTTCAAAAGGAAAACCTTGAAATCCTAAAATTAAACTTTAGATTTTCAAGGTTCATGTATACGAATAATACAAAACGAAACTGAATGAACAACCCCGCTGCAAGCTGACGGGGTATCAGCTAAGGAATTATTCATATAATCGCCCCAAGGGACAGGGAACCTGACTGCCGTCAGGATTTCCTCCCGATAGGGATGGCAAGTTAAAACCCAAAGATCCCGGTCGCAGGGCTGACCGGGATCAGTTCGACTTAAATAATTTCAGCTCTCCGGCGGCTGCCGGATCCTCAAATTATGGTCTCACTGATTTAAAGCTCAAAGCCTGATAATAAACTTACAGGTAAAAGCCTAATCTTTTCTTCTAAGTCAAATTCATGCCGTCCCTGATAAACTATGAATAAGGTATCTAATCTCAAATCATCAATAGCTTGCCTCATTGACCGGGTAGTCTTAGGTGAATCAGAATATTTGATCTCAAAACCAACCCGTTTCCCACCTCTAAACACCAACAGGTCAAGCTCAACTCCGGTATGGGTCCTCCAGTAATAATAATCCCGTGTATCAATTTTCTGTAAAATCTGTTCTATGACAAAACCTTCCCACGATGCACCTGCTTTAACATGTGTAACAACCTGATCGTTTTGAAGGGATAAGAGCGTATGCAACACCCCACTGTCGCGAATATAAATTTTAGGTGACTTTACTTGTCGCTTTTTTAAATTCTCATGCCAGGGCTGAATTTGCCGGACCAAATACGCTCCAGACAAAATATCCAGGTACTTTTTTACAGTTGGTTCCGAAACCCCTAAAGAACGTGCAAACTCAGATCCTTTCCAAATTTGCCCATGGTAATGGGCCAGCATAACCCAAAATCTTCGAAGTGTTACCGGAGGAATATTAAAGCCTAAAAGATTAATATCCCGTTCAAGAAATGTACGGATGAAATCTTCTCTCCATTGATAGCTTTTTGTATTGGATGCTGCAAGAAAAGAACGTGGGAACCCCCCTCTTAACCACAATTTCTGAAAGTTCCCCTGTCCTGTTTCTTCAATTTTAAATCCCGTTAAATCAACAAAACCGATCCTTCCTGCTAAACTTTCAGAAGAGTTTTTTATCAAATCGGGCGAAGCACTTCCTAAAAGCAGAAACCTTCTCCCGGAATCAGCCTGATCAGCCAAAACACGAAGAACAGGGAACAGTTCGGGCATCCTTTGAACTTCATCAATTATAATTAAACCGCTTTGTTGCTCCAGAAAGTTTTTTGCTGAAGCAGATAAAAGATCATAATCAACCGGATCTTCCATATCCAACAGCACTGAATCAAAATCTTTTGAAATTTTCCTCGCAATTGTCGTTTTTCCACACTGACGAGGGCCCAAAATTGCGGTTACAGGATTCAATTGAATTGAATTGATGATTTTTTGTTCAAATGTTTCCCTGTTTATATACATTTTATTCGTTATTAGAAATACAAATGTATGAATAAAAATTGAAATTCTAAAGTTATGATTTAGAATTTCAATGTTTATATTGAATTTTTTATTGAAATCCTAAAGTTATAGTTTAGATTTTCAAGGTTATATTTGCAACGATTACTAAAATTAGAAACAGATACTGAAACAAGTTGCCAATGACAGATTTGGTTTTGAACCACTAAGTGCGTTTGCAAAACTATCATTGCCCCATTGTGCCAAAACCAAATTTTGATGACCTCTCAGCATGAGGGTATCATTCGCCGTTACACGCCTTTATAATTCAAATTAACCGGTAAGAACTTTTCTACTGTTTCAGAAGAAATACCTTTGCGTTTAGCGTAATCATCAACTTGGTCTTTGCTCACCTTTTCCAAGCTAAAATAACGCGATTCAGGATGTGCAAAATACTGTCCGCAAACAGCAGCTGTCGGATACATGGCATAATGCTCGGTCAATGAAATACCAATTTTTTCAGCACCAAGAACTTTAAAAAGATTTTCTTTTTCGTGGTGCTCAGGACAGGCTGGGTAACCCATTGCCGGGCGAATCCCCTGGTAACGAATCTTTAAAATATCATCCCAGCTCAAATCTTCATCAGGTGCATATCCCCAATACTCCTGGCGTACTTTTTCATGTAGTAATTCTGCAAAAGCTTCAGATAAACGGTCGGCCAAAGCTTCAAGCATAATCGCATTATAATCATCATGATCAGCCTTAAACTTATCCATCCATTTTTCAATTCCAATTCCTGCCGTAACTGCAAAAGCACCACAATAATCCGTCAGGCCGGTTTCACGTGGAGCGACAAAATCTGAAAGACAAAAGTTTGGAGAACCTTCTTTCTTTTGCTCTTGCTGGCGTAAATGATAAAATCTTCCCAGCTCTTCAGAACAACTGTCATCCTTGTATAGAACAATATCATCTACATCTGCTTGTGCAGGCCAAATTCCATAAATTCCATTCGCCTGAAGCATTTTCTTTTCGATGATCTCGTCCAACATTTTTTGGGCATCAGCATATACTTTCCGGGCTTGTTCCCCTTGTCTTTCATCATCTAAAATATCAGGGAACTTGCCTTTCAGTTCCCAAACAAAAAAGAAAAAGTTCCAGTCGATATACTTTCTTAATTCTTCAATCGGAAAATCAATTAGCTCAAAAATGCCGGTTTGTTTCGGCTTGTAAATGTCATTTTCAGACCAATCAATTTTGAATTTATTTGACCGTGCTTCATCCAAGGTGAGATATTGCCTGGCTTTTTTCTGACCATGAAATTCACGAATTTTAGCATAATCATCTTTTACCGATTGAATGTATTCCTGATTATTGGCAAACAGATTAGCCACAACATTTACAGTCCGGCTGGCATCTTTCACGTAAACCACAGGACTAGAATATTGTGGTTCAATTTTTACTGCGGTATGGATTTTTGAAGTGGTAGCCCCTCCAATCAGCAATGGCAGATTCATTTCCTGCCTTTCCATTTCTGCAGCTACATTCACCATGATTTCAAGAGAAGGAGTGATCAAGCCACTCAAACCGATCATATCTACATTTTCTTCTTTGGCTTTTTGCAAGATTGTTTCGGTTGGAACCATTACGCCAAGATCAATCACCTCGTAATTATTACATCCAAGCACAACTCCAACAATGTTTTTACCAATGTCGTGAACATCGCCTTTGACAGTGGCCATAAGCACTTTTTTCTGCTGGGTCTGCTGATCTTTGAATTTCTCTTTATCTTTTTCAATGTGAGGTAATAAATGGGCTACTGCCTTTTTCATAACCCTTGCCGATTTAATTACCTGCGGAAGGAACATCTTCCCGGAACCAAACAAGTCACCAACAACGTTCATCCCATCCATCAACGGGCCCTCAATGATATTTAAAGTTGGTACATATTTGGGAATGGCTTCCTCTAAGTCTTCTTCCACATAGTCTGGAATACCTTTAACCAAAGCATGCTCTAAGCGCTTTTCCAATGGCAACTCTCGCCATTCATCCTTCTTAACAGAATTTCCTTCTTCCTGTTTCAGGGTTTGGGCAAAATCAAGCAAACGTTCCGTTGCATCCGGTCGTTTATTCATCACCAAGTCTTCGATATATCCCAACAAGTCTTTTGGAATTTCATCATAAATCTGCAACATTCCGGGGTTTACAATACCCATGTCCAACCCAGCTTTAATGGCATGAAACAGGAACACGGAATGAATAGCTTCACGTACAACATTGTTCCCCCGGAAAGAAAATGAGACGTTACTTATTCCACCACTGGTTTTTGCTTTTGGAAGCTTGGTTTTAATCCAGCGAACCGATTCAATAAAATCAACAGCATAGTTGTTGTGCTCTTCCATTCCTGTGCCAATCGTAAGAATATTTGGATCAAAAATGATGTCCTCAGCCGGAAAGTCAATTTTTTCAGTTAGGAGCTGGTAGGCACGTCCACAAATTTCTTTACGTCGTTCCAAATTATCAGCCTGACCCGTTTCGTCAAAGGCCATAATCACAACCGAAGCACCATATCTTTTTATCTTTTTTGCCTGTTCAAGAAATTGCTCCTCTCCTTCTTTTAAGCTGATTGAATTTACAATAGCCTTGCCCTGCAAACATTTTAAGCCGGCTTCAATCACTTCCCATTTGGAAGAATCCACCATAATTGGCAGCTTTGCAATATCAGGTTCAGCCATAAGCAAGTTTAGAAATATTACCATTTCTTTTTGGGCATCCAGCATGGCATCATCTACGTTCACATCAATCACCTGAGCACCATTCTCAACCTGGTTACGGGCAATTGCAAGCGCTTCTTCGTATTTTTCTTCGCGGATTAAACGGGCAAATTTTCGCGAACCGGATACGTTACACCGTTCACCGATATTTACAAAGTTGGTATCCTCGGTAATAGTTACCGGTTCCAGTCCGCTAAAGCGGGTCAGGCCATCATTTTTAGCTTTAATATGCGGCTCAGCTGCTTCAGCTAATTTTACTAATTTGCGTATGTGATCAGGAGTTGTTCCACAACAACCGCCAATTATATTGACAAAATGGTTATCTAAAAAATCTTTTACCTGGGCAGCCATTTCTTCCGGCGTTTCATCATACTCACCAAACTGATTTGGAAGCCCGGCATTTGGATATGCACTAATATAAAACGGAGCTTTGTTAGCCAGTTCTCTCAGGTATGGACGCATGTCTTTCGCTCCCAATGAACAGTTCAAACCAATGCTCAACAAATCAATATGCCGCATGGAGTTCAGGAAAGCCTCAACAGTTTGCCCGGAAAGTGTCCGTCCACTGGCATCGGTAATTGTTCCTGAAACCATTACCGGCATGTTAATTCCCCGTTCATCCAGAACTTCTTCAATGGCAAACAACGCTGCTTTGGCATTCAGCGTATCAAATATGGTTTCAACAAGAAGTAAATCAACGCCACCATCCAGCAAACCTTCCACTTGCTCCTTGTATGATCCTTTAACCAAATCAAATGTAGTTGCCCTGTAGCCAGGATCATTTACATCCGGTGAAAGCGATAATGTTTTATTGGTTGGCCCCAAAGCACCTGCAACATAACGAGGTTTATCCGGATTTTTTTGGGTGAATTTGGCTGCAACTTCCTGAGCAATTTCAGCCGAAGCTTTATTCATTGCATAAACCCACTTTTCTGTTTGGTAATCAGCCTGCGAAATACTTGTTGCATTAAATGTATTGGTTTCAATAATATCAGAACCAGCATCCAAAAATTCAGTATGAATTGCCTTTATGATATCCGGACGTGTTAACGAAAGAATATCATTATTTCCCTGCAATTCATTTTCCAATACAGCTAATTCATCATTTCTGAAATCTTTCTCTTTAAGCTTATACATCTGGATCATGGTACCCATTGCACCATCCAGCACCAACACTTTTGATTTAAGTTTTTCCCGTATATTTTTTTTAATTGTCATTTCAGTATCTTTTTAATGAGCGTATGACTTAAAGTCATACGCTCACTTTCTTCTATTCTACTTCAATAATTTCATTTCAAATTCGCCACGGATACCAATCTGGTCTTCGCAAATCATCACTGCAGCAATAATTTCTTCATGAGTTTCCGTTCTTTTGAGAACCTTCTCAATGTCTGACGGTTTTTTAATCAGATTGCCAAATCCTGTCGCAAAGGCATCAGCTAAAGCTGTTTCTTTACAAATAATCATTACAGCGTCAGCTTTTCCAAAACTTCGTGATGGTCCAACTGTCCCGGCCGATGTACATACCCCGCAAGGTGTTTTTTCAGGCTCTATCTCCAGCCCAACCACCCCTGATAGCGGCGATTCTCCAGCAAAAATGCTCAGGACTAAAGGAGCTTCAATTCTCAAAAAAATGTCACCGCCGTTTTCAATAACCAATTCGTTAATCGAAAAGTTCTCTAAAAGTTCTTTCCCTATCGTTTCGCTAAAAATACCTGCTACAGCAGCCATTGGTCCTACGCCCGATCTTTCAGCAACAACAGCCATTTGCTTTGCCAGTTCAGGAGCGCCTTCCATCACCGGACAAGGTTTCAGGCTTTTCTTAAAGAAAGAATCCTTTGCAACATACGCCTCCAGCTCATCTCGTATTTCCTTTAGCTTATCCAAAGCAAAATCAGCCATTTTTTTTTTATAAGAAAGTGGATCAATACCAACCCATAAATCTGAATCTTTGTAGGTAATCACAAACGATTCAAACCGTTCTTTTGAAAAACTATTTCGATATGTTCTGGGCTCTATTATCATCTTCGTTTTTTGTACGTCATCCTGATTATCTAGCTATAGTTTTTCTATTCCCTAAAATCAATTTCAAACAAGTTAAGTGGGCAAGCCGGAACACACAATTCACAAACAATACATTTTTCAGAATTGAAAGAAAGCTCCCAGTTGCTGTCCATTTTTAATGCTCCTGAAAAACACACAGCTGTACAATTCCCGCAATTGATACACTTCTGCTCATTCCAGTGAATCTTTTTATTCAGAGGTTCGCAGCTTACATTGTTTTCTTCCAGCCAGGCAATCCCTTTTTTTAAATTTTCAGAAGTCCCTTTCAGTTCAAGGACCAAACTCCCGGTTTTGCCGGGACGAACTTCTGCCTTTAAAATATTGATACGGATATCGTAATCTTTTA
This sequence comes from Prolixibacteraceae bacterium, assembly GCA_028282195.1. GTDB lineage: Bacteria > Bacteroidota > Bacteroidia > Bacteroidales > Prolixibacteraceae > Sunxiuqinia. Next base: position 42,868 of record JANQII010000044.1, read on the forward strand.
CCAGGTGATAACTTAGTGCTTTATCGCCACTTTTTGCAGGAAACGTTAATATGTATCTTTTTTTTCTCATGATTATTCTACTTCTTTTAGGCCATTCAAACTTGTATTTGATGGAAACATTTTTACCGGTTGTTGAAGCTCGAATTCCCCTTTTTGAACCTGTTCTTTCAACAAGTCTGCAATCTTACGTGCTTTTGCCAAACTAGCAACAGGTGCTGTTCGAACTTTTTTCCCTTTCACCTTAATAAACCCAGATCGAAGCTGTTCATAATTTACTCTTCCTAAAGCAGGAGTACCCTCCTTCCCGTAATCTAAAACCATAGTCTCAATTTGTTCGTTTCGAATGGAAAGCCGTTGAGCCATATCTTCATCTAAAACCGGGACAGGAACACCAATTCCAACAAATAAACTGATGCCATATTTTTCGTAATAAGCTGCTTGTAGGTATTCGGAACTCATTTGTTTTAAGTCTCCAATTACAGCAATAGTTGCAGCATTACTCATTGGAACACCGTGCTCATTTTTAGGTTTACTGGTGTTGAACTGTGTGCCGGGCCAGCTTACAAAACCTTCAGTTCCCCCTAAAAATATTCGGGTACCAAGTCCAATTGTCCGAAAATCAGGATCGTTCAACAAAGGGCTTAATTCACCAGAAGTCGAATAAGTTGCATTCCGCATATTTGGAAGTAACGAGCCCATATAGGTGTATTTTATTTTCTCTGTTGAATTGACGGCAACATTGTAATTCTGATATGCATTTCGTGGATTAAAAAGAAACATTTCGTTCACTGTTTCCTTGCTGATTTTTGTTTTGATGTGCTTGCGCGGATAACAATCAGTGCCTTTTCCCCAGGCTTCCAGCTCCAATTCTTTCCCTTCTACCAAATCCTGAATAACATGTGCACCGCCATATTGCGGATTATCCGGATTGCAGGCAGTTGCTCCAACATAAGTATCAACCGCAGCCAAACCTTCATAAACCGGGACTCCATTTAAACGAATTCGTTCCATCCGGATTGGAGGGTTGGCGTGTCCAAAATTGATAAATGCCCCACTTGAACACATTGCCCCAAAAGTAGCGGTGGTCACTACATCTACCTTTTTAACTATTTCTGAAGGTGAAAGTTCCTTGCTCATTGCTGAAACTTCTTCAGCTGTAAACACAACCGCTTTTCCTTTCTTAATTTTCCCGTTAATTTCTTCGTATGATTTTTTGATAGCCATCTTTTTGGTTTTTCATTTTTTAAGACTAAACACAACTTTTCCATTCCGCTTTGCAGAATAGTTTTATCTGAAATATGGTAATGATTACAAGCGCATCAGCGCATATAACTGTTGGAAAAGTGCATTTGGCTAAGCCTGAAAAGCAATAAGCTTTGTTTTTTCTTGTTCGTCATTGTTTCGGTTTTAATTATAATTCCGTTTCCGGCCGGGTTTTGGCACCTTTTCCGCCTGCTATGGTTGGTTGCCAGGGTTTCTCAGAGCCCGATCTCTCCACCCTTCGTTATAATCAAAAACCCCAAATTGGTGGGATCATTTGATAATCTGTTGCAAATGTAAGATCAAAAGTGATAATTATCAAATTATATGCACAAAAGACCTGTAACCTTCTATTGAGAGCCTCACTTCGAGTGAGGCTCTCAATAGAAGGAAATTTCCTACCTTTGCAGAAATTTAGAAAACCGATGGAGAATCAGCTACAGATATACAATACATTAAGCAGAAAGAAAGAAGTTTTTAAACCTATTAACGAGGGAAAAGTAGGTTTGTATGTTTGCGGGCCAACTGTTTATGGTAAAGCTCACTTAGGTCATGCGCGCCCAGCAGTTACCTTTGATTTGCTCTTTCGCTATTTGCAGCACTTAGGATATAAAGTTCGCTATGTGCGCAACATTACCGATGTTGGCCATTTGCAAAATGATGCTGATGAAGGTGAAGATAAAATTGCAAAAAAAGCCAGGCTTGATGAATTGGAACCGATGGAAGTTGTTCAGATTTACACGAATGACTACCACAAAAACATGCAAAAGCTGAATATTCTTCCTCCAAGTATCGAGCCACGTGCAACTGGTCATATTTTGGAACAAATCGAAGTTATTGAAAAAATTCTGAAAGCCGGGTACGCTTACGAAAGTAAAGGTTCAATTTATTTTGATGTAGAAAAATATTCCCAGGATTATCCATACGGTGAGCTTTCCGGTCGTAAAATTGAAGATTTGCAAGCCAATACCCGAGAGCTTGACGGACAGGATGAGAAACATTCACCGCTTGATTTTGCAATCTGGAAAAAAGCTGCACCCGAACACATCATGCGCTGGAAGTCAAAATGGAGCGACGGTTTCCCGGGCTGGCATTTGGAGTGTACTGCAATGGGTTCAAAATATTTAGGTGAACGTTTTGATATTCATGGTGGTGGAATGGATTTAACTTTCCCACACCACGAAGCGGAAATTGCCCAGGCGAAAGCAGCATTCGGACATCAGGCTGTAAATTACTGGATGCATAACAACATGGTTACCCTGAATGGTCAAAAGATGGGAAAATCGTTGGGTAATGCCATCTCTTTGGATGAATTTTTCGATGGAAATCATGAACTATTGGAGCAAGCTTATTCTCCTATGACCATCCGCTTTTTCATGCTTACGGCTCAATATCGAAGCACGCTTGATTTTTCCAATGAAGCTTTGCAGGCATCGGAAAAAGGCATGGAACGACTGTTGAAAGCAGTTGAAACATTGGAAACTATTAAAGCGAAAGGCCAATCCAGTATTCAGGTAACTGACTTAAGCGACAAATGCTACGCTGCAATGAATGACGATTTAAACAGTCCGGTTGCCATAGCACATTTGTTTGATGGAGTAAAAATAATCAACTCAATTGCTGATGGTAAAGAAACTATTTCAGAAGCAGATTTAACTGGGTTGAAAAAGCTTTACTCAATATTTGTATTTGATCTTTTCGGACTTCAAAAGCAAGAAGACTCTGGCTCTGTTGATAATAATAGCGCTTTTGAAGGTGCAGTCAATCTTTTACTACAACTTCGCATGGAAGCCAAAGTAAATAAAGACTGGGGTACAGCCGATAAAATTCGCGATGAACTAGCGAAACTTGGTTTTGATATTAAAGATACCAAAGATGGCTTTGACTGGGAGCTGAAGAAATAAAAGTATAGCCACTCAATATGAAAATTCTATATTATCATGTGGAATTTTTTTATACCTAAAATGAAAACATTGGTAAACCTCTTTGGCTAACTATTGTTTAATTGATAGGATTTCAACCCATTAAAATTTCTACCATGAAGAAAATTTTCGTATTCATATTTTTCATTAGCAGCATTGCTATTAGTCAAAAAAGTTTTGCCCACTGTGAAATACCGTGTGGGATTTTTGAAGATTCTGTTCGTGTTCAATTGATTTATGAACATATTTCTACCATTGAAAAATCAATGAACCTGGTTAATGAACTTTCAAAAGCAGGTGATAAAAATTACAACCAATTGGTTCGTTGGGTAATTAACAAGGAAGAACATGCTAAAAAGATTCAGTACATAATTAGCCAGTATTTCCTGCACCAACGTATTAAACCTGTTGATCCTGCAAATGTTGAAGCATACGCTAAATATACGAATCAACTGGCTTTGTTGCATCAACTGCAAATTTTGTCAATGAAGTCCAAACAAAGTACTAATTTGGAGCTTATTGGAAAAATGAAGAAAGTGTTACATAAATTTGAACACAGCTATTTTCATAAACACGATCATAAACACTAGATTATAATAAGAAAAGCTCCTGTATTTGGAGCTTTTCTTATTATAGATCACTGGATTCTCAGATAATCAGATTCTTGATTAATTATAAAAAGGGATTTTAAAAATCTGATCATCCAAAAATCTTTTTTGTTACTTTTACCAGTCGTAACACTTTTTGTAAAAAAAATAACACCATGGCCGTTACCCGTTTTGGCGTTTCATTGGAAGAAAATCTACTAAAAGCTCTTGATGAGTATGTAAAAGAAAATGCTTTTGCAAACCGCTCACAAGCACTTCGCTTTTTGGTAGAGAAAAACCTGGTGGAAAAAAAATGGGAATGTGATAACATTGTTGCCGGAGCAATTACACTTGTCTACAATTTTCATAAAAAAGACATTCGAACAAAATTGATGGAAATCCAAAGTGAATTTCAGGATGTTGTTCTCTCATCGCAATATTTTCATATAAATGCAGACAATTGCCTTGAGATTGTTGCTGTAAAAGGCCCATCGTTTAAGCTCACGAAGTTGTCTGATCAACTTATTGCTGTTAAAGGGATTCAGCATGGTAAGCTATTGATGAGCAAGGTGGAATAAAATTTTTTGACCCAATCGTGTTACTTTTAGTTTTGTTTGTGTCACTTTTTATTTTATAATAATGAAAAAAATAAGTCTTTTTGTACTACTGGTTTTTGGAATTCAATCTTTTGTAAACGCACAGTCAATAACCGGACAAATTACGAATGCCCTGGATGGAACTCCGCTGCCAGGTACCAGTATTTCAATTACTGAAAAAAATAACGGAACGATTGCTGATGAGAATGGTTTCTTTAATCTAAAACTGGCTGAAGATGGGGAATACAATCTAAAAGCCAGCTTTATTGGTTTTGAAACAAGAACATTTCTTTTTTCTGTAGCAGGTTCAGAAACTAAAAAAGTAAATATTCAATTGAAGCCTAGTTTCATTTTGCAAGAAGAAATTATTGTTTCGGCAAATAAAATAAATACTTCCAGAGATCAGGTCCCGTTAACAATCAGTGTTATCAATGAAAAGCAAATTGAGCAAAGTTCAGAATCTAATGTTCTGCCCGTAATTAGCAGCCAGGTACCCGGACTTTTTGTTACCGAACGCGGAATTTCCGGCTTTGGTCTGGCTCCCGGGTCTGCAGGAAAAATCAGTATCAGGGGTGTTGGTGGCTCAGGAAGTTCTTTTCCTGTCTTAGTTTTAATCGATGGCCAGCCTCAGTTTATGGGTATTTTTGGCCATCCAATTCCCGATAGTTATGCTTCGTCTGACATTGAAAAAGTGGAAGTAATAAAAGGCCCCGCTTCAATTTTGTATGGCACAAACGCCATGGGAGGTGTGATTAACATGATCACCAAAAAGAACAAAGAAGACGGCCTTCATTTTAAAGGAAGAGGAATGCTTGGTAGTTATTCCACGTGGAAACTAAACGGATCTGGTTCTTATAAAAAAGACAAATTCTCTGCTTTCGCTTCGTGGAACCATGATGAAACCGATGGACACCGAGCGAATTCAGCTTTTAAAATAGATAATGGTTTCGTTAAACTCGCTTACGAGTTGAGTGATCATTTTTCAGTTTCTGCCAATATTAACAGAAGTGACTTTAAAGCCTACGATGCCGGTTCTATATATGCTGAAGATCCTTCGATTTACGATAATAACGCCTATTATGTAGATATTGTAAGAACAAACACTTACGCCACCATTTCCAATAAGTTTGATAAAATTGAAGGAGGGTTAAAACTTTACTACATGCACGGCGACCACTTGGTTACCAATGGGCCAAGCCCTGACTGGAACTCAATTGATGAAAATATTGGTTTAAGTTTTTACCAGGGAATCAGACTAGTTGAAAATAACCTGATCAGCATTGGTGTTGATTACAAAAAATATGGAGGAAAAGGGTCACCAGTGATGATTCCCAGGTTCGAAAATGGTCAACTTGTTGGAATGATTCCTTCTGCATATAACAACAAATGGGTTAGCATTAATGAAACAGGTGCCTACATGATTGTGCAGCATCAATTCAACCGGTTGACTTTAAACTCAGGAGTAAGAATAGACAACCACAGTTTGTATGGAAATGAAGTTGTTCCTCAATTCGGGCTTGCATACAATGCATCAGATAATACAAAACTGAAAGCTTCTGTTTCAAAAGGTTTTCGCAATCCGTCAATTCGTGAATTATACCTCTTCCCTCCCGCCAATGCCAATCTTGACCCTGAGCGAATGTGGAATTATGAATTGGGTTGGACACAATACTTTTGGGAGAAACGACTTAGCTTTACAACCAACGTTTATCTGGCAAAAGGAGATAACCTGATAATGACTTTGCCAAATCCATCCCCTCCTCCAGCGGTTTTAAACGTAAATTCAGGCGATTTTACGCACAAAGGCTTTGAAATTGACTCGAAGTACAGGATAACCAATAAAGTCAATTTACACGCCAGCTACAGCTATTTAAACATGGACAATCCCAAAATAGCTTCTCCTGAACATCAATTATTTGTTGGAGGAAGCTATCATTTGTATCCTTTTGATTTCAATTTACAGGTTCAACATATTGGTAATCTTTACACCAATATTAATCCGGAAAGTATACAGGATTATACGCTTTTAAATGCTAAAGTGAATTACCATATTAATAAAAACATGAACGTTTTTGTATCGGGTGAAAACTTATTTGATGTGAAATATGAAGTTCAACACGGATATCCAATGCCAGGAGCAACTGTATTTTCAGGAATTGAGGTGAACTTTTGATTTAGTTAGCCACAAGGTTCAAACTCACCAATAACTGATTATTTATTATTTTTGTAATACAATATTGAAAGCATGAGACAAATTTTTGACGAAACAATTAAAGAAACCCTAAATTACAGACTCCGTAAACTCGAGGAATATTTTAATGCGGATGTGATTTTTCATTATGGGGAAATACATCTTGTACATTCAAGAGTATTTTTCTAATTTTATATTAAAATGGAAACAAAAGTAACTGAAAAACTTATTGAAGTAATTTCAAAAGAATCAAAGGTTTTTGCTGAAAAAGATAGCAAATTGAAAGGATCATTTACAAAACTCTCTAAAATGGGAATTAATGAAAAATCGACCTATACTCTTCCTTTGAAAGATACTATTGGTCGTATATTTAGAGAACAAACTCAATTTACTACATCCTCAGAAAACCCAGTGGTTAACACAGGCTATATGCAATAAGGGTTTCTGTGCGAATTCAGGCTGTTATTCCTGCGTAAGTTGCAATTGCAAAGATTTTTATTCCGCAATTCTTTACAACACAATACATATAGCCAAACCGTTAATACGAAGATTTTTCTAAAAGATCAAATTCCTAACTTTTACTTTGCTTTTAATTTTAAAAGATGACATCCCTCAAACTACATCTTCAAAAATGGCCTTAACTTGCATTCATAAAATTGAATGTAAATCATGAAGGCAATTGTAAAAAGTAAAGCTGAAAGAGGCCTTTGGATGGAAGATGTCCCCATGCCAAAAGTTGGTCATAACGATGTATTGATTAAGGTAAAAAAAGCAGCAGTTTGTGGTACTGATCTTCATATTTATAAGTGGGATGAGTGGGCGCAAAATACCATAAAAACCCCAGTGGTAATTGGCCATGAATACATGGGTGAAGTTGTAGAAATTGGCTCAGAAGTTGACCGGGTTGCAGTTGGCGAACGAGTAACCGTAGAAGGACATATTGCTTGTGGTTTTTGCAGAAATTGCCGCAGGGGGCGTCAGCATATTTGCGACCACACCATTGGAATTGGTGTTCAACGTGATGGTGGCTTTGCAGAGTATATTTCTGTTCCGGCCAAAAACGTATTAAAAGTTGATACAAGAATTTCAGATGAAATCATGGCAATTATGGATCCGCTTGGTAATGCAACCCATACTGCTTTATCCTTCCCTATTTTGGGTGAAGATGTGATAATCACTGGTGTTGGTGGTCCCATTGGAGCAATGGCAACAGCTGTTTGCCGCTTTGCCGGGGCTAGGCACATTGTGGGCACGGATATATCAAAATATCGTAGAGACCTGGCAAGGCAAATGGGCGCTACAAAAGTTATCGATCCATTGAATGACAGTATTCCTGAAGCAATGAAAAGATTGGGAATGCTTGCCGGTTTTGATATTGGCCTGGAATGCAGTGGTTCGCCAATTGCCTTTAATGATATGGTTGAAAACATGTATAACGGCGGAAAGATTTCCCTTCTTGGCTTGTTACCAACCGACACCAAAATCAATTGGAGTAAATTGATTTTCAAAGGATTAACATTAAAAGGGATATACGGCCGTGAAATGTATGAAACCTGGTACCACATGGAAATGATGCTAACAACCGGTCTTGATATTTCCCCTGTAATTACACACCGAATGAAAGCTGATGACTTCCAAAAAGCTTTTGATATTATGGAAGAAGGAAACTGCGGAAAAATAATCCTGGATTGGGAATAAAACTAAAACATTATGCACTGGAAGTACATCGATTTAAGATTGAATGAAATTCATGAACAATACAGTTGACAAAACAAGGCTGGAAGACAGAAGCTGGAAGTCGGAAGGAAGACAAAACAGATCGAAAAACTTCTAGTGTGAAGATTGTTAATTAAACGAATTAAAATTTTTGATGGTATTTTTCTTTGTTCAAGGCAAGTTTTACAGGCATAGCCACAGCTACGGCGAAAAAACTTAACGCAGAAGAAAGGAAAA